>JBGSIZ010000146.1:0-10006 GCA_041742255.1 Marivivens sp. | reverse complement strand
TCACCGGCGCCGCCCCCGTCAGCGCCGCGCGCACGCGCATGGGGTCAAGACGCGGGAACTTTTCACCCAGGATCGCCCGGAACCCCGCCGCATCAAGGCCCAGGTGCCGGTTCTCCGGCAGGGTATGCAACTCGAACGGATCGCGCAGAACCTGGCTCTCTGCCGCATTGTGGATCGACCGCAGCCAGGCCCCCTCGCCGCCAACACAGGCAACCAGATTTTCCGCAATTTCCCAATGGTTGCCCATGTCATGGATCGTGCGCTCCACCGGCCCGTCCGTCACCATGGCCAGCCCCAGCGAAACCTTGGGATAGGCCAGCGACGCCACCGCCAGCGCCGCATCCGGCCCGCCCGTCGTCACATACCATCCGTTCACAAGGCTGATGATCTGCCCCGCAGCCTGCCCCCGTGCCGCAGCCCGCAGCCGTGCGACGAAATCACAGGCAAAGGCGTCGTCATCATCCAGACGGAAATGCACCACCCGGCCCGCCGGACCTTCTGCCTGCACAGCCTCGGCCAGCGCCAGCCGCGCCGCCTCATTGAACCCGGTCGACGGCGGGAAATACCTGACGCTCAGCCAGGGCCACCGCTGCGCCTGCGCATCCAGACGTGCCCGAAAGGGTTCCGGCAAAAGGCTCGATGTGATGACGACGATCCGGAAATCCGGGTCCGTCTGCGCCCCCAAGGACGGCAGGGTAAACGCCTCGAACAGATCGCGCCGCGCCGTCAGCCGCGTTTCGTCAAAGACAGATTGCGCCCGTTCGGCCAAAGACCGCCCGGCCTGCGACCGAATCTCCACATGCGACGTCTCGGCCAGAAAATCATGGAATATCAGGCCGATGATCGGAAATCGTTCAGACAAGGCGCATCCTTTCGGCGGCATCGCCTTTCACCTACCAGCCCGTTCCCGCCAAGGCAAAGCGGCAAACCACCAGTCCCCCGCCCACCCGCCGAGGGGGCGCTGCCCCCGCTCCTGCGGAGCCCCCCGAGGTATTTGGAAGACAAAGAAACCCGCAAGGAGGGTGCAACACGCCACCCCGGCGAGGCCGCGCGCCGCGCGGAACGAGCGGCCCCCGCGCTCCCCCGCAACCAACCCGCAACCATTCCCCGGCACCCTGCCCTCATCGCCCCCCGAAACCACAAGGGAATCCCCACCGCACGCTGCCTTAACTCCCCCTGATCCCGCAGGAATACCGACGCAATACCGACAAAATACCGACGTGATACCGATCAATTGCCGCATCCATTACCCTCACGAATTCAACATCTTACACCCGATTCGTCAAACCACCCCCCAAATCCCCCCTTGACCTTGTTCACCTCTTGTTCACCATTGCGCCCATGTCCGCGCTGCCCTCCCCCTTCTCAGACTGGTTCACCAGACGCGGCTGGACAATCCATCCCCACCAATCCGCGATGCTGGATCGCGCCGCCGACCCCGCCCTCCTCCTCATCGCCCCCACCGGCGGCGGCAAGACTTTGGCGGGCTTCCTCCCCACCCTCCTCGAACTCGCCCCCGGCACCCACAAGGGCCTCCACACGCTCTACGTCTCACCGCTCAAGGCCCTCGCCGCCGATATCCGCCGCAACCTCACCACCCCCGTTACCGAAATGGCCCTCCCCATCAGGATAGAGGACCGGACCGGCGACACCTCCTACACCCAGAAACGCCGCCAGCGCGCCGACCCGCCCCACATCCTTCTCACCACGCCAGAAAGCCTTGCCCTGCTGGTCAGCTACGAAGACGCCCCCCGCATGTTCGCAGGCCTCTCCCGCGTCATCATCGACGAAATCCACGCGCTGTCAGAATCCAAACGCGGCGACCAACTCATGCTCGCCCTCTCGCGCCTGCAAACCCTCGCCCCCGGCCTCCGCCGCGTAGGCCTCTCTGCCACCGTCGAAGACCCCGCCGCCATCGCCCGCCTCCTCGCCCGCAACTCCGATCCCTGCGCCATCCTCCACGCCGACCCGGGGCCAGAGCCTGACATCTCCATGATGGTCACCGACGAACGCCCGCCCTGGGCAGGCGGCGGCGCGAAATACGCGATCCCCGCCGTCCTGGACGAGGTCAAACGCCACAAAACCACCCTCATCTTCCACAATACCCGCGCCCAGGCCGAGATCTTCTTTCACAACCTCTGGCTCGCCAATGACGACAGCCTCCCCATCGGCATCCACCACGGCAGCCTGTCCCGCGAACAGCGCGAAGCGGTCGAGGCCGCGATGGTACGCGGAGAACTCAAGGCCATTGTCTGCACCGGCTCGCTCGACTTGGGCATCGACTGGGGCGATGTGGACCTTGTGATCCAGATTGGCGCGCCCAAGAACGTCAAGCGCCTGATCCAGCGCATCGGCCGCGCCAACCACCGCTACAACGCCCCCTCCAAGGCCCTCCTCGTCCCCGCCAACCGCTTTGAAGTCGTGGAATGTGTCGCCGCGTTGGAGGCCGCCCGCGCCCACGACCTTGACGGCGACCCGCGCGGCCCCGGCCCCCGCGATGTCCTGTGCCAGCATATCCTGATCCGGGCCTGCGCCGGACCCTTTGACGCGCTGGCGCTGCTGGCGGAAATCCGACAGGCCGGCGCCTATGCCGACCTTGGCCGGGCGGCGTTCGACGATTGTCTGGATTTTGTGGCGACCGGGGGTTACGCCTTGCGCGCCTATGACAAATGGCAGCGCCTAATGCAGCGGGCGGATGGGTTGTGGCAGTTGCGCGACCCCCGCGCGGCCCAGCGGATCCGGATGAACATCGGCACCATTCAGGACACCGACACGCTCAAGGTCCGGATGCGGGGCACCGGCAAACCCTTGGGCGAGGTCGAGGAGAACTTCGCCGCCAGCCTGACCCCCGGCGACACCTTTCTGATCGGCGGGCAGATCGTGCGCTATGACGGCCTGCGCGAATTGACGGTCGAGGTCAGCCGTTCTGCTGCCAAAACGCCCAAAATCGCCACCTTCATGGGCACCAAATTCGCGACCTCTACCCAGTTGTCGGCGCGTATCCTGCGGATGTTCCAGGAACCCGATTGGCCCGACCTGCCCGCGCATACCGCCGAATGGCTGCGGCTGCAGCGGGCCGTGTCCCGCCTGCCCGAGGCCGACCGCATCCTGATCGAAACCTTTCCGCGCGACGACCGGCACTATACTGCCGTCTACGGCTTTGCCGGGCGCAACGCGCAACAAACGCTGGGCGTCCTTTTGACCAAACGGATGGAGGAGGAAGGGCTGGCCCCGTTGGGCTTTTTGGCCACGGATTATGCCACCCTGATCTGGGGGCTGGAGCGGGTAACGGACCCCGCCCCCCTGTTTGACCCGGACCGCCTGAGGGACGGATTGGACACATGGTTTGCCAACAACGCGCTGATGAAACGGACATTCCGCGCCAGCGCCACCATCGCGGGGCTGATCGAACGCAACACGATGGGGGCGCGCAAATCCGGGCGGCAGGCGACATTTTCGTCCGATATCCTCTATGACACGCTGGCCAAATACGACCCCGACCACCTGATGATGCGGATCACCCGCGAAGAGGCGCTCAAGGGCCTCGTGGATTTTGGCCGGATCGAGGAATTGTTCACCCGGACGCGGGGCCGGGTCGATCTGTGCGCGCTCACCCGGGTCAGCCCGCTGGCCGCCCCTTTGCTGTTCGAAATGGGGCGCACTCCGATTGCAGGCGAAGGCCGGGACCGGTTGATGGCCGCACAAGCGGGGCAACTGATGGACGATGCCGGATTGGGCGACTTGTAAGGTGGGTTTCAACCCACCCCCCTTGCGGATCAATGCCGGACAGGGCTAGGAACGGATCATGAACGCTTATGCCTTCACATTCGCCGGTGCGGCGCTGACGGCCTTGCCCTCGGGCGGGTTGTGGTGGGCGGCGCACCGGGTTTTGTGCGTGTCCGATCTGCACCTTGGCAAATCCGAACGGATCGCGCGGCGGGGGGGCACGCTGTTGCCGCCCTATGAAACCCGGGCCACGCTGGACAAACTGGCGGCGGATATCGACGCCACGAACCCGGACACGGTGATTTGTCTGGGCGACAGTTTCGACGATCTGGATGCGGCGGCGGGTCTGGACGATGCCGCGCGGGCCGCGTTGATCCAGATGCAGGCCGGCCGCCGCTGGGTCTGGATCGAAGGCAACCACGACCCCGGCCCGGTGGAGTTCAAGGGCAGCCATCTGGCGACCCTGACGCTCGGTCCGCTGGTGTTCCGGCATATTGCACAGGCGGCAGATGCGGGCTCTGGCGAAGTGTCCGGCCACTACCACCCCAAACATCATGTGCCCGGCGTGGGTCCGGCGCGGCCCGCGTTTCTGGTGGACGCGCGGCGGCTGATTCTGCCGGCCTACGGGGTTTATACGGGGGGGTTGTCGGCGGGGGCGGTCCCCTTGGCGGCATTGTTCGGACCGCGCGCCATGGCGATCTTGACCGGGCGGCGGGCCATGGCCGTGCCGTTCTGTGGCACGGGTGCAGGGTAATCCAAGCCAGATTGACCGGGAACAGATTGACCGGGGGCCAGCCCTGCGTCGATGATCCCGGCGGCCACCAGACCGGGGCGGTATTTCCGGCTCACCGGGATGATCGTGCCATCGGTCAAGATCAATTCATCGCGCCCGGATTTGCGGCGGTGGGACCCGATGGCGGCACGGGTCACCCAATGGGACCGATGGGTGCAATGGCCGGGGACGCCGTCCATTTCCTGAATGGCGTCGGCCAGCCGCAGCAACAAGCGGTGATGCGCCCCATCGGTCAAAAACACCTCCACATAGTGGTCGGTGACGGTCAGCCGGGACACCGGGGCGGCATGGGCGGGCAACCGGTCCGCCAATCGGGGGCGCACCGGATGGTCGTGCGGCATTTGGGCCTGCACAACGATTTGCCGCACGGTGGCGACGGTCAGCGCAATGAGGCACACCCACAGGAATATCTGGATCGGCGGAATATCCTGCGGCGCGAGGCCAAACGACCACCGGGTGACGCCCAGCAACCCCGGCGTAAACACAACCGCGAACGTGGCCACATTGGTCAATTCCCGCTGCCAGACCTGCCACCCGGTTTGCAGGGGTTCCAGCGCATAGCGGATATAAACGGACAGCACGATGGACGCACCCACTGCGCTCGTCCAATACAGGGTCAATCCCACGGGATCCAACATGTCAAAGGTGCCGAACGGACCCGACAACACCGCCACCGCCGAAACCAGCAACCAGATCGCAATGCGTTCCGGCCGCATCAGGGCCGCCCAAGTCTTTTTCAATGTCCGCAAGAGTTTACCTGTCGCCTAACCACACCAACACCATGACACACGGCATGGCATCCGCTACTCTAGGAGTGCGGAAAAATCCAGTATAGGTTAAAAAATTTGCGCTGATTTCTGTGCAGCGCGGACAAAGGGATACTGGAAAACATCATGACCCCCGGTGATCCCCCGCGCGATGCACACCCTCAGGACCAATCCCCGGACACCGAGGTGTTGATCCTGCGCCTGCGCCACAGTTTCGCCCGGCAAACCATGATGGCCACGTTCGGGGCCAGCATGGACGCGGTGGCGCCGGGGCGTGTGGTTTTGTCGGCCCCGATCCTGCCCGGAACCTTGCAACAACACGGCGCGGGACACGCCGCGTTGACCTTTGGGCTGGGGGACAGTGCGGCGGGCTACGCGGCACTCAGCCTGCTTTCGCCGGGGTCCGAGGTGATGACGGTCGAGATCAAGATCAACCTGTTGTCCCCCGCTCGCGGTGCCCGCCTGATCGCGGTGGGCGAGGTGGTCAAGGCCGGGCGGCGGTTGATCGTGGTCCGGGCCGAGGTGTTCGCGCAAGCCACATCGGGCGACCCCGCACCGGATTGGCGCAGCATTGCGCTGCTGCAAGGGACGATGATCCCGGTCGATCCCTGATCGCAGCAGGGTGATAGTGGCGGGTAAGGTGGGTCTTGACCCACCCTGCCCCCGTCAGGCCCACAGTCAGGCCGCCCGTCAGGCCGTCAGCCCCTCTGGCTCGGCAAAACCACCCGCGCGGCAACAGGCGGTCAATGTGTTGGCCAGCAAACAGGCGATGGTCATTGGTCCCACGCCGCCGGGCACAGGCGTGATCGCACCGGCCACAGCCGCACAACTGTCATAGTGGCAATCGCCCACCAGAACGGTCTTGCCGCCCCGGTCCACCCGGTTGATGCCCACGTCAATCACCGTGGCCCCCGGCCGGATCCAGTCGCCCGTCACCATTTCGGGGCGGCCCACGGCGGCAACCACGATATCGGCCTGCCGCACCACGGCGGGCAGATCGCGGGTCCGGCTGTGGGCGATGGTGACAGTGCAACTGTCGCCCAGCAGCAATTGGGCCATCGGTTTGCCCACGATGTTGGACCGCCCGATGACCACGGCGGTCATTCCTGACAGGCTGCCCAGATGGTCGCGCAACATCATCAGGGATCCCAAGGGCGTGCAAGGCACCATCGCCTTTTGCCCGGTGCCCAACAGACCCACATTGGAAATGTGAAACCCGTCCACATCCTTGGCCGGGTCGATCGAGTTGATGATCAGGTCCGAATTCAAATGCGGCGGGAGCGGTAACTGCACCAAAATCCCGTGCACTTTCGGATCGGCGTTCAGCGCGTGAACCACGGCCAGCAAATCGGCCTCGGACGTGTCCACAGGCATCTTATGTTCGAAAGAGGCCATTCCGGCCTCTGTGGTTTGCTTGCCCTTGGCCCGCACATAGACCTGGCTGGCCGGGTCCTCGCCCACCAGAACCACGGCCAGACCGGGCACCACCCCGTGGTCATCCTGCAGGCGGGCCACATGGGCGGCCACCTTGGCGCGGACAGTGGCGGCAAAGGCTTTGCCGTCGATCACCTGTGCAGTCATGGGTCAGTTCCTTGTAGGAGGGGCGGCGGTAAGGTGGGTCTTGACCCACCCCCCTTGGATCAGAACAACCCTTCGATATGGCCGTCCTCGTTCAGGCGGATCGTCTCGGCGCTGGGCACGCGCGGCAGGCCGGGCATCGTCATGATCTCGCCGCAGATGACTACGACAAACCCGGCCCCCGCGCTCAACCGCACTTCGCGCACGGGGACGGTATGGCCCGTGGGGGCCCCCCGCACGTTGGGGTCTGTGGTGAACGAATACTGGGTCTTGGCCATGCACACCGGCAAATGGCCATAGCCCGCCGCTTCCCACGCCTTCAACTGGGCGCGCACGGACGTGTCGGCAATCACGCCATCGGCGTGGTAAATCCGTTTGGCAATCGTCTCGATCTTTTCAAACAACGGCATCTCGTCGGGATAGAGGGGGGCAAAATTGGCCACACCACTTTCGGCAAGGGCGACAACCTTGTGCGCCAGTTCCTCGATCCCTTCGGACCCTTTGGCCCAATGCATGCACAACACCGCCTCAGCGCCTTGGGCCGCGACATAGTCCTTGACGGCTTGCACCTCGGCCTCGGTGTCGGACACGAAATGGTTGATCCCCACGACCACCGGCACCCCGAACGATTTCACGTTGGCAATGTGGCGCCCAAGGTTCGGACAACCCTTTTGCACGGCATCGACGTTTTCGGTGCCCAGATCGGCCTTGGCTACGCCGCCGTTCATCTTCATCGCGCGCACCGTTGCCACGATCACCACCGCCGCAGGTGCAAGGCCGGCCTTGCGGCACTTGATGTTCATGAACTTTTCGGCCCCCAGATCGGCACCAAACCCGGCCTCGGTCACCACATAATCGGCCAGCTTCAGCGCGGTCGTGGTGGCGGTCACCGAATTGCACCCATGGGCGATATTGGCAAACGGGCCACCATGGACAAAGGCCGGGTTGTTTTCCAGCGTCTGCACCAGATTGGGCTGCATCGCGTCCTTCAACAGAACGGTCATCGCCCCGTCGGCCTTGATATCGCGGCAGTAAACGGGGGATTTGTCGCGCCGATAGGCCACGATCATATCGCCCAGCCGCTGTTCCAGATCGCGCAGGTTCTTGGCCAGACACAGGATCGCCATCACCTCGGACGCGACCGTGATGTCAAACCCGGTTTGTCGGGGCGACCCGTTGGACACCCCCCCCAGCGACGTGACGATATCGCGCAGCGCCCGGTCATTCATGTCCAGCGCGCGCCGCCACACCACGCGGCGGTCGTCGATCCCCAGTTCGTTGCCCCAGTAGATGTGGTTGTCGATCATCGCCGACAACAGGTTGTGGGCGCTGGTGATGGCATGGAAATCGCCGGTGAAATGAAGGTTCATATCTTCCATCGGCACGACCTGCGCCATGCCGCCACCAGCCGCCCCGCCCTTCATCCCGAAATTCGGACCAAGGCTCGCCTCGCGGATACAGATCACCGCCTTTTTGCCGATCCGGTTCAACCCATCGCCCAAACCAACCGTTGTCGTCGTCTTGCCCTCGCCCGCCGGGGTCGGGTTGATCGCGGTCACAAGGATCAGCTTGCCATTGGGCCGGTCCTGCACGCTGTCGATGAACCGCTGGCTGACCTTGGCCTTGTCGTGGCCATAGGGGACCAGATCCTCGCTGCTGATGCCGATTTTCGCGCCAATCTCCTGGATCGGGCGTTTCTGGGCCGCGCGGGCAATTTCGATATCGGTTCTAAAGGCCATGATGTCGCGTCCTGTGATCGGGGCATGGATGCCGGGCTGCGGCAGGTGGCCGCATGGGTGCCACAGCTTTAGACCGGGGGAAACGGCGCGCGGCGCGCGTTTCCGACATTTTCCGCGCAGGAATCGGCGGCGACACGAAATGTCGTTTCTGATGGGAAACGGCGGGGCAGGGTCACGGCTGCCACGCCCGTTGATCGGGCACATGCAACCGGACCCGGTCGCCCAGTCGCCACACGCCTTCGCGTTCGACCCACGCGGTGACCCCCCGCTTGCCCTTGGCCGCCGTTTTGAACCCGGTGCCTTGCCCCGGATGGGCGGCTTCGATCGTCATGGCAGGGTATTGGCAGGGTCGGTTTTGCATGTCGATGGTCACGGTGGCCCCACTGTCGGACTGCAACCGGGACGATGGCGGCAGGTGGCTGAAATCCGGGATGCCGTCGATCACCACCGTGGCCCCGACCCACGCGGGGTCAATGGCCTCCAGCCCAAGTTTGGCGGCGATAGCGGCCAGGTCCTGCGCGCTGACGATCGACAGTTGCCGGGTGTTCCGGATCGGGGTGCCTTTGGGATATTGGCGGGTCACGCGGCTGCACGATGGCCGGGTCAGGCCCGCATGCACCTCGCCCTCGGTCCCGGCAAAGATCAGGGTCAGTTCGGTGAGGGAAATGGTCACAATCGCCTTGGTCACGCGGTCCGGGACGCGGCCCAGCCATGTGATCGTGCCGTAATGGTCGGTGGGGGTCAGGGCGGGCATGCGGTCTCCGATTAACTAGTCGCGGGTCACCGTAAGGAACAGCCTGCGAAAGGGAAAGAGCACGGCACCGTCCGCCTCGGGCGGATAGTCCCGCGCCAAGGCAGCATCATACCGGGCGACAAACGCGGCGAGTTCCGAGGCGGTCAAACGCTCGGCAATCGGGCGCATCGCGGTGGAGGCGGTGAAGTGACGAACCGGGTGGCCGTCCGTCACCGGGGCCAACCGTTGCAGGTATTCGGTTTCCCACACCTCTGCCCGGCCAAACGGGGCGAGCAGACGCAGATAGGCGGCGGGCGCGTCCACCTGCGGGGTCCACCCGGTCCAGTCGAACCGGTCCGCAAACAGGTCAGCGGCCAGATCGCGCAACACTCGGTGGGACGGGGCCATCTGTTGGCGGGGCATTTGCACGGCCAACGTGCCACCCGGCGCGATCCACCCCATGATCCGGGGAAACAGCGCGGCGTGGTCGGGCAACCAATGCAAGGCGGCGTTGGAAAACACCAATGCGGCGGGACGTTCGGGGGACCACGCGGCGATATCGGCCTGAACCAGTGTGGTATAGGTGGCCAACGCCGCCGCCTGTTCCAGCATCGCCTGCGAACTGTCCACCCCCACCAGTGCGCGGTCGGGAAACCGGGCGCAGAGCGGC
>JBGSIZ010000145.1:0-16907 GCA_041742255.1 Marivivens sp. | reverse complement strand
CGGGGATGATCCATGTCGCCAGACTGTCGGCATTGACGGCGATGCGCACGCGGGGGCGGTCGCCGCTGCGGGGGCTGCCCATGTCGGTGGCCAATTGCGCCTCCAACATCGCGACGGCCTCGGCATGGGTGCGCAATCGGGCTCCGGCAGGGGTGGCACGGGCAGGCGGGCCGCGTTCGATCAACGGGGCCCCGATGCGTTCTTCCAGCGATTTGATCCGCTGGGATACGGCGGACGGGGTCACGCCCAAAACATCGGCGGCCCGGTCAAATGACCCGGTGCGCAACACGGCAGCAAGGGCGGCCAAGGCAGGATAATCCATCATGACGGCATTAGCCGCGTTAATCTGATGATATGCAAATTAATTTTCCTTATCGACTCGGCGCGGCTATGACCCGGCAAACGGGTGGTCACGGGAAAATCCATACCGCCGGGATACCGACGCAAAACCGACGCGAAATCAACGCCGCAAAAGGACCGTCATGACCACTGCCTTTCTCACCGGATTTTCTCTTGGGCTGTCGCTCATCCTTGCGATCGGGGCGCAAAATGCGTTTGTCCTGCGCCAAGGGTTGCGGCGGGCGCATGTGCTGCCCGTGGTTATGACCTGCGCGCTGTCGGACGCGATCCTGATCGGGGCGGGGGTAGCGTTTTTCGCCACGCTGCGGGACATCCTGCCGGGGCTGGCCCCCGTCATGCGGTATCTTGGGGCGGCATTTCTGTTTGTTTACGGTGGCTTGGCGTTTCGGTCGGCACGGCGGGGCGGGCAGGCGCTTGCCCCGCAGGATGCAGGGACGGGGTCGCTCCGGCGGGCGGTGCTGACCTGTCTGGCGCTGACATGGCTCAACCCGCATGTCTATCTGGACACGGTTTTGCTGATCGGATCGGTGGCGACGCGCTATCCGGGGCGGGGGGTGGCGTTCGGGTCCGGGGCGATCCTGTCATCGTTTGTTTTCTTTTTTGGGCTGGGCTATGGCGCGCGGCTGTTGGCACCCTTGTTCGCGCGGCCCGTGGCATGGCGGTTTCTGGACGCAGGCATCGGCTGCGTGATGTGGGCGATTGCGGTGGGGCTGATCTTTGCCCCCTTGTAAGTGCCTGCAATTCCCTGTCTTTTCGCGGCATGTCTGACCCTGTCAAATCACAGTCTCCGGTTGCGGGCGTCCTTTGGATGATCGTGACGGGGCTTAATTTCGTGGCGGTCACGGCGCTGGTGAAACATGTGGGGCCGGGGATTCCGGCGGCGCAATCGGCGTTCCTGCGCTATGCGCTGGGGCTGGTGTTTCTGATCCCGATGATCCGTCCGATCCTGAACGCGCGGTTGACAAAACGGCAGCTTTGGCTGTTTTCGGGGCGAGGGGTGGCGCACACGCTGGCGGTCATCCTGTGGTTCTACGCCATGGCGCGCATCCCCATCGCCGAGGTGACGGCGATGAACTACCTCAACCCGGTGTATGTCACCTTGGCGGCGGCGGTCCTGATGGGGGAAAAACTGCCGCCACGGCGCTTGGCCGCTGTTTTCTTTGCGCTATTGGGGGCGCTCATCATCCTGCGGCCGGGGATCAAGGCGGTGGAACCGGGGCATATCGCAATGCTTGGCACGGCTGCGCTGTTCGCGGTCAGCTATCTGATCGCCAAGATCGTCTCGGACGAAATGTCGCCGCTGGCGGTGGTGGGGATGCTGTCGATCACGGTCACCATCGGGTTGGCCCCCTTTGCGGCGGTGGTCTGGATCACGCCGACGCTGGCACAGTGCGGCTGGCTGTTTCTGGTGGCGGGGTTCGCCACCGCGGGGCACTACACCATGACGCGGGCCTTTGCTGCGGCCCCCCTGACCGTAACGCAGCCGGTGACGTTCCTGCAACTGGTCTGGGCGGTGGCGCTGGGGGCGCTGGTGTTCGGGGAACCGGCGGACATCTGGGTGCTGATCGGGGGCGGGATCATCATCGCCGCCGTCAGTTTCATCACCTGGCGCGAAGCCGTGGCGCGGCGGACCGTCACCCCTCCGGCCCCCGCCACCAAGGTCTAGTCGGGCTGGCCCGACAACCGGGCCAGAACGCTGGCTTGGGTCACCTGCCCGATGGCGCGGTCCCCCTCCATGACGCTCAGGGCCGGCGCTTCGCGCAGGGCTGCGATCAGGTCCATCACCGGGGTTTCGGCGTCCACCTGCGGTCCGTCTGCCGCACCGCCGATCATCACATCGCGCGCGGTCAACACGCCCAGAGGGTTCATATGTGCCACGAAATCAGACACATAGCCGTTGACCGGGTTGCTGATGATGTCGCGGGCGGTGCCACATTGAACAATCCTGCCCCCCTCCATCAACGCAATGCGATTGCCCAGTTTGAACGCTTCATCCAGATCGTGGGACACGAAAATGATCGTGCGTTTCAACTTGGCCTGAAGGTCCAGCAATTCGTCCTGCAACCGGGTCCGGATCAACGGGTCGAGCGCGGAAAACGGCTCGTCCATCAACAGGATCGGGGCATCAGTGGCAAAGGCACGGGCCAGCCCCACGCGCTGTTGCATGCCGCCCGACAATTCGCCCACCTGGCGCTCGGCCCAGTCGGACAAGCCTACCAACGCCAGTTGGTCATCCACCTTGGCGCGGCGCTGTTCCGGGGTCTGCCCCGCCAGTTCCAGCCCGAGGCCGACATTTTCGCGCACCGTCCGCCACGGCAACAGGCCGAATTGCTGAAACACCATGGCGACATGGGACAACCGGATGCGGCGCAACGTGGCGGGGTCGGCGTGGGTGACATCCACCATCCCCGCGCCATCATTGACCCGGACAGCCCCCCGTACAACGGGGTTCAACCCATTGACAGCGCGTAACAATGTGGATTTTCCCGACCCGGATAGGCCCATCAGAACCAGAATTTCACCGGTGGCCACGGTCAGGCTGCAATCATGCACGCCCAAAACCTGCCGGGTCTCGCGCTGGATCTCGGCGCGGTCGTGGCCGGCATCCATCAAGGGCAAGGCCACCTGCGGCTTTTCCCCGAACACGATGCTCACATTATCAAAAACGACAGCAGTTGTGTGCAGATCGGTCATTTCTTTTGCCCCTGCAACATCCGGACCAGAACAATGGCCAGCACCACAATGACAAACCCGCTCTCGAACCCCAGCTTGGAATTGACGCGGGCAAGGGCCTGCACCACGGGTTTGCCCAATCCATCGGCCCCGACATAGGCGGCGATGACCACCATCGACAGGGACAGCATGATGGTCTGGTTCAACCCCACCATGATCTGCGGCAAGGCGGACGGCAATTCGACCTTCCACAACACCTGACGGCCGGTCGCGCCAAACGCCACAGCGGCCTCCAGCAGCGGCTTGGGGGTGGACGACACGCCCAGCACGGTCAGGCGAATCGGTGCAGGCAGCACGAAAATGACGGTGGCAAACAGGCCCGGCACCATCCCAAGGCCGAAAAAGATGATCGCGGGGATCAGATAGACAAACGTCGGCAAGGTCTGCATCAGGTCCAGAATGGGGCTAACGAATTCATAGGCGCGGGGGCGATGGGCCAACCAGATGCCTATGGGCACGCCCAACCCCATGCACACCACGCAGGACGACAGGACAAGGGTCAGGGTGTCGGTGGTTTCTTCCCAATACCCTTGGTTCACAATGAACAAGAACCCCAGCAACACAAACAGGCAGGATTTCCAACTGCGCTGCAACACCCACGTCAGGCCGACAAACCCAAGGATGATGACAATGGCGGGCGGGGTCTGCAACGCGGCCTGCAACGCCTCGATCAGACCCTCCATGGCCCATGTGATGGCGTCAAAAAACGGGCGGGCGTTGGTTTTCAACCAACTGAATACGGCATCCGCCGCCTCGCCCACCGGGATCCGGGTATCGGTCAACCAATCGAACATGCGTGCGCCCCCCCGGTGTTGTCTGGGTGGAAAAATGCCCCGGTCGCTCGGTGCGCCGGGGCCCGTTTCGTCAGTTGGCGAGGGCGGCGGTCACCGCGGCCACGGCATCCCCACCATCCTTGGTGGTCACCCCGTCCAGCCACGCGGTCCAGGCGTCGGGATTGGCGGCCAGCCATGTCTTGGCGGCAGCCTCCGGGTCGGTCCCGTCGTTCAGGATGGCACCCATGATCTCGTTCTCCATCTCAAGGGAAAACACAAGGTTGGACAACAGTTTACCGGTGTTCGGACATTCGGCGGAATACCCCGCCCGGGTGTTGGTATCGACCACGGCACCGCCGAAATCGGGACCAAACCAGTCATCGCCGCCCGCCAGATAGGTCATCTTGAAATTGGCGTTCATCGGATGCGGGGCCCAGCCCAGAAACACGACAGGTTCGCCGCGTTCTTCGGCGCGGGCCACCTGAGCCAACATGCCTTGCTCGGACGATTCGACAACTTCGAACCCTTCCAACCCGAACGACCCCGACGCGATCATGTCGGAAATCAGACGGTTGCCGTCATTGCCGGGTTCGATCCCGTAAATCTTGGCGTCCAGCGCGTCCTTGGCGGCGGCGATGGTCGCAAAATCGGCGATGCCGGCGGCCACACCCGCGTCATTGGTGGCAAGGGTGTATTTGGCGCCGGTCAGATTGGTGCGGACCACCTCGACCGTGCCCGCATCGCGGTAGGGGGCCAGATCGGCCTCCATCGTCGGCATCCAGTTGCCCAGAAACACGTCGATATTTCCCTCGGCGAGCGAGGTATAGGTGACCGGCACCGACAACAGGTCGGTGGTGGCCTCGTATCCTAGTGCTGTCAACACGATAGACGTGGCGGCCGTGGTGGCGGTGATGTCGGTCCATCCCACGTCCGAAAACCGGACCGTGTCGCACCCTTCGGCAAAGGCTGTGGTGGCGGTGCAAAGGGCAAGCACCGAAAGTGTGGATTTGCAGATCATGTCGTTCTCCCTGACTGGCCCACGTTGGGGCGCACGCTTTTTATTGATTGACGAGTCAACAAAAAGCAAAATAGTGGAACTTGGCAACAAGAAAGTGGTCCCAGTCATGCCCAAGCTCGGGATGGAGCCTATACGCCGCGCGGCGTTGGTGAAAGCCACGATTGATGAAATCGGGGCGCAGGGGTCTCTTGATGTCACGGTCAGCCAAATCGCGCGGCGCGCCGGTATGTCCAGCGCGCTCGCGCATCACTACTTTGGCGGCAAAGAGGATATCTTTCTCGCCGCGATGCGCCACACCCTGACGGTTTACGGGGCTGCAGTGCATGGGGCACTGGTGATGGCCACAACCCCGCGTGACAGGGTCACCGCCGTGATCCGCGCCAGCTTTGGCGCGGTGAACTTCCGGCCCGAGGTGGTCTCGGCCTGGCTCAATTTTTACGTTCTTGCGCAAACCAACCCGCAGGCGCAGCGGTTGCTGGTGATCTACCAGAAACGGTTGCGGTCCAACCTGCGGCACGACCTGCGGCCCCTTGTGGGCGACCGGGCAGACGGTGCCGCCGAACGGATCGCGGGGCTGATCGACGGGCTCTATCTGCGACAAACACTTGGAACCCGGGTGCCGTCCGGGACCAGGGCAGCGGCGCATGTTCTGGCGCTGCTGGATCTTGAATTACAGGTGGTCACATGACCCGGCCCCTCTTGCGCCCGACCGAACTGCAACTACCCTTGATCCGCTTCACCTTGCCATAACAACTCCCGCCGGAGGCACCATGTCCTATCCCACACAACCCACCGCCAGCCATTTCATTGATGGCCGCTATGTCGAAGACACCGCAGGCGACGTGATTGACGTGATCTATCCGGCCACCGGGGCCGTGATCGCGCGGGTCCACGCGGCGACGCCTGCGATTGTCGACCTTGCCTTGGCCAGTGCGGCGCGGGCACAGGCCGATTGGGCGGCGCTTACCGGGACGCAACGGGGGCGCATCCTGCGTCGCGCCGCCGACATCATCCGGGACCGCAACCGCGACCTGTCGGTGCTGGAAACATGGGACACCGGCAAACCCCTGTCCGAAACGCTCTATGTCGATGCGACCTCGGCGGCGGACGCGCTGGAATATTTCGGCGGTCTGGCGGGCAGCCTGACGGGCGAACACATCCCGCTGGCCAACGGCGATTTCGTCTATACCCGGCGCGAGCCGCTGGGGGTCTGCGTGGGCATCGGGGCGTGGAACTATCCCACCCAGATCGCCGCATGGAAAGGCGCGCCCGCCTTGGCCTGTGGCAATACGATGGTGTTCAAACCCTCGGAAACCACGCCGCTTTGCGCCCTCAAAATCGCGGAAATCCTGCACGAGGCCGGGGCACCCCCCGGGGTCTATAACGTGGTGCAAGGGATGGGGGCAGTTGGGGCCGCCTTGGTCAGCGATCCGCGCGTGGCCAAGGTCAGCCTGACCGGATCCGTGCCGACGGGCAAAAAGGTTTACGCGCTCGCCGCGTCCCACATGAAACACGCGACGATGGAACTGGGGGGCAAATCGCCGCTCGTGATCTTTGACGACGCCGATCTGGACAGCGCGGTGTCGGGCGCCATCCTCGCCAATTTCTATTCCTCGGGACAGGTCTGTTCCAACGGCACGCGGGTGTTCGTGCAGCGCGGGATCAAGGACGCGTTCCTGTCCCGACTGACCGAACGGCTGAACACCGGCGTCCGCATCGGCGACCCGATGGACGAGGCCACGAACTACGGCCCGATGACCTCGGCGCGGCAATTGGGCATCGTCGAAGGCTACATCGCGACGGGGCAAGCCGAAGGCGCGCGGCTGGTCGCGGGCGGGCAGCGGGTGGGGAATAACGGGTTCTACATCACCCCCGCCGTCTTTGCCGACGTCACCGACGACATGACCATCGCGCGCGAGGAGATTTTCGGCCCCGTCATGTGTGTCCTTGATTTCGACACCGAAGACGAGGCGTTGCAGCGTGCCAATGCCACCGAATTCGGGCTGGCGGCGGGCGTGTTCACCCAGGACGTTACGCGCGCGCACCGCATGGTCGCGGGGTTCGAGGCGGGCACCTGCTACATCAACACCTACAACCTTGCCCCAGTCGAGGCCCCCTTTGGCGGGTCCAAAGGGTCTGGGATCGGGCGGGAAAACTCCAAAGAAGCCATCGCGCATTATTCGCAGGCCAAATCGGTCTACGTCGCCATGTCGCCCTGCGCCGCGCCGTTCTGATCATGCAGGCAGACTATGTGATCGTCGGCGCAGGCAGTGCCGGATGCGCCATCGCCTTTCGGCTGGCGGAGGCGGGCAAATCGGTGATCGTCATCGAACACGGGGGCACGGACGCGGGGCCGTTCATCCAGATGCCGGCGGCGCTTTCGTATCCGATGAACATGGCGCGGTATGACTGGGGCTATCAGACCGAACCGGAACCGTATCTGGGCGGGCGGCGGTTGGCCACGCCGCGGGGCAAGGTGATCGGGGGGTCGTCGTCGATCAACGGGATGATCTATGTGCGCGGGCACGCGCGGGACTATGATCACTGGGCGAACAGCGGGGCCACGGGATGGGGCTACGCCGATGTGCTGCCCTATTTCACACGGATGGAACATTGGCACGACGGCGGGCGCGGCGGCGATCCGTGCTGGCGGGGCAATTCCGGGCCGCTGCACATCACGCGCGGGCCGGGGACCAATCCGCTGACCCAGGCCTTCGTGCAGGCGGGGTCGCAGGCGGGGTATCCGGTGACGGGCGACTATAACGGCCACCAACAAGAAGGGTTCGGCCCCTTTGACGCGACCATCTGGCGGGGGCGGCGCTGGTCGGCGGCCAATGCGTATCTGCGGCCCGCGCTCAAACGGGACAATTGCACGCTGGTCCGGGCCTTTGCGCGGCGGGTCATCGTGGAAAACGGGCGGGCCACCGGGGTCGAGGTCGAACAGGGCGGCCGGGTGTCGGTGATCGGGGCCGGGGCCGAGGTGGTCCTTGCCGCGTCCTCGCTCAACTCGCCCAAACTCCTGATGTTGTCGGGGATCGGGCCGGGGGGGCATCTGGCGGCGCACGGTATTCCGGTTGTCGCGGACCGGGCCGGGGTCGGGCAAAACCTGCAGGACCATCTGGAGTTGTATATCCAACAGGCCGCGATCCAACCCGTCAGCCTGTTCAAATACTGGAACCTGTGGGGCAAGGCCATGATCGGGGCGCAATGGCTGTTTACCGGCACCGGCCTTGGCGCATCTAACCAGTTTGAAAGCGCGGGGTTCATCCGCAGTCAGGCGGGGGTGGACTATCCCGATATCCAATTCCATTTCCTGCCCCTCGCCGTGCGCTATGATGGCAAGGTGGCGGCGCAGGGGCACGGGTATCAGGCGCATGTGGGGCCGATGCGGTCGGTGTCGCGGGGGGCTGTGACCCTGCGGTCTGCGGACCCGGCCGACAGCCCGAAAATCCTGTTCAACTATATGTCGGACCAGTCCGATTGGGCAGATTTCCGGCGTTGCATCCGGTTAACCCGCGAGATTTTCGCGCAACCCGCCTTTGCGCCGTATCGGGGGATGGAAATCCAACCGGGCGGGGATGCGCAATCGGATGACGCGCTGGATGCCTTTATCCGGGATCACGTCGAGAGCGCCTATCACCCCTGCGGCACCTGCAAGATGGGGGCGGCGTCCGACCTCATGGCAGTGGTGGACCCCGAATGTCGGGTGATCGGGGTGGACGGTTTGCGGGTGGCGGACAGTTCGGTCTTTCCGCGCATCACCAATGGCAACCTGAACGCGCCGTCGATCATGTTGGGGGAAAAGGCGGCGGATCACATCCTTGGCCGTGCGGCGCTGGCCCCGGCAAACGACACGCCGTGGATGCATCCGCATTGGCAAACGGCACAACGCTAGGGGCCGTTAATCATACCGTCAGAAATCGTGGGGCAGGGGTTGCGTTTGGGGTGCGTTAACACTTAATTAACCCCATGTTCCGGATATGTTCACTCCTTTGGCTGCTGTGTGCCGCCCTCCCTGCAACTGCCCAGCAGTTCAGCGGACAGGTGCAGGTGGTGGATGGCGACACGTTCGATATCGGGCAGGTGCGGGTGCGCCTGCACGGCATCGACGCGGTCGAGGCGGATCAGACCTGTATCGACCGGGCAGGCACCCGCTGGGCCTGCGGGGCGTGGGTGATTGAAACCGTCCGGGCGCAGTATCAGGGCGCGCGCGCAACCTGTCTGGGGATCGAGACGGACCGCTATGGCCGGACCGTGGCCAAATGCGTGATTGGTGGCGCGGACCTTGGCGCGGCCTTGGTCCGGGACGGTCTGGCACAGGCGTATCGGCAATATTCGATGGACTATGACCTTTTGGAAAAAGAGGCGTATCTGCGTGGCGCAGGTCTGTGGTCATCCAGCACGATGGTGCCCGCCGATCAGCGGCGCACGACACAAACGGCCGACACCGCGCCGCCCAACGCCGATTGCGTCATCAAGGGCAACATTTCCAACAGCGGCCAGATTTATCATGTGCCCGGTCAGGAAAATTACGCCGATACCGTGATCAACACGCGCCGTGGCGAACGCTGGTTCTGTTCACAATCCGAGGCGCAGGCAGCAGGCTGGCGGGCCGCGCGGCGGTAAAACCATACCGCCGGGATACCGACGCAAAACCGACGGGAAATCACAGACGATTTTTGGCATTTTTTGGCCCCGGTTTGACCTCGCGCAAGGTGGGGCAGGGCGCGGGGGGGCATACTGTTGCCTCACCTGAACCCCAAGGAGTCACCTATGTCCAACACCCCCCACGAACTGGCCGAAGAATTTCCCGCCGACCACGACATGATTGCCGCGCTGAAATCCAGCAACGCCCATTTCGCCAAACTGGCCGACGAGTATCACGCCATCAACCGCGAGGTTCACAAGGCCGAAACCAACCTTGAACCCACCGACGACCTGCATCTGGCCGACATGCGCAAAACCCGGTTGCACCTCAAGGATCAGATCGCCGCGATTCTGCGCGACGCGGCCTAGACCCTAAACGGCGGGTGGCGCGTCGGTGCCACCCTCCACATGTGCTTGAAAATCCTCAAAGAATTTGTCGGCCATCTTGCGGGCAAAGCCCCCGATGATCCGGCTGCCCAACTGCGCGAGCTTGCCGCCGACTTGTGCATCGGCCTTGTAGGTCAGTTCGGTGCCGCCCTCGACATCGACCAACGACACGTCCGCGCGGCCCTTGGCAAACCCGGCCACGCCGCCTTTGCCTTCGCCCACAATGGTATAGGATGCACCCGGAACCACGTTTTCCAACGTCACCGCCCCCTTGAACGTCGCAGAAACGGGGCCGACCTTTTGCTTGACCGTGGCCTCGAACCCGGTTTCGGGCGACCCAGACAACTCCTGACAGCCGGGAATACAGGCCCTTAACGTCTCCGCATCGTTCAGTTTTTCCCAAACCGTCGCGCGGTCCGCCGCAATCACGCGGGTGCCTTCCAGTTCCATGATACCCTCCCTTTGGCTTTCGATCCACAGTGGCGCGTTGCCGTGATCTTGGCAATCAACGCTAGTCCACATCATAGGGCAACACGCCCCGCACATCGGGGTCAATCCGCAGCCGACGTTCCAACGGGGGCACGGCGCGCTGGTGGCAATCACGCCGTTCGCAAATCCGGCAGGAAATGCCTATCGGGTCAAAGGCGGCACCAGATAGGGTGTCCATGTGATCGGCATACACCAAAGCCGGTGCATGGCGCACCTCGCACCCCAACCCAATCGCATAGCGGCGGACAGGCGCGTCAAACGCTCCGCCCGATTTGGTCACGTCGCGCGCCAAACAGAAATATCGCACACCGTCCGGTGTTTCCGCCAATTGCCGCAACCACCGCCCCGGCGTTTCAAACGCCCTGTGAACGTTCCACAACGGGCACGCCCCGCCATACCGGGCAAATTGCAGGGTCGTGGCGGAATGGCGTTTGGTGATGGTCCCCGCCGGGTCCACGCGCACAAAGAAAAACGGAATCCCCTTGGCCCCCGGCCGCTGCAACGTGGACAACCGATGCGCCACCTGTTCCAGACTGGCCCCGAACCGGTCGGCCAACCGTTCCAGATCGTGCCGGGTGTCCTGTGCGGCCTTCAGAAACCGGGCATAAGGCATGAGGGCGGCACCGGCGAAATAATTGGCAAGACCCACCTTGGCGATGGCCCGCGCCTCGGGCGAATGAAACCGCCCAAGGTCTAGCGTGGCCTCGATCAGTCCGTCTTGGGTCAATAACGCTACCTGCAACAACAACTGAAACGTCTGTGTGGCTTGGGCCGCATGGCGCGACAAGGTCAGAACCCTGGTGGCCGGATCATAGTGCCGCAACTGTGTTGTTTCGCGCAATTGCACGCTGATGTGCCGGGTGGCAAGGGCGGCGATAGCCCCGTCGCGGATGGTGCCTGCCTGCGCCGCGTGTCCGGCAAACCCTTCGGCGGCACGGTCCACGGCGTCGATGTAATTGTCGCAATAGTGAAAGAAATCCCGCACTTCTTCCCATGGCGAGGGCTGCGTGCGGGCCTCGTCCCGCCCCAGCGCCTCGTCCAGACTGGCCAACCGTTCGTGGGTTTGGCGATAGGCGGCGTGCAGGTCCAGAAACGCCCGCGCCAGCGCCGGGGCGTTCGATGCCGCCAGCCGCAAATCCGCGAGTGCGGGGCTCGGACCGGAAAACACCGGGTCCGCCAAGGCTTCGCGCATGTCGGACACCAGCCGGGCCTCGTCCCCGGATTGCAGTTCGGTGACGTCGAACCCGAACTCCTGCGCCAACGCCAGAACAACCGACGTGCTGACCGGCCGGTTGTTGTTTTCCATCTGGTTGAGATACGGCAGGGACACCCCCATCCGGTCGGCAAACGCGCGCTGCGTCAGGCCGTGGCGCGACCGCAATTCCCGCAATTTGCCACCTGCGTAGAGTTTTTGAACGGCCATGGGGTGCCTTGTCTTTGCATGTTTGCGATCGTGCGAACCTGCACCTTGCAAAGCCTGCAAATCAAGCCGGAACGCGCGTTTTTTCCCGCTGGATCACATAGAGGATCGCCAGAACCGACGCGACCGACGAACCCCACATCAACCATTGCAACGGCAGCGCGCTGCTGCCGCCGTCCAGAAACACGCCCGCCAGCACCGACAACGCGGCGCCGCCACCGATCATGATCGCACCTGCCAGCCCGCTCGCCGTGCCGGCAAGATGGGCGCGGACCGACAAAGCCCCCGCAGTTGCGTTGGGCAAAACCATGCCGTTGCCCATGCCCATCAAGGTGCAGAACCCAAAGAACAGGCCCGCCGACATGATGCCGACAAGGCCAAACGCCAGCGGTATGGCAAGACCCACCGCCACGACCGCCGATCCGAGCAGGATCATCCGGTTGACACCCAACCAGACCGAATACCGCCCCGAAACGAAGTTGCCCAAGGCATAGCCAATCGCAGGCGCACCCAGCGCCACACCCGTCCAAACCGGCGACAGGCCAAACACCCGTTCCGCAACAAAAGATGCCCCGCCCAGATAGGCAAAGAACGCGCCAGAAGCGAAGGCCGCGCTCAGCGAATAGCCCCAGAACCGGGGCGATGTCAGCAGTTCGGGATAGGTCCGCACCTGTTCGCGGAACGACATGCCGCCGCCGCGCACCGTTTCGCCTTGGTCATAGTAGCTGAGCGCGAACACACCCGCGCCGCAGACCGCCAGAAATCCGAAAATCGCCCGCCAACCAAAGTTTTCCGCGATAATCCCGCCCAGTGTCGGCCCGATCATCGGCACCAACGACATGCCCATGGTGACATAGCCGATCATGCTTGCGGCCTGATTGGCGGGCACCATGTCCCGCACAATGGCGCGAGTCAGGACCATAGCTGTGGCCACGCCGCCTTGGATCATCCGGAACGCAAGAAACACACCCGCCGTTGGGGCCACCATGGCCCCCAAGGTCGCCACGACGAACACCGCAAGCCCCACCAACATCACCGGACGGCGTCCATATTTGTCGGCCAGCGGCCCCACGAATATCTGCAATACCCCCGTCACCGCCAGATAACCCGAGACCGCAATAAGCATCGTGCTGTAGGGCACGGCGAATTCATCGGCCATGACGTTGAGCGCGGGCAGGAATATCGACATGTTCAGCGCCGAAATCCCCACCATCAGGATCAGTGTTGAAATGTGCGGTGGTGTCGTGCGGTCGAGATAGCGCAAGGTGGGGGGCTGGGTCATGCCCCGTTGCTAGGCGCTCGCGACCGGTGTGTCCACGATCATTTGCCGCCGCCCCACTGTGCAAAAATGAACCAAGCCCCAAGTGCTATGAAAGTAAACCCGACCGCGTGGTTCCACCGCAGCGGTTCGTTCAGATATAGCGTTGAAAAGGCTGCAAAAACCACGAGCGTGATGACCTCTTGTATCGTTTTCAACTGCGCCGCGCTGAATGTGCCGTGGCCAATCCGGTTGGCGGGGACCTGCAACATGTATTCAAACAACGCGATTCCCCATGAAATGAGGATCACCGTGACCAGCGGCGCCGTCTTGTATTTCAGGTGGCCATACCACGCGAAGGTCATGAAAATGTTGGAGGCGACCAATAGGCCGATGGTCAAAACCGGAACGGGAAGGGCAGGCATGTGTCACCATCATTTTGCGATAAACGGACGCTATACCCCGCTGAAGGCCAAGAAAAGGGACGGTTGAATTTGCAAACATTGCATTTTGCGAATTGTGATGTTTGCAAATATTCTGTTTGTCGCTGTCCTCGCTCCATGCCGTCGCTTATGGTGATCCAAAGACTGGGGGGATCATGGGAAACAACCTGCAAGAACTGGACGTGCGCCGGGCGCAGGCGCGTCTGGGCGGTGGTCAGCGCCGGATTGACGCGCAGCACGCCAAGGGCAAACTGACCGCGCGCGAACGGATCGACCTTTTGCTGGACGAAGGGTCGTTCGAGGAATTCGATACTTTTGTCACCCACCGCTGCATTGATTTCGGAATGGAGACGGACCGCCCCGCCGGCGACGGCGTCGTAACCGGATGGGGCACGATTAATGGCCGCATGGTCTATGTGTTTTCGCAGGATTTTACCGTGTTTGGCGGGTCGCTGTCCGAAACCCATGCCCAGAAAATCTGCAAGATCATGGACATGGCCATTCAGAACGGGGCCCCGGTGATCGGGATCAACGACAGCGGCGGCGCGCGGATTCAAGAAGGTGTGGCGAGCCTTGCAGGCTATGCGGAGGTGTTTCAGCGCAATATCATGGCGTCAGGCGTGGTCCCGCAGATCAGCCTGATCATGGGGCCCTGTGCCGGGGGCGCCGTTTACAGCCCCGCCATGACCGACTTTATCTTTATGGTCAAAGACAGCAGTTACATGTTCGTGACCGGCCCAGATGTGGTCAAAACCGTCACCAACGAAGTTGTGACAGCCGAGGAACTGGGAGGGGCCACCACCCATACCCGCAAGTCATCGGTGGCCGACGGTGCCTTTGAAAACGATGTCGAAGCCTTGGCCGAGGTGCGCCGCCTGTTTGACTTCTTGCCGCTCAACAACCGCCAAAAACCGCCCGTGCGCCCGTTTTTCGACGATGTCGCCCGGATCGAGGACAGTCTTGACACCCTGATCCCCGAAAACCCCAACACCCCCTACGACATGAAGGAACTGATCCACAAAGTCGCCGACGAAGGCGATTTTTATGAAATTCAGGCCGAATATGCGCGCAATATCCTGACTGGGTTTATTCGGTTGGAGGGGTCCACCGTTGGCGTTGTGGCCAACCAACCCACCGTGCTGGCCGGGTGTCTGGATATCGACAGCAGTCGCAAGGCCGCTCGGTTCGTGCGATTTTGCGATGCGTTTGAAATCCCGATCCTGACGCTGGTGGATGTCCCCGGTTTCCTGCCCGGCACGTCACAGGAATATGGCGGCGTCATCAAACACGGGGCCAAACTGTTGTTTGCCTATGGCGAGGCGACGGTGCCCAAGGTGACAGTTATCACCCGCAAGGCCTACGGCGGGGCCTATGACGTGATGGCGTCCAAACATCTGCGCGGCGATTTCAACTATGCCTGGCCGACCGCCGAAATTGCGGTGATGGGGGCCAAGGGTGCTGTCGAGATCATCTATCGCGGCAAATCGCCCGAGGAGATTGCCGCTCGAACCAAAGAATACGAATCCCGCTTTGCCAATCCGTTCGTGGCCGCCGAAAAAGGGTTCGTGGACGAGGTCATCATGCCCCATTCCACCCGCCGCCGGGTCGCCCGCGCCTTTGCCAGCCTGCGCGGCAAGTCACAACAGAACCCGTGGAAAAAGCATGACAATATTCCACTATAGGGGCGCGGTTGCGGCCAGTGTTGCGATGGTTTGCGTGGTCTCCTCGGCTCTAGCTCAATCCATCGCGTTGCCGTCGGGCCAAACGGTCACCTTGATCGACGTGATCGTCGAGGACGCGCCGCCCGTGGCCCGGTTCCGGTTTCTGGCCCCCGCCATTGACCCCGCAGGCGACGCGCTGACCTATGACCGGGTGCGCGACGATTTTGCGGTGTTGTGCGACGCCTATGCTGTGCCCGCGATGGCGCAGGCTGGTGTGACGGTGCGAGAGGTTGTCGTGTCGATGTCCGATCGCGTGGTCGAGTTTGGTGTGGCCAGCCCCGACGCAACACAGTATTTCGAGCCGTTCAGCGTTCAAGAAGGTCGCTGCATATGGGAGCAATTTTGATGAATCCACAATATGTTGCGGGTCGTATCTCATCCACTGTCGGGTCTGATGCAGCCATGTCACAACCCCTGTTTCCCGCCCGTGCAGGATATGCGCGGCGGCCTGTGTCCGGTATGTTTGACGGCAGTTGCACCCAAGCAACCTCAACACAAGTCGGGCGTTCGAACCGGGCACAGAACCGGGCGGCACCTGCGGGCAGACACAGGAGTTATATATGTCCAATACCATCAAGGCCCTCGTGGCCCTCGGCCTTTTGGCAATCGTTGCCGCTTGTGGCAACGGCGGTGACGTCGAAGAATTCGTCGTTGTCGATCCGGCACCGGTCACCATCGAACCGGTTTACACCGGCAAATACGGCAACTGATCCGACCGCGGGACAGGCGGTTGCGCCTGTCCCCACCCCGTCCGTATCCATCGGGGAGGATGCGTGATGCTCAAACACCGCGGCTTTCCGGGCCGATACCCCAGCACCGATTATCAATTCGTCATCCGCCGCGCCAACCACAAGGACGGCACGACCAAGATCATCACCCGCGAACGCTATGCCGACCGCAAGGCGATTGACCGCCGCGTAGACGAAGCATTTCTCGCGGCCCTATGGCATCATTTTGGCGAAGAACCGTTTGTCCGGGGCAATCTGGATGCGGGCCGCCTGTCGTGGCTTTTTGGCCGCGAAGTGGTTCCCGCCGAGGACCCGTTCGACCCCGCCGACTATGACGCCATATTGAAAATCAACGTGGCACGGGCCCGCGTCAGCTATCCGGCCGTGTTTGATGACGGGGCCAATCAGTTGTTCGAGTCCGATGACGAGGACGACGCATGGGACTGACCAGCCAGCAGATCGGCGGGAATATGCGCATGCCAATACAATTTTGGCGTGAAATTGCTTATGCCCGGATCTCTGGCGTTAACCCTGTTTGCAGCTCTGAAATCCTGTGGCAACCTGTGTGTGTCGCGGGGTGTTCCAGCAAGCAACCCACGACGATTTGTCAAGACCGTTACCCTTCCCCTATCCGGTCTGGTGTCCCCGACGCCGGACCGGACCCCTTTTTACCTATGGGGTCGGCGAGTAACCCGGTTTCGGCTGAAAACCGCCCCGCTGTGCAATTTGTTATTGCCTATCAAGACGCAAAATCCGAATCTGCGCCTTGCAGAAACACCTCAAAGGGCAGCAAAAAATGTTTAAAACCTCTTTCCTTATCGCAACCGTCGCCATTTTCGGCCTGTCGGCATGTGTCAACGGCGATCTTGAGCGCGGGCTGGTCGGCGCGGCCGCTGGTGCCGTGGTCGCGGACGCCGTGGGCGGCAATGC
>JBGSIZ010000144.1:0-1522 GCA_041742255.1 Marivivens sp. | reverse complement strand
GATCCGCCACGGGTCCGATAGGCCGGGCAGGCCGACCCAGATCAACGCCGCCGCCGCACCCGCCGCCAATGCCGGGTGCAGCATCAGTTTGGCCGCCGCGATTTGCGCGGCAAAGGACATGTTCCCCTTCATCGGCAGGTTCACCAGTGACCCACCGATGAAAAACAGGGCCAGACCCGCCGTCGCCGTGGCCAGCATCGACACGAACTGGCTGAACGGGGCGGGCACCGGGATGCCCAATGCGGCGACGGTGATGCCCGCGAGAAACCCCAGAACCATGGGTTTGCGGATCACCTCCCACGCGGCTTGCATGCCTGCCTGCAACAATGTGCGCCCTGCCTTGGGTCGGGTCGCGGACAGGATCAGGAAACACAAAGGGACGATCAGAAAACTCTCGACCAGCACATTCATGGCGAACGCGGGGCGGGCGACGCCGGGCACGGCCAGCAATAGCACCGGAAACCCGACATAGGCGGAATTGGGACAGGCGGACCCCATGACGGCAATGGCGCGGCGGGCGGGTCCGGTGTCATCGCCGCCCGCGTTCAGACGGAACCAGACCGCAGTGACAAGGATGGTCGCCAGCCCTGCCGCCGCATAGGCCACCACATACGACAGGTTGAACACGCCCCCGTCGCCGCCCCCGGTTGCCGCCGAAAACATCAGCGCGGGCAAGGCGATGTTCATGGCGAACCGGCCCAATGCCTGTGTATCGCTGGCGCTGAACGCGCCCTTCCACACCGCGAAATATCCCAGGGCGATGACGGCAAAGATGGGAAATGTGATACCGAAAATCGCGGCCAAGGGTTATCCGATCCGGCCGCGCAGGCCGCCCGTCTGGCCCCGGTCCAGCAGCAGATGGTCAAGGATCACGGCGGCCATCATCGCCTCGCCCACGGGCACGGCGCGGATGCCGACACATGGATCGTGGCGGCCTTTGGTCACCACCTCGGTTGGGGTGCCGTCGATCCGGATCGAGGCGCGGGGGGACAGGATGGAGCTGGTGGGTTTGACGGCGAACCGCACCACGATGTCCTGTCCCGAACTGATCCCGCCAAGGATGCCGCCGGAATGGTTGCTGGCGAATTCCGGGCCGTTTGGCCCCATGAATATTTCGTCGGCATTGTCGCGTCCGGTGAGCAAAGCGGCAGCCATGCCTTCGCCGATTTCGACCCCTTTGACCGCGTTGATGGACATCATCGCAGCAGCCAGATCCGTGTCTAACTTGGCATAAATCGGGGCGCCAAGGCCCGCAGGAACACCGCGCGCCACCACCTCGATCGTGGCACCGACCGAATTGTGGTCCTTGCGGATCGCCTGCAGATAATCTTCCCACTGGGGGGCGACGGCGGGATCGGGACACCAGAAATCGTTCTGGTCGATGGCGTCCCAGTCAAACCGGCTGCGGTCGATGGTTTTGGCCCCCATCTGGACCATGTAGCCTTTGATGACCACATCCGGGGCCAGATGCGCCAGCGCCTTGCGCGCCACACCGCCCGCCGCGACCCGTGCGGCGGTTTCG
>JBGSIZ010000143.1:0-6918 GCA_041742255.1 Marivivens sp. | reverse complement strand
GCCACATCGCGGATATGTCCCCGGGTCAGGGCCGTGTCATCGCGCCACGCGGCATAGGCACGGGCGGCCTTGAGCAGGGTCAATTCGCCCCGCAACCCGTCCGACCCCAACGCCAGACACAATTCGGCCACATCGTGCATCGTCTTGTCCGGGGTGGCGATGTCGCGGATGGCCTTGCGGGCGACCATGATCCGGTCGCGCACGGCGGCATCTTCGGCCTGCCATCGCAGCATGAACGCGGCGTTGTCGCGGTCATAGGCGTCGCGACGCTTCATCACCTCGACCCGTGTGGCGACATCCTTGGGGGACGCGACCTCGACCGACAGACCGAACCGGTCCAGCAGTTGCGGGCGGAGTTCGCCTTCTTCGGGGTTGCCGGACCCGACCAAGACGAATCGGGCGGGATGCCGGATCGAAAGCCCCTCGCGCTCCACCACGTTTTCGCCCGATTGGGCCACGTCCAGCAGCAGGTCAACGATGTGATCCTCCAGCAGGTTCACCTCGTCGATATACAGATACCCCCGGTTGGCCCGGGCGAGCAGGCCGGGTTGAAACGCCTTTTCCCCACGGGTCAGCGCCTTTTCAATATCCAGCGCGCCGGTCACCCGGTCCTCGGTCGCGCCCAGCGGCAGGTCCACCACCGGGGTCGGCACGGATATGACATTTTTCGTGTCTATATTGGCCCAACCGGGAACACCTGCGGCGGTTTCACTGTTCACCGGGCAGCCCTCGATCACCTGAATATGGGGCAACAGGGCGGCCAGCGCGCGCACGGCGGTGGATTTGCCGGTGCCCCGGTCGCCAAACACCAGGACCCCCCCGATGGAGGGGTCAATGGCGGTCAGGATCATCGCCGTTTTCATCTCGTCCTGTCCGACGATGGCGGTAAAGGGAAAGGGCGCGCTCATGCGGCAACCTCCAATCTGTGCAAAGGGGCGGCGCCGTCCCATGTGCCAACAGCGCCATCAACCCGAAACCGGGCATAGAGTTCTTCGGAAAACCAACCTTCGTCCCGGACGGCGCGGATCGCGTCGGCATGGGGACCATGGCGGGCAAAGGCCACAACGCTGGCAACATCGGGCCAGACGCTGAACGTCACCTGATGCAGCCACGGCACCTCGCCGATGCCGATCTTGAACGCGACATTGGGATCGGTGCCGATCACGTCCGAAATCCGGGGCACGCGGCCCCAGAATCGCAACGCAACGCGGGGGCGGATGGTGGCGCGGGTCATGACAGCCAGCGGGCCGGGGCACAGGGTATCGATCGCCGAAAACGGCTCTGTTCCGGCCCATTTGCCCCGAACGCTGGTCGGGGTCATAAAGATTGTCCAGCTTTCGGCGGCATGGGCGCGGTAGCGGCGATAAACCGGGGCGGCGACCGTTTGGGCGCGGGCAGTGTCGGCATCGGGCCATGTGGCCAGAATCGCATAAACGGCGGTATTGGGCACTGGCGTAAACCCTTCGCCCGTGCCCGAACCGCACAGTTTCCAGAACCCGATGCCCGGCGTGCGGGACAACGGCCACCGGGCGGCCCCCATCTGCACCAACGCCCAAACCCGCGCGCGCCATCCGCCAAAGCGAAAGAATGTCAGGGTCACGGTTTGCGGCACGCCATACCTCCAAGTGTCAACTAACCCTGACACATGCAAAACACTTTGTGAAGCATCCGGTCACCGATTGCCGCACTGAACCTATTGTCAGATTGGGGATGTCCGCGTAGTGTCAATCTATGTTGACACATAGACCAGAAGGACACGCCGCCGACCGCGCCATTGTTATTGGGGCGGGTCTGGGGGGTTTGGCGGCTGCGATGCGGCTTGGGGCCAAAGGATACCGTGTGACCGTTCTTGACCGGCTGGACCGGGTGGGCGGGCGCGGGTCATCCATCACTGAAAATGGGCACAGGTTCGATCTTGGGCCCACCATTGTCACCGTGCCACAGGTGTTCACCGATCTGTGGGCGGCCTGCGGGCGGGATTTTCACGCGGATGTGGACCTGCGCCCGCTGGACCCGTTTTACGAAATCCGCTGGCCGGATGGGTCGGTGTTTGCGGCGCGGTCCGACACGGCGGCCATGACGGCCGAAGTGGCGCGGTTGTCGCCCGGCGACGTCAAAGGCTACGAACGGTTCCTGCGGGACGCCGCGCGCCGCTATGTCCTCGGGTTCGAGGGGATGGTGGCCAAGCCGATGCACCGCGCGTGGGACACGATCAAGGTGCTGCCGGAATTCGCGCTGCTGCGGGCGGATCGGTCCATTCACGGGCTGGCCAAGGCGCGGGTGCGCGACCCACGTTTGCAAATGGCGCTGTCGTTTCACCCGCTGTTCATCGGCGGGGACCCGGATCATGTGACCTCCATGTATGCGCTCGTCAGCCATCTGGAGAAGGAATACGGCGTCCATTACGCCATGGGCGGGGTGCAGGCGATCGCGGATGCAATGGCAAACGTCATCGCGGAACAGGGCGGGCGCATCCGGCTGGGCGTGGATGTGGACAAGATCCTGCTCAACGGCACCCGCGCGGCGGGCGTCCGGCTGGACAATGGTGAAATCATCGCGGCCCCCCTCGTGGTCAGCAATGCGGACGCCGGGCACACCTATGGCACCTTGTTGCGGGACATGCCGCGCAAACGCTGGACAGATCGCAAACTGGCCAAACGGCGGTGGTCCATGGGTCTTTTCGTCTGGTATTTCGGGACCAAGGGCACGGCGGGCAAATGGGCAGACGTGGGGCATCACACCATCCTGTCCGGTCCCCGCTATTCGGGTCTGTTGCGGGATATTTTCATCAAGGGGCACCTATCAGACGACATGAGCCTGTATCTGCACCGCCCCTCTGTCACCGATCCGGGCGTGGCACCTGCGGGCGATGACACGTTCTATGCGCTGTCGCCGGTGCCGCATCTGGGGCACGACAATCCCGTGGATTGGACAACCGAAGCGGCGCGGTATCAGGCCAAGGTGGCGGCGGTCCTTGAAACCACGATCCCCGGATTTCAGGAACACCTCTCGGCTAGCCTGACGTTCACGCCCGAAACCTTTCGGGACAGGTATCTGTCGCCGTTCGGGTCCGGGTTCTCGCTCGAACCGCGCATCCTGCAATCGGCATGGTTCCGGCCCCACAACGTCAGCGAAGAGGCAGATGGGCTGTTCCTCGTCGGGGCGGGCACCCATCCCGGCGCGGGCCTCCCCGGTGTCATCAGCAGTGCCGAGGTGTTGGCGAAACTTGTTCCCGACGCGCCCGTGATGACGCAACAACAGCGGCTCGCGGCGGAATGATCCGGCCCGCGGACATGGACCACTGCCGCGAGGCGATCCGCACTGGGTCGCTGTCGTTTCATGCGGCATCCCGGCTGTTGCCGGCAACGGTGCGTGACCCCGCACTGGTGCTTTATGCCTTTTGCAGGCTGGCGGATGACGCCGTGGACGAAGGCACCGATCAGGTCGGCGCGGTTCTGTCGCTGCGGGACCGGTTGGACCTTGCCTATGCGGGCACGCCGCGCAACGCGCCCGCCGACCGGGCCTTTGCGGCCATCATCGAAGATTTCGACATGCCCCGCGCCTTGCCCGAGGCCTTGTTGGAAGGGCTGGCATGGGACGCCGCCGAACGGACCTATGACACGCTGTCGGGCGTGCGGGACTATTCGGCGCGGGTCGCGGCTGCGGTTGGGGCGATGATGTGCGTGCTGATGCGGGTGCGGGATGTGCATGCGCTCGCGCGGGCTTGCGACCTAGGGGTCGCGATGCAACTGACCAATATCGCACGGGACGTCGGCGAAGACGCGCGGATGGGCCGGATTTACCTGCCCCGCGACTGGTTGCGGGACGCCGGGGTAGACCCCGATGCGTTTCTGGCCAATCCGGTGGCCAGCCCCGAAATTCGGCGCATGGTGTCCCGGCTTCTGGCCGAGGCGCACAGGCTCTATCTTCGGTCCGAACCGGGTATCGCGGCCTTGCCCCGGCAGGCGCGCATGGGCATCTGGGCGGCGCGGTTGATCTATGCGGGCATCGGCAGTCAAGTCCGGCGCAACCGGCATGACAGCGTGACCTTGCGGGCGCACACCTCCAAGGCGCAGAAAATCGGCTGGATGGGACAGGCGATGGTGCGGGCGCACGCCACCCGGATCATGCCCCGCTCTGCCGTCCTTTATGCGCCGCCCCTGCCCGAGGTGGCGTTCCTGTGCGACGCCGCCGGACAGCGGCAACCGTTCCGGGGGCGAAGCCTTGCGTTGCTGGATGTCCTCGCTGACCTCACCTCGCACGAAAGACCCATTGGAACGGGACGCCAACAGACATAGGTATAGTGGGTATTTGCCGCGAAAGGCCGCCCATGGATATCTTTCTGTTTTTCGTTTTCCTTGGCTCTGCCATGGCGGCCGGGGCCACCGGGGCGCTGTTTCCGCCGGGCGAATGGTATAAAAAATTGCGCAAACCATGGTGGACGCCGCCCAACTGGGTGTTTCCTGTCACATGGACCACGCTGTATCTACTGATGGCCTTTGCCGGCGCGCGGGTCGCCGGGATGGACGGGGCCGGCACCGCGCTGGCGTTCTGGGCGTTGCAAATGACGGTCAACGCGCTGTGGTCACCGGTGTTTTTCGGGCTGCGGCGGTTGCGTGCGGCGTTGCCTGTGATGGGCATGCTCTGGGCGGCTGTTCTGGGGGCGGTGGTCACTCATTGGCAGGTGGACCCGCTGGCCGGGGCGGCCTTTGTGCCCTACCTGATCTGGGTAACGATCGCGGGGGCGCTCAACCTTGCGGTGGTGCGGCTGAACCCGGACGTGGAACCGCTCCGGCCCGATCAGATATGATCACCTGACTGTTGCGCGACTCGGTTCGGGGCGGCACTGTGCGGATATTGAACTCCAGCACATTAGGAACCGCCATGGACCTCGCTCAACTTGTTTCCCAAACCGACCCCGCCGACTGGGCGCGCGCCGCCGCCGAAACCGAAGATCAGGACATGCGTGCCTTGGATGGCGATGCCGTCGCAGGGTCGATGTTCGATGACCTCGCGCCGCGCCTCGCCCATATGTCCGCCGACGAGATCGAAGCACTGGCGATGGGCACCGATACGCTGGGAACCGGCGATATGGCCGCCCAACGCAGCTATTGGTCCGCGATCAAGGCTGAATTCGCAAAACTGCTTTGCGGCCACAAAGACTACGACGATGACCGCAAACGGGCTGGCGACCTGTGGTCAACGGGCAAGGATGCGGTGCTTATGGCGATTTCCGGGGCCATCGGCGCTGTGCTGGGCATGACCGCCGTCGTGGTTCTGCCGTTTGTGACATTCCTGCTGATTCTGGCGTCCAAAATCGGGCTGAAAACGTGGTGCGCGGTCAACTACGTCGAAACCTGATCACCACTGCCACCCCCTGCGCCGGGGCACCCGCATTGCCAGCATCGGCTTGAGCAGGGGGTTCGCGAATCTGTCAAGGTCAAGCGCCTCATGCACGCCCGTCACCGCTTCGCCATTCAGGCGGGTGGTGACAGCGGACCGGCTGTAGAACGGCGCGTCCAGCATGGACATCACCTGTTTGGGGACAGTGCCGGGATCGGCGCGGGTTTCGCGGCGCACCTGCCACAACGATCGCTTGAACGGGGTGCGGGGCGGGGCATCAACCATCCGGGCCTGCCCCTCGGCGTCAAACGCCACCGCACTTTCCAACGATGTGCCGTCGCGGCGGGTGGCATCATAAAAACAGGTGGCCCCGGCGGTGGTCGGATACCGCCCCCAGGTCCAGAACCGGAAATCGGTTTCGAGGGCGCGAGTGCCGAAATTGGCGTCAAAATACCCGTGGCCGTTCCATTGCCACCCCGGGGCCTCCAACTCGACGATGATGTCGGAACAGGGGGCAAACGGCCGCCAGACATGGACACCGTCCGGGGTCAGGGGCAATTCAACGGATGTGATGGCGCGGGGGGTCAGGGTGATCCGGCCCCGCACGCGGGAAATGATGGGCGGGGCGCTGACCTCGTCGATGTCGATGGTCAACCGGGTGCCGTCCCACTGCATCTTGCTGGGGCCAACTTCGAACGTATCGGGGCTGGTGCGCAAGGCGTCGCGGCCCCGGTCGGTCATCGTAAACCGGCCACCGGGGCCGTAGGTGGCGACGTTGATGCACACATGGTTGGCCGGATCCTTGCGGCCGGACCACGCATACCACGGCGAAAAAACGGACCCTATGAACCCGATGACGGACACGGCGCGGGTGCCGTCGTCGCTGATCCCGTCGATATACCACCACGCGTATCCGTCCCGGGGGACGTCAAGGTGAAAGCAAGGTCCGTGCAGATCGCCTCGGCCGCGTGCCGCGCGGAGAGGGTCGCCATCGGCACCCCCGCCCCCGGATGGGCCCCGCCCCCGCACAGATACAGACCCGTCAGGGCGGTCCGGGCGGTCGGGCGTTTCAACCCCGCCGTCAACCCATGCGGGCTCTGCCCGTAGAGGGATCCTTGGCTCGCCGGAAACAACCCGTTGAACCTTGCGGGAGTCGTCAGGGTGCCCGGCCCCGGCGTCGGGCTGAACCGCAGACCAAACCGGGCGAGCCGCCCGAAAACCAGTGTCTGACAACGCGCAATCTCCTCGTCATTCGGTCGGTGGGTGTCGGTCGGGGCACCGTTCATGATGATCTCGAAACGTTCCGGCCCCGTGACCGGACCCACACCACGATCCTGCGCACAGATGTACAAGGTCGGATCGTCGGGCATCCGGCCCTGGGCTAGTGCGGAAAATTCGGCATCCGGGTCATCCCCGAAAAGCACGGTATGATGGGCAAGATCGGGACCACTGACCATCGCGGCAAAGGCGTGGACATAGGCCGACAGGCTGCGGTCCTCCAGCGGGCGGGCAGGGACGGCACCACGCGCGGCGTCGCCCAACACCCCGGTGGTCAAGGCACGGGGGTCGCCGTTG
>JBGSIZ010000142.1:0-7424 GCA_041742255.1 Marivivens sp. | reverse complement strand
CGTTGCAGTGCGTCCTCCGCAGGGTCCACCGACGACGACACGTCCATCGCCAGAACCAGCGCGAGCCTGCAGGCGCTGGCGTCCGTCGCCAGCGCGCACAGGGCTGCCGCCCCTACCAGTGCCCGATATTTTCCAGCGATGTCCAAGGTTCCGCGGGCGCCAGCGCCTCGCCCTCCTGCAAGAGTTCGATGGAAATGTTGTCAGGCGACCGAACGAACGCCATGCGTCCGTCCCGCGGGGGGCGGTTGATTGTTACACCGTTGTCCATAAGGTGCTGACACATCTCGTAAATATTGGGCACCGAATACGCGAGATGGCCAAAGTGCCGCCCGTCTGACGGCAACCCGTCGTCCCCGTCCCAGTTGTAGGTCAGTTCGACATGCGCGTCGTCCTGTCCGGGGGGCGACATGAAAATCAGGCTGAACCGCCCGCCGTCGTTGTCATAGCGCCGGGTTTCGACCAGCCCCAGAAGTTCGTAAAACGCCTTGGATGCGTCAAGGTCTTTGACCCGCACCATGGTGTGCAGATAGCGGATGGGCATTGTGGCCTCCCGGTTGGTGATTGCGGTTAAGGGGACAGTAGCACGCGCCGCCCGCAGGACCACCCGTCAGAAGCTGGACCGGATCGAAAGCCCGAGTTTCAGCGTGTCCGTTTCGAAATAGGGCACGCTGGATGCTGTCTGGTTCGCTTGCAGGGTCACAACGGGTTGAAAGCCATAAAACTCCACCTCTTGCAGGCCCAGACTGACTTGCGCGCTGGTCCGCAGGTCGGACCGTCCGGCAGGGTCGTAGGCAGAGGCGTCATAGGACCGGGCCTCGGCACTGGCCGATACCGACAGGTCCAGCCCCGGCAGGATCGTCCCGAAATCGTATCCCACCTGCACGCCCACCGCCCCGTAGCCTTGATCCGGGCGGTCCGACAGCACCCGCGCCATCCGCAGGCCCAGCGTCACGCGGTCGTCGTTGGCCCGTGTGTGCCCCCATGATCCGCGCATCTGCACCCCGTCCGTGCTGGACCCGTCCGCCAGATAGGTGGTGCGGTTCAGGGCCGTGGACAGTGCCCATGTGTCGCCGTTGTCCTGCCGGAATTGCCGCCCGAAACTGACCGACACATCCCGCGTATAGGGATCGTTGCCATAGACCGCCTGCGTATATGCCAGATCGAGCGAGTAGGGGTTGCGCGATCCGGCGGGGGTCCAGTTGTGGGTGAGGCCGATCAGGGCCTGCGCATAGCTCAGGCTGGCCCCTGTCACCTCGGGGGCCGCTGCCTGTGCCGCGTCCGACATGATGTAGGTCTGACCATAGAGCGCCAGTTCTGCCGTGGTCCGCGACGTGGCGGTTTCGCCGATGCGGTAGCGCAATTGCACCTGTCCCGTCACCTCGACACCGGACAGGGGCAGGTCGTCGGCGGGCACTTCCCACGGGATGGTGGCGAAAATGCCCGGCAGATAGGCAAAGGTGATGGTGTCGTTTGAATTGCCGCCGTTGACGTTGTCGGTGGGGTTGGCCCCGAACGACAGGTTGACCGACAGCGGATTTGCCTGCCGCAGGATGCCGTAATCCCGCGCGGCCAAGGCCTCCATCTGGGGGTTGGGGGCGTGCTCTGCCGCGCGGCGCAACCAGAATTGCGCCCGCGAATACTGCGCCGCACTGGAATGCGCCTGTGCCACGACGCTGGCCGCGACGAATTTTTCCGGCCCGGTCTGGGCATAGGCCCATGCCGCCTGTCCTGCGTCCACGGCACTGGCGGTGTTCCCCAACAGCCGTTCGGCGCGTGACACAAGGATCAACGCCTCTACATCCCGCGGATCGGCCTGCAACAGCCCCAGCGCAATGTCGCGCGCAGCGGCGGGTTGGTTCTGGGTGATAAGATCAGCGGCAAGCGTGCGGGCGGCGTCCAGCGACACGCGCTGCTGGGCGGGGGCGGGGGCCGTGAGGGCGATCATGATCGCCGTCGCCAAGGCACCCCGGATCGCTGCCTTGCGCCCGCCCGGCACGGCCTTACGGGATGACAACGTCACCGACATAGACCCCAACCTCGCGCGCGTTGAAATCGGTCTGAATTTCGGTGGTGTCGATCGTGGTGCTCAGCAGCGTCCAACCCGATGGGATTTGCGACAGATCCACCTCTAGCAAGCCAATGGTGATAAAGTTGTTCGCGAGCGACTGTAGCGTATCCGGGTCAGCATATTGCAATCCGGTCACGATTTGCACTCCATCCGCGCCATCATCGTAACGCTGGATTTCGTATGGCACGATCTGAATATCCGCGACGCCTTCCATCACGACATAGCCGCCCAATTCCTGACCCAGCGGCCCGCCGATCAGGCCGTCATGGGTGCCCGTGTCTCGCTGGTCGCCGTTGGGGCGGAACGTGACGGCCCCGCCGTCGTCCCAAACGCCGGTTTCGGTGTCAAAGCTGACCTCGACCAAGGTGATATCGGGCAAATCGCCGCCGCCCGTCAGGCCGGGGGTGACGCGGACGCGGTTGGTCACAGAGCCGATGATGTCACCCTGAATGCCAGCGGCCGGATCAAAATCGTTCACGTCCAGAAACAGGGTCACCTGACCTGTGACCAATTCAATGCCCGGCCGTTCGTCAAACGTCCGGGTGGCCCCGTAAACGCCGACATACTGATACTCGCCATCCGCAGGCAGATTGAAACTGGCGCGGTTGATGTTTGCGCCTGCGTTGCCGAAACTGGCCCAATCGCGGCCCGCGGCGGCGGTCCCTTCCAGAAAGTCGCCCCGGATGAAGATCGCGTAATGCTTGATGATGCCGGTCGTGGCGGTCTGGCGGCTTTCGTAAATACTTCTTTCGATGCCGGTGGCGCTGGTGGTTTCGGTGCCGGCCACGGCGTCATAGCGGGCGGCGTTATCGCCATCCTCGCCTTCGCCATCAAACGGCAGGTTGTTGATGATCAGGTCATTGTTGAGCGCGTCATAGGTCACCCGGTTCATCGTCAACCCACGGGCGCGGTCGAACGCGAATTCGCTGTAGGCCCCATCAGTGGGCACGGTGTTGGGATCGGTCGGGTCCGTCGTTTCGGGGGTTTCATCCATGAACGGGTTCGTGCCGTCACAGCCCGCAAGGGCGGCAAAACAGATCAACGCGGCAACCGAGGGTTTTATCATGGGGGTGTCCAGACCGAAACAAGGGGGCATAACTGCGGCACAGTGTCGGGTTTCCGGGGGGCAAAGTCAACGCGCCACTGCGCCGGTGTTGCGCGAAAACCCCACAGGATATGGCGGTTTCACCACAAGGGCGGCGCAGATATAGTGGCGGACGACTCAGACAGCACACCCAGAACGGAGCCCGCCATGCCCATCACCCCCGAACAGGAGGCCGAGATCGCGGCCCTGCGCGCCACCCCCCGCCCCACACTGCGCGCGGTGTCCGACGGGATGGAGGCGCATCTGTATCATGTCCACCCGGTTCTGGACCACGGGTTCGTCCGCGTGATCGACTATATGGGCGATGACGCCGCGATTTGTCAGGCCGCGCGGGTGTCCTATGGCCGGGGCACCAAAACGGTGCAGAATGACGACGGGTTGATCCGGTATCTGATGCGGCACTGGCATTCGACACCGTTCGAGATGTGCGAGATAAAATTGCATGTGAAATTGCCGGTCTTCGTGGCGCGGCAATGGATCCGGCACCGGACGGCGAATGTGAATGAATATTCGGCGCGGTATTCGATCCTTGACCGGGAATTCTATATTCCCGAAGCGTCGCAATTGGCCGCGCAATCGGTGGTGAACAATCAGGGGCGGGGGGCGGCATTAACGGCGCAGGAGGCCGCGCGGGTTCTGGAAATCCTCAAGGGCGACGCGGCGCGCACCTATGACCATTACGAGGAAATGATTTCCGAAACCGATCAATCTGGGGGGGCAAAACAAGGGCTGGCCCGCGAATTGGCCCGGATGAACCTGCCCGCCAATATCTATACGCAATGGTATTGGAAGGTGGACCTGCACAACCTGTTTCATTTCCTGCGGCTGCGGGCGGACGCCCATGCGCAATACGAAATCCGGGTTTATGCCGAAGAGATTTGCAAAATCGTCGCCGATTGGGTGCCCGCCGCCTATGGCGCTTTCGAGGATTACCGGATGGGGGGTGTGACCCTGTCGTCCAAGGCTGTGGAGTGCGTGCGGCGGATGCTGAAGGGTGAAGTGGTCACGCAAGAAACCTCAGGCATGAGCAAGGGGGAATGGCGGGAATTTGAGGGGGTTTTGGGGTAATGGCTTGGTTGCTATTTATAGATACCAATATTTTTCTAGATTTCTATCGGCTGCCGGGAGAAAGTGCTAAGCGACAGCTAGCGCTTCTGGAAAAACACAAAGATCGCCTGGTTATGGGTGACCAGGTTAGGATGGAATTCCTCAAGAACCGACAAAAAGTTATATTGCAATCCATAAATCAGTTGAAAGCACCTGAATCCAATCAGATGCCACAAGTGTTGGCAGAGTCAAACTCAGCGAAAGCTCTGACAAAAACCCTAGCTAAAGCGAAGGAGTACTCGAAAGGCGTTAAAAAGCGCGCAGAATTAATATTGAGTAATCCAGCGCGATATGATCCGGTTTTTAAGACATTTTCGCGAATTTTCAATACTAGCAGCCCCTACAATCTTAAACGACCAAATAAGAAGCGATTTGAGATAAGAAACTTAGCTAGGAAGAGGTTTGTGCTAGGGTATCCACCTCGCAAATCATCTGACACTTCGTTTGGTGATGCCATTAACTGGGAGTGGATAATCAACTGTGCTCAAGTTTGTCCCGAAAGTTCAAATATTATCCTTGTTTCGCGTGACGGTGACTTTGGCGAGCAATTGAACGGTAGTTGGTTTTTAAATGATTGGCTTGCGCGCGAGTTTAAAGACAGAGTATCTCAAAAACGAAAGATACTACTAACGGGAAAATTGACTGATGCTCTGAAGCGCATGGACGAGGTTGTCGAAGAGGTCGATGTGGAAGCTGAAAACAAAGTCATTGAAGCTGCAGCATCATCCCAGAAATTGCCAAAATCGTTAAACTGGTTGGCGATGCTGGGTGCAGGCGTAACCGACCAAGATCGTCGCGAGTTTGAAGATAACTGGAAGGACGCTTTGACCCAATCAACAAAGGAGTAACAGAGTGCGCTTTGATTGGATGCTGGCCATTCTTACCTTTAGCTTGGGCGCGTTGGGATATTTTGCCACGGGTGCGGTTGGGCCACGAGGGGAAGTGGCGAATCCGCCGATCACCCCGCTGGTTCTCGGACCGAGCATGGGGTAGAACAGCGGGGAAAGATAACCCCGGACCCGCCCCATGACCCTTTACGGCCTGCCCACCTGTTCCACCTGCGTCGCCGCCCTCAAGGCGTTTGCGGCGGCGGATGTTCCTGTGACCTTTCGCGATGTGCGCGGCGCGCCGTTGTCCGAGGCCGAGTGGGCCACGCTCGCCGTCAATGTGGGGGCGGCGGTGATTGACCGCGCGTCGCCGGCGTTCCGGTCGCTCAACGCTTATCTGCGCGAGTCCGAGGTGGAAACCCAATTGGCCCACGATCCGCGCATGATGACCCGCCCCGTGATCACCGACGGCACTCGTTGGACGGCGGGTTGGACCCCGGCCGTTCAGGCGTCGTGGGGCGTGTAGCCGCCAAAACGACACCGCCGCGATACCGACGGGATACCGACGCAAAATCCAAGGCCCCAATCGTGCTGGCGGATCACCCCACCTTGGCCAGATTTCCCGCCATCTGCCGCCCGTCCCGGCCTTCGATCAGGTCAAAGGTTATTTTCTGGTCATCGGCCAGCCCGGTCAGCCCCGATTGTTCCACCGCCGAGACATGGACAAAGATGTCCTTGCCCCCGTCATCGGGCGCGATGAACCCGTAACCCTTTGTTGTGTTATACCATTTTACGGTGCCTGTTGGCATCGCTGTCTCCTGTTGGTCGTTGGTCTTGGCGAATTTGGCCCCGTGCCGGTGGGCCACGGACGAAATCCTTGTTGAAAAATTCTAGCGCCGTGCGCTGAAAATCAAGTCACAGCCTTGTCAATGCCCGCCGGACCCGCCCAAATGCCCGCAAAAGGAGCGGTGATGCGTATTTTTGTCCTGAAAACCTGCGACACCTGCCGCAAAGCGTTAAAATCGGTTGAAGCTGCCGGGCTGTCCCCCGTCGTCACAGACGTGCGCGCCGATGGCGTATCCCCCGCCGATCTGGACGCGATGTGGGCCGCGTTGGGCGATGCGTTGGTCAACCGCGCCTCTGCCACATGGCGGGGCCTGTCCGACGTGGAAAAGGCCAGCGATCCCATGGCGTTGCTGGCTGCCCATCCGACCCTGATGAAACGCCCGGTGATCTGGGTCGCGGACCGCTGGCATGTGGGATGGGGGCCGGACGTGCAAAAGGCGGTTCTTGGATAATCGCCCGCGACCCCTTATGTGTGCAGAATTGATAAAAGGAGAGACCGATGCGCAATGCCGCCCTGACCCTTGGCCTGATTGCGGGCCTTATGGGTATCGTCGTGGGCCTGATCGGCTACGGCTATGCCGAGGCCACGGACCGCTATCAGGAATTCGGCCAAACCTTTGGTTTCCTTGACAATCCCGGCTTTGTAAAACTGGCGGCCTTCCTCGCCCCGCTGCTGGCGATTGCGGGCGGCGCCATGGCCAGATCCCGCGCATTGTGGGGCGGTGTCGCCATGTTATTGGCCGCCGTGTTGTTCTGGCAGGGTTTCGGGTTCAACGTCGGCACCATGTTTCCGATCGGGTTCGCGGGCTTGGGCGGTGTGTTGGCGATTGCCGCCGGCAAGCCCGATGAGCCTACCGCGCATTTCTGAACAAAACCCTGTCGAGTGAGAGCGGTCCTGCCCCCTTGAACACCAGCACCATAAGTATGGTCACCCAGAACAGCCGTTGATCGAGGATCAGCCCGTCCGGAAACCGGTCGAACCACGCCCCCAGCGTGCCCTGCGCCAACCCGCCGTGCCCATAGAGGTCGGTAAGCGACTGCACCACGATGAAGCCGATCATCCCGACCGCCGCGAGCCGGGTGAGAAGCCCCAGGACGATCAGCAGGGGCAGTGCGTATTCCGCCGCTGTCCCCGCCACCACAACCGCCCAATGGAACAGCCCGAGTTGCGCGGTGTCGTAGCCCGTCGCCTCGAACGCCTTGGGGAAAATCTGGGCGTAGGCCCCCGATGAGGGGGACAAAAAGCCCAACAGGCCGTCGCCCACCTTGGTTCCCGCAGATTTCCAGAAATACCCCACAAGAACCGCCGCAAAGGTGAGCCGCGCGAGCGTGGGCAGGATCGTAGGGGATGCCCGGTTCAGGGTATCGGCCACGCGGTTGGGCAAAGCGAGGAGGGCGGACATGGGGTGGACCTTTCAGGTGATGTCGGTAAATGCGCCGTGTGTGAGCAAGAGCGCCAGCGTGCCGGGCA
>JBGSIZ010000141.1:0-2807 GCA_041742255.1 Marivivens sp. | reverse complement strand
CCCGCGACCGTCGCCTTGGCCAGATGCATCGCCATGTCGGCGGGCAATCCTTGGGCCACACCTGCGGCGGCCAGCGCCTCGATCAGATGAAACACATACGCCGGACCAGACCCCGACAGACCCGTCACCGCGTCCATCTGCGCCTCGGCGTCCAGCCGGACAACCTGCCCCACGGCGCGCAATAACGCCTCAGCCAGATCCAGATGCGCGGGGGTGGCGCGGGCATTGCCGACGATGGCAGTGATCCCCTTGGAAATGGCAGCGGGGGTGTTGGGCATGGCGCGCACAATCGGGGTGCGGTCGCCCAGAACGGTCTCGAACGTGGCGATAGCGGTGCCTGCGGCCACGGACAAAAACATGGTCGGGCCGTTGCCCAACGCGACCATGGTCGGCAACGCGGCGCCCATCATCTGCGGCTTGACAGCAACCAACGCAATCGCCGGGGCCACGGGCAATTCTTCATTCAGATGAACACCTTGGGCACGGACCCAATCGGACGGATGCGGGTCAATCACCCAGACAGACGCGGGCGGCAATCCACCCTGCACCCATCCGGCCAACATCGCCGACCCCATCTTGCCACAGCCCAAAAGAACAAGGCCGCGGTCGCGCACTGCGTCCAATTCCATTCGGCACCCTCCCCGATTTGTGGCCCAGTGTTAGGGGGTTCGGCGGGGCGGAGCAAGGGACGGCACACAGCGCAATCAGCGGGAGATCACCCCCGCTTTCGCAAAATCAGGCCCGCCCGTAAGCCTCGGCAATGGCGATCTGCATGGCATCGGCCGGGGTGCGTTCGGCCCATGTGACCAGTTGAAACGCCGGGTAAAACCGCTCGCAGTTCATTACGGCGGCACCGATCATCGTGTCGATCTGTTCAGGGCTGGCAATCTGTTCCCCCGCCAGAACCAGACCATACCGATAGACCATCAGCTTTTGCTCGCTCCACCATGTGAAATTGCCGGCCCAACACATGTCGTTGGCGCGGTTCAACGCTTCATACAGGTGGGCAATCCGGTGTTCTGGCGGCTCCATCTCGAACGTGCAGATCAGGCGCAGGGTTTCGTCATAGGCGGACCACGCCAGCGTGATTGAATAGGTGCGCCACTCACCTTCAACCGACATCGCAATCTGGTCTTCGGCGATCCGGTCAAATTCCCATTCGTGATGCTCGGCGATATTCTCCACCAGATCAATCGGATGGATTTCCCCGTCGTCGACGTACTGCTCTGACAATGCCATGGGCTGGGCCTCTATCTGTTATAGCGCCGGGTGCGATGGTTTCCCCTAACGCTCGGTGCCTGCTCTAAGGGCGGTAGCAAAATTGACCGCCCCTACGACATATGGTGGGGCCGGCGCGGAATCCTGTAAAGCAGTTTTTTGGGGATAACTCCCCTGTCGCAAATATTTCATGGGGAGAATTGTAGCGCGACACTGAAACTTGCAGTGAATAACAGTGAAGTTTGCAGCGAACAGTAAACCGAAAAGGCGCGCCCTTATCTCCCCGCCTCTCTTATCGCCGCTGCCGCCCCGATCAACTCCAGTGCCCGCTTGACCATCGCCTCGGCTGGCAACGCAGCACCATAAGCGCGGTCCATCTCGGCTGCTTCGGCGGCACCGGCGGCGTCCTCGAGGTGCCGGGACGCCTCGCGCAACAGCCCGGCCGCGCTTTCGTAGGTGTTCTGGATCACAACGCTCAGGGTCTTGGGGTCGATCATGGTTTTTCCTTTCAATGACACGTCCGACGTAGGCGTTTGAACGGGCACTTAAGGGGGGCTTGAACGGTTAATTTGGTCTCTGTCCCTCTGGGTCAAAATTGCTGATCAGCAGCTCTGCGCGGGTGGCTCCCCGGTCCGAATGCAGACCGATGGTGTATGTGGTGGACACCGGGACAATCTGGAACCGGGAAAACAGGTCGCGGATATCGGGCACGTCATTGATCGACATCAGGAACCGACCCTTGATCTGGGCAAGCTGGGTGGCCATTGCGGCAAAGTTGTCGCGGTGGAACATATCCTTGCCATAGTCCTTCTCGTTGCCCCAGTAGGGCGGGTCGAGGTAGAACAGGGTCCCCTTGGTGTCGTAGCGGCGGATGAAATCGGCATAGTCGAGGCACTCGATCACCACGCCAGACAGCCGGACGTGAACATCCTCGAGCATCGGCTCGAGGGTCGACAAATTGAACCGGGCGGGGCGGTCGGTTTGGACGCCAAAGTTGCGGCCGGACACCTTGCCGCCGAATGCGGTGCGCTGGAGGTAAAGGAAGCGGGCGGCACGCTCCAGATCGGTCAGGGTCTCGGGCCGGGTCGTGACCAGCCGCTCGAACTCGACGCGGGTGGTCAGTTGAAAGCGCAGGCAGTCGATGAACTGCGGATAGTGACGCTGCAGGATGCGGAACAGATTGGCGATATCGCGACCAAAGTCATTGATGACCTCGGCGCGCGGGCGCATCGATCGGCGCAAAAAGATGCCGCCCATGCCGACGAACGGCTCATCGCCTCGACCCGGTCAAGCATCGCTCCCATCGCCGGTGAGGTCTCCTCGGCCAGACGGTCGGTCTGGGCGGTTGTCGGAGAGGGGCTCGAGTTCATTTCGGGGACAGGCGCAGAAACGGGCGCAGGAGCGCCTTCGGCATTGAGCGCAGCAACGACCCCCGACGAGGCCGGAAGTGGTCTTGTCGCGGTTTGGTGCCGGTCCTTTGATAGCGCAATGTGCAGCAAAGGAGATGAACCATGGGCACAGCGAGAACGGATGAATTTCGCAAGGATGCGGTGCGGATTGCACTGACGAGCGGGCTTTCACGCAAACAG
>JBGSIZ010000140.1:0-21070 GCA_041742255.1 Marivivens sp. | reverse complement strand
TTCGGCGTCCAGCACGTCGGGGGCATCGGTGATGACTGTCGGCATCACGGCAACCGTGCCACTGGCGCGATGGGCGGCCAAAATGCCGGCAATCCCGGCGAGGGTCGGGGTCGTGTTCAACAACGCGCCGCCTCCGCCATTCACCTGCAGGTCAACAAAACCGGGGGCGATGATACCCGCCATCGGCAGGCCCGGAACACTGTCCACAGGGGCCAGAACCACGCGGCCCCCCTGCACGGATACGGCAACACTCCGGCGCAGCGCGTCGCCGTCAAACACGGCCTCCGGAACATACCAGACGGTCACCCGGCAATACCCTGCACGGCGGCCCACGCAGCCCCTTTTGCCCCGCCTTGTGTGGCGACCGCCAACTGGGGCAAGGCAAAACCGGGCCAGGCGACAGTGGCAAGGGCGCGGGCCACATCGGGCACCAATCCGTCACTCCCGGACACCCCGCCACCCAGAACAATCACCTGCGGATCATGGGACAAGATCAGGGAAAACAGGACCTCGGCCAGAACGGAAATCCAATCGGCGCGCACATCCGGATCGGCAATCGCGACATCGGGGGGCACGTCCTCTCCGGTCCGGTGCAGGGCCATCCGGCTCAGACCGGGACCGGACAGGATCGTTTCGACACACCCGGTACGGCCACATCCACAAGGGACCAACGGCAGGCCCAAGGCGGCAACGACTGGGGCAGGCAGTGCCATATGGCCAAACTCGCCCCCCACCCCGGCAAACATCGGGGCCAACGCGCCGCCAATGGCCACACCGCCACCCATGCCGGTGCCCATGACCACGGCCAACAGGCTCTGGGCACCCACGCCCGCACCAAAACGCGCCTCGGCCAGGGTCAGGGCGCGGGCATCGTTCAGCAACGGCACGGGACGATCCAACGCGGCACACAGATCAGCCGGGAACCGTTTGCCATGGGCGGCAAGGTTGGCGGCGGTCATCACTCCCGTCGCCCGGTTCACAGCCCCCGCCGACGCGATACCGACGGGACACATATCGCCCGCGACGGTCTCGGCCCAAACCACAAGGCCGGAAATGGCGGCCAACAGATCGGTGTAATCGGGCGGGGTATCCACGCGCCTGCGGGCGATCACAGACCAATCCGCGCCAAACACCTGCGCCTCGATCTTGGTGCCGCCCAGATCAACGCCAACAGCACTCACGCGCGGCCCCTACTCTGCCGCGTCAAGATAGGTATCCAGCGGCGGACAGGTGCACACAAGATTGCGGTCGCCATACACATTGTCCACGCGGTTCACCGGGGACCAGTATTTATCAACCCGGAAACTGCCGGGGGGAAAACAGGCCTCCTCGCGGGTATAGGGACGGTCCCAGTCGCTCACCAGATCCTCGACGGTATGGGGGGCATTGCACAGCGGATTGTTGTCGGCGGGCCAATCCCCGGCTTCCACTTTTGCAATCTCGGCCCGAATGGCAAGCATAGCGGTGCAAAACCTGTCCAACTCGGCTTTGGTCTCGCTTTCGGTGGGTTCGACCATCAACGTGCCGGCCACGGGCCACGACATGGTCGGGGCATGAAATCCGTTGTCTACCAGACGCTTGGCAATGTCATCTACAGTGACATGGGCGCGTTCGGCAAAGGGGCGGGTGTCGATGATGCACTCATGGGCGACATGGCCATTGGCGCCAGAGAACAGGATGTCAAACGCACCCTCCAACCGCTTGGCGATATAATTGGCATTCAGAATTGCAACCTTGGTGGCTTGGGTCAGACCCTTGCCGCCCATCAACAAACAATACGCCCAAGAGATCAGGAGGATGGACGCAGACCCCCACGGGGCGGCACTGACGGGGCCCATGGCACCCCCGGTTTCGGGGTGGCCGGGCAGATACGGGGCCAGATGGGCCTTGACGCCAATCGGGCCCATGCCGGGGCCGCCACCACCATGAGGAATGGCAAAGGTCTTGTGCAGGTTCAGGTGGGACACATCGCCGCCAATCTCGCCGGGCTTCACCAGCCCGACCATGGCATTCATGTTCGCGCCGTCGATATACACCTGCCCGCCATGAGCATGGGTGATGTCGCACACGGCGCGAACGGTTTCCTCGAACACGCCGTGGGTGCTGGGATAGGTGATCATGCAGGCGGCCAGACGGTCGCCGGCGGCCTCGGCCTTGGCACGGAAATCCTCGACATCAATGTCGCCGTTTTCGGCGGACCGAACCACGACGACATCCATGCCACACATCTGGGCACTGGCCGGGTTAGTGCCATGGGCGCTCACGGGGATCAGACAAATCCGGCGATGGGCGTCACCGCGGGCCTTGTGATAGGCCATGATGGTCAACAACCCGGCATATTCGCCTTGGGCACCGGAATTGGGCTGCATCGACATGGCGTCATAACCGGTAATGACACACAGCTTGTGGGTCAGGTCGGCAATCATCTCCTGATACCCTGCGGCCTGATCGACCGGGGCAAAGGGGTGCATCATGGCAAACTCGGGCCATGTGATCGGCATCATCTCGACGGCAGCGTTCAGCTTCATGGTGCAGGACCCCAGCGGGATCATCGCGCGGTCAAGGGCAAGGTCACGGTCCGACAACCGGCGCATATAGCGCATCATCTCGGTTTCGGCGCGGTTCATGTGGAAAATCGGATGGGTCAGATAGGGGGTCTGGCGGTGCAAGGCATCAGTGACGCGATACCGATGGGTCAAATCGGCATCCTTGCGGTCAATACCAAAGGCGCGCCAGACAGCCTCGATCGTGCTGCGGCGGCTGCGTTCATCCAGCGATATGCCCACCTTGGTCGCGCCGACTTTGCGCAGGTTGATCCCGTTCTCCACGGCCAACCGCATCACGGCCCCCTGCAGCGGGCCAACCTCCACGGTGATGGTGTCGAAAAACAATTCGGGTTCGACCCGGAACCCGGCCTCCTCCAATCCGCGGGCCAGACGGACGGTCTTGCGGTGGATACGCTGGGCTATCGCCTTGAGCCCCTCGGGGCCATGAAACACGGCATACATGCTGGCCATCACGGCCAGCAACGCTTGGGCGGTGCAGACGTTCGACGTGGCCTTTTCCCGGCGGATATGCTGCTCGCGGGTCTGCAACGACAACCGATAGGCAAGGTGGCCATGACTGTCCACGCTGACGCCAACAATACGGCCGGGCATCGACCGCTTATAGGCATCCTTGCAGGCGAAATAGGCGGCATGGGGGCCGCCATATCCCAACGGAACACCAAACCGCTGGGTAGACCCCACGGCAATATCGGCACCCATCGCACCCGGTTCCTTGAGCAAGGTGAGGGCAAGTGGGTCAGCAATCACAATCCCGATGGCCTGGGCGGCATGCAGGGCCGCGATATGGGCGGTGAAATCGGTGACATGACCATAGGTGCCGGGATATTGAAACACGGCGGCAAACACGGCGGCAGGGTCCATCTGGGCGGGGTCGCCCACGATCACATCAATGCCCAACGGCTCGGCGCGGGTGCGGATCACGGCGATATTCTGCGGATGGCAATTTTCATCCACGAAAAACGCGCGGGCCTTGGACTTGGCCACCCGCTGCGCCATGGTCATCGCCTCGGCGGCGGCGGTGGCCTCGTCCAGCAAGGACGCATTGGCAATCTCAAGGCCTGTCAGATCGCAAATCATGGTCTGATAATTCAGCAGGGCCTCCAACCGGCCTTGGGAAATCTCCGGTTGATACGGGGTATAGGCAGTATACCAGGCCGGGTTTTCCAGAATGTTGCGCTGAATGGCGGGGGGAGTGACAGTGCCGTAATACCCCTGCCCGATCAAACTGGTCAGAACCTGATTGCGCTCGGCGACCTGCCCCAGAAAATACAGCAACTCACCTTCGGATTTGGGCTTGCCGAAATCCAGCGGCTCGGCCTGTCGCAGGCTGGCGGGGACAGTGGCATCAATCAAGGCGTCCAGACTGGGCACGCCGATGACGGCCAGCATCTCGGCCATTTCCTTGGGGGACGGGCCAATATGGCGGCGATTTGCAAAATCATAGGGCAGATACTCGGTCGGGGTAAACGGCATCTTGATCTCCATAGGCTGGGGGCCGACTCAACAGCAAGGCTCAGCGGGCGGGGGCAGGCGCGGCCCGCCCCTTTCATCTCGTCGGAAAATACCTCCGCCGGAGGCATCGGCCCCCGGCACGGGGGGCGACCTCAGCCGATATAGGCCTTGTAGGCGGCGTCATCCATCATGTCGTCCAGCACGGACATATCCTCGATCTTCATCTTGAAAAACCATCCGTCGCCCATCGGGTCCTCGTTCACAAGGGACGGGTTGTCGGTCAGCACCTCGTTGACCTCGACAATCTCGCCATCCAGCGGGGCAAGGATATCGGACGCGGCCTTGACGCTCTCGATCACGACCACTTCGTCATCCTTGGCCACGGCGGTGCCTTCCTCGGGCAATTCGACAAAGACAATATCGCCCAACTGTTCGCTGGCATGTTCGGTGATGCCAACCACGACAACATCGCCTTCGACACGCAGCCATTCATGTTCTTCGGTGTATTTCATCTCGGGGTCTCTCGCTGGTTAACGCTTGTAGGATGTGGGGTGGAACGGCAGGGGGGCAACGGTGACGGGCATCCGTTTGCCGCGCACCTCACCTTCCAACATCTGACCGGGGGTGGCAAAGGGGGTATCGACCATGGCCATGGAAATCGGGGCGGCAACACTGGGGCCATAGGCGCCGGACGTGACAACGCCCACTTGCACATCCCCTGCAAACACCGGGGTGCCGGGGCGCATGGGGGCGCGGCCATCGGGGCGCAAACCGACGCGCAAACATCCGGGGCCCTCGGCCAACTGGCGGGCGATAACATCGGCACCGGGATACCCGCCTGGACGGTCGCCCCCCACACGGCGGGACTTTTGAATGGCCCATGTCAAGGCAGCCTCGACAGGGGTGGTGTCCGGTGTCAAATCGGCGCCATACAAACACAACCCGGCCTCCAGACGCAAACTGTCTCGAGCACCCAGACCGACAGGGGCGACACCGGGGCGGGTAAGCAGCGCCTCGGCCAAGGCCATGGCACCGGACGCAGGAACAGAAATCTCAAACCCGTCTTCACCAGAATATCCGGACCGGCTGATCCAGCATTCCGCGCCGTCCACCGCAACCGTGCGAACATCCATGAACCGCATCTGGGCTACATCGGGGGCCATCTGGGCAAGGGCGCCCTCGGCCCCCGGCCCCTGAAGGGCTACCAAGGCGCGGTCGGTCACCGGGACAACCTCGCACGCATCGGACAAATGAGCGGTCATATGGGCAATATCGGCGGCCTTGCAGGCAGCATTGACGACGACAAACAGATGATCGCCCCGGTTGGCAACCATCAGATCGTCCAGAATACCGCCCTTGGGATTGGTGAACATGGCATAACGTTGACGACCGGGGGCAAGAGCCAGAATATCAACAGGAACCAACCGCTCCATGGCGCGGGCGGCATCGGCGACATCACCTGACCGGGGACGGATCACAACCTGACCCATATGGGACACATCGAACAACCCGGCATGGGCGCGGGTATGCAAATGTTCCTGCATCACACCCATGGGATACTGAACGGGCATCTCATACCCGGCGAAGGGAACCATCTTGGCCCCAAGGCGAACATGCAAATCGTATAACCCGGTCCGGCTCAACACATCGCTGTCCATGGCACCCCCAAAATCGACCCCGCCCCTTCGGGCAAACGCATCCTTGCGGCCACCGTTGCCGATGCGCCCCTGATGCCCCCTCTGTCCTGTCGCCTGAGATCGTTATCCCTTCGGCGGGCCATTCGGCCACTCTCCAGAGTTGTCGTATCGCGTCGGTCCATTTGCCTGAGAGTTTACCGGGGCGGTTGCTCCTTCGGCACTGGTGATCCAGTTCTCCCGATCGCTGCCATTCGATAGCCGGGGAAACCGGGGGGCGTCCAGAGGATTCGTGCGGACCCCCTGCACCTGACCAAACCGGAACCGCCCCGTATCCGAACCAAAGAAACAGCAAACGCGCACCAGCCCCACTTTCGCATTCACACATGCAAATTTGTATGTTTCAATTCAGGCCAAAGGAGGACCAGCCATGCACATCAGCAGACGACATTTCTTGCGCACCACAGGGGCGGCACTGACGGGGGGGATGCTGCCCGTCTGGGCACACGCCAGCCTGCAACTCGGGGACCTGCAGATCGACACGTTGTCAGATGGCAACCTCGTGCTGCCAGCGGCGATGATCCTTGGCAATGCGCCGATGGACGACGCGACAGCGATCCTGTCGCGCTACAATCTGAACCCGGACCAATTCACGCCCGATTGCAACGTCACACTGGTGCGGGACGGGGAACGAACCATCCTGTTCGATGTGGGCGCAGGGGCAAATTTCCAACCCAGCACGGGCCTTCTGGGCGAAGCCCTCGCCGCGATCGGGGTCGCCCCCGAAGACGTGACCCATGTCGTGTTCACCCACGCCCACCCAGACCACCTTTGGGGGGTGCTGGATGATTTCGACGAACCGGTTTTCGTCAACGCGCAGCATTTGATCGGCACGGTTGAACGGGACTACTGGCTGGACCCGGCAACGCCCGACACCATCGGGGCAGAACGTCAGGCGTTCGCGGCCGGGGCCCTCCGCTACCTCACCGCGATCGAGGGCGAACTGGGGACCTTTGAAGACGGCGACACGGTATTGCCGGGGATAACGGCGCGGCTGTTTCCCGGGCATACGCCGGGACACATGATCTTTGACATCGGCACCGGGGCGGACCGGCTGACGGTGATCGGGGACGTGATCGGCAACCACCATGTGGGGTTTGAGCGGCCCGACTGGCACTCCGGTTCGGACCAGAACCCGGATCTGGGGGTGCAAAGCCGGATGCGGTTGCTCGATGATCTGGCGACAACGGGCGGGGGCGTGATCGGGTTTCACTTCCCGTTCCCGGGCATTGGCACGGTGGCGCGCGGCGACACCGGGTATCGGTTCATTCCGGCCTGACGGTCAATCGGGCGGCCCAGTTTACTGGGCCGCCAACGGCATCCGGGCAAGGTTGCACTGCCGCCACAGGGCGGCAAGGGCGGTCACCAACACGTCCACATCGGCATCCGAATGAACCGGGGACGGGGTGATCCGCAACCGCTCGGTGCCTTTTGGAACGGTCGGATAATTGATCGGTTGGATATAGATACCATACTGATCCAACAGGATATCAGACAGATATTTGCACTTTGCGGCGTCGCCCACCATCACCGGGATGATGTGGCTGTCATTGGGCACATGCGGAATACCGATGGCATCCAGCCGGGCGCGCACCTGCGCCACACGGGCCTGTTGGGCGGCACGCTCGGCGCTGGATTGCTTGAGGTGGCGCACAGCGGCATGAGCCCCGGCAGCGACGGCCGGGGGCAAGGCGGTAGTGAAAATGAACCCGGACGAAAACGACCGGACAAAATCCACCAATTCGGCCGAGGCGGCAATATATCCGCCCATCACGCCATAGGCTTTTCCCAAGGTGCCCTCGATCACGGTCAGGCGGTGCATGACGCCGTCGCGTTCGGCCACACCGCCGCCGCGCGGGCCATACATGCCTACGGCGTGAACCTCGTCCAGATAGGTCATCGCGTTGTATCGGTCGGCCAGATCACAAATCGCGGCAATCGGGGCCATATCGCCGTCCATGGAATAAACGGATTCAAACGCGATCATCTTGGGGCACTCGGCGGGCAAGGCGGCCAATTGGCGCTCCAGATCCTCCAGATCGTTGTGCCGCCACACACGGCACGGGGCGCGGGAATGGCGGATGCCTTCGATCATGGACGCATGGTTCAAGGCATCCGACAAGATCACCAACCCCGGAATACGCGCGCCCAGCGTGCCCAGCGCGGCCCAGTTGGACACATAGCCGGACGTGAACAACAACGCGGCATCCTTGCCGTGCAGATCAGCCAGTTCGCGTTCCAGCAGAACATGGGCATGGGTCGTGCCGCTGATGTTGCGGGTGCCACCGGACCCGGCACCCACCTTGTCTAGCGTGGCATGCATGGCGGCCAACACATCGGGATGCTGGCCCATGCCCAGATAATCGTTGGAACACCAGATGGTCACCGGGCGCACGGCACAGCCGTCATGTTTGGCGGCTTGGGGAAACGCGCCCTTCTGGCGCTCCAGTTCGGCAAAGACCCGATAATTGCCGGCGTCACGCAACGTGTCCAACTCGGCCTTGAAAAACGCCTGATAATCCATCTGTCGCCCCTATTGGCCTGCTGCCTCACGGGCAATCTCATCCAGCAACGCCTGCACGGCCTGCATCTCGCCTTCGGGCAGGTTGCGATACCCGATGGTCACAGCGCCCTCAGCCTCGAACACGAACACGCCGTAGGGGCAAAAGGCGATGTTCATCGGATCGGTTTCCATCATCTGCCGGGACAGGGTGGCCGAACAGAACATGAAAATATCGGCGGCGTCATATATGGTGACATCAGACCCCACATCGGCGGCGGTGCGGTTGAGCATCTCGCCCACATGGCTCACCCAATCCACCACCAATCCACGGCCCACAATGGCACTTTCGACGCCAAACGTGGCATCCTCGAACGATCCGTCATAGGCATAGGTGGTGGCACCATCGGCCTGCGCCAATCCGGCAACCAACGCCAACACGCCTGCAAATCCCAACTGTTTCATCGAAAGCCCCCCCATTTCCGGTTGATAATGGATCAAGGCGACGGCGGGCCGCCTTGATCCAGATCATTCACTGCGCGCTATTGGCCTGCAGATAGGCCAGAACGGCAGCAATATCGGCGTCGGACTTCAACCCGGCAAAGGACATCTTGGTGCCCGCCATGGCGCCCCGCGGATTGGCCAGGAACGCAGCCAGATTTTCCTCGGTCCAGACCTCGCCAGCGTCATGGGCGGTGGCAAAGACGGACGAGTAATTGAACCCATCCACAACGCCAACGGTGCGGCCCATCAACCCGTTCAGATGGGGGCCGGTGCGGTTCACAGCACCCTCGCCCACCTGATGGCAGGCCTGACATTTGCGGAAAACCGAGGCACCAGCGTCCACAAGAGCAGGATCAATCGCGGCGGTCGTGACCTCGGCAGGAGCAACCTCTGGGGCAGGCTCGGGCGCAGCCTCAGGGGCAGGCTCCGCCGTGGCCTCGGCCGCAACAGGGACCACATTGTCGGTGGTGTCGCCCGGCGTCACGTCAAGGTTAGAGGCATGCATGGTAATCTCGACCGCATCCTTGCAATTTTCCATGCACGGCTCGCGGACAAACAACGGAAATTCGGTTGTCATCCGGTCATCATCAATGAAATTCGGCTCGTTGGGCAACCGGACTTCAGTGAAATTCTCGTTCGACAGCTCGAAATCGTCGGCCACGACATCGTTGACATACAGGATATAGGCGGTGATCGCATACACCTCGTCGGCGCTCAGGGACTCGGCCTCGCCAAAGGGCATGGCGCGGTGAACATAGTCAAACACGGTAGACAAATAGGGCCAGTATGACCCGACAGTCTTGACCGGATCATCATTCAACAACGTGCCCTGTCCACCGGCCAAAACGGGCCAGCGGCCCACGGCCTCGCCAAAATCACCGTGGCAGGACGAACATTTCTCAACGAACAATTCCTCGCCGGTATACACATCGCCACGGCCCACGGGCAAACCCAGACCATCGGGGCGCACGTCCGTATCCCACGCGGCAACTTCCTCGACCAAGGCCGTGCGGCCCAAACCGAACCCACCGGGGCGGGACTGTGCCAAATCGGTGCTGGCCATGACAACAGGGGCAGCCGGGGTCTCCTGCGCCTGCGCGGGTTGCACGGCAACCATATCGCGCAACGGTGCGGGAATATCGGCGACAAACTGATCGGCCATGACATAGGCCAACGTCAAAACCGACGCGGTGCCCGCCCCAGCAGGGAGCAGAATTTTAAGAAATTTCAACATTTTCGGCGATCCCTTCTGCATTCACGGCCCAGGTCTGGATCGCATTGTTGTGATAGATGGAATTGACGCCGCGAATGGCGCGCAACTCGGTCTTGGTGGGCTGGACGTAACCGGTGGAATCCATCGCGCGGCTTTGCAACAGCAATGGCTGACCATCCCAATCGAATTCATAGTAGAACCGATGCATCGACTTGGTCAGGGACGGGCCGGAAATCCGGGCGGCGTGCCACGTCATGCCGCCATCGGTGGTGACATCGACGCGAGGAATGGTGCCACGACCGGACCATGCAACGCCGGTGATAACGGTCCACCCCTTGCCATGGGTAATCGGGGCTTGGGGGCTTGGGTTGGTGATGACGGATTTGGCGTCCATCTCCCATGTGAACCGGCGGGCCTGACCGCTGGGCATCAGGTCGGTGTATTTGCTGGTTTCCTCGCGGGCATGCCACGGCTGATCGCCCACTTCGATGCGGCGGATCCATTTGACCCACATATTGCCTTCCCAACCGGGAACGACCAACCGGACAGGATAGCCCTGTTCAGGACGCAGGGCCTCGCCGTTCATCTTGAACGCGATCAGACAATCATCAAGCGCCTTTTCCATCGGAATACTGCGGTTCATGCCGGCGGCATCGGCACCTTCCACCATGATCCACTTGCCTTCGGTCTTGACGCCCGCTTCTTCCAGCAACAACCGCAGGGGGACGCCTGTATACATGACATTGTGGATCATGCCGTGGGTGAACTGGCAGCCGTTCAACTGGGCACCGGCCCATTCCATCCCGGAATTGGCGGCACATTCCAGAAAATAGACATGATTTTCACGCGGGAACCGCATCAGGTCGGCCATAGTGAACACGATTTCCTTGTCCACCATGCCGTTAATCATCAGGCGATGATCGCCGGGGGCAATTTCGGCCACGCCGCCGTGGTGGCGTTCAAAACACAACCCATTGGGGGTGATGATACCGTCCAGCGCGTGCAGGGGGGTGAAATTGACGGACGACACGGCATCGGCGGTCAACCACGGCACGTCGCGGCGGATCACATCGGCCTCGAACTGGGACGGCACGCCGTAGGGGCGGGCATCCACGCCGTCGCCAAGGTATTGACGCCAGGGCTGCACGTCCGTGATCAACGGATCGGGGGCAACGGTTTGGGCCTTGGCCACGGTGGCGGCCACAGCCGCCCCGCCCATCGCGGCGGCACCGGTCAGGAACGCGCGGCGGGATGGCTTTTTCCCTTTGAAATGCAAATCCATGCTTAAGTCCTCTTTCTCCTCAGGCACCGACGACCTGAACACTGGTGTTCGGGGCGACCGATACGGTGCCCAGTTTCGCGATATGGGCTTCGACGACATCCCAGATTTGCGGGCCCTCGGTGCCTTCGTTCACGCTGGCCCAACCGGCGACGACATAGGTGGCAGCAGGGTCCAGCGCGGCACCGGTTTTCAGCACGGTCAAATCGGTGATGCGTTCACCAATCGGCTTGGAAATGTCGATGCGATAGCCAAGGCCGCCCATCCGGACCATATCCCCGCCTTGCTGATAGAACGGATCGGGATTGAACAGGTTGTCGGCGACATCCTCCAGTATTGTGTGGATGAATGCGCCGGTCATTTCAGACCGATAGGCCTTGCCATAGGTCATCGAGGTGACGTTCCAGATATCCTCGCGGGTGATGTCCTGACCGGGCAGAATGGATGGCCCCCAGCGCACACCGGGGGACATGGCGAAATCGGCCTCGCGCTCGCTCATCAAGGCGTCGCAGATCAGATCGTCCCACGATCCGTTGAAATTTCCCCGGCGATACAACGTGGTGTCGTCGGCGCAGGTGCCGATGACCTGGGACAACTCGGCCTCATAGGGGGCGCGCTGTGCGTCGATCAGGTTGGTCATGTCGGCATCAGGGGAGATGACATCGGCGAATATGGGGATCAGCTTGTGACGAAAGCCCATCATGCGGCCATCGCGAACGTCCAGATCAACGCGGCTGACGAACTTGCCGTTGGAACCCGAGGCGATGATGATCGTCTCGCCCACGATAACGGGTTCGGGCAAGGCGTCGTGGGTGTGGCCGGACAGAATGACATCAATGCCCTGCACGGTGCCGGCCATCTTCTTGTCCACGTCAAATCCGTTGTGAGACAGGCACACAACCAATTCGGCACCATTGGCGCGAACCTCGTTCACCATTTCCTGCATCCTGGCGTCGCGGATGCCAAACGAATATTCGGGGAACATCCAGCCGGGATTGGCAATGGGCATATAGGGAAAGGCCTGCCCGATGACGGCAATCTTGACGCCACCGGATTCAAACATCTTGTAGGGGGCGAAATCTTCGGTGGGTTCGTTCCATTCGCTGTCAAAGATGTTCTGGCCAAGGGCGGCAAAGGGCAGATCGGCAACAATTTCGCGGACGCGGTCGGACCCAAGGGTGAATTCCCAGTGGAACGTCATGGCGTCCGGCTTCAGGGCATTCATGACATTGACCATGTCCTGACCGGCGGTCTGATAACAGGTATAGGACCCGTGCCATGTGTCGCCGCCATCCAGCAGGATGGCATCGGGACGATCGGCGCGGATCTGTTTGACGACGGTGGCGACGCGGTCCAGACCGCCCATCTTGCCATAGCCTTTGGCAAGGGCGGCAAAATCGTCATAGGTCAGGGCGTAATGGGACGGGCTGCCATCCTCGATGCCATACAGGCGGCGGAAATCGGCACCGGTGATATGGGGAACATTGCCTTTGCCGGGGCCGACGCCAAGGTTGATCTCAGGTTCGCGAAACCAGATCGGTTTCAACTGACCATGAATGTCAGTGATATGGATCAGGGACACGTTGCCAAAGGTATCAAACTGCAACAACTGGTCCTGGGTCAGGGCCTGCTGGGCGGCCAACCGGCCCCATTGGCCAAAACCAGAGGCACCGTAGATGGCCGAGGCGGCCATGCCCGCTTGCAAGAAATCACGCCGAGAGATCATCAGGGGGCCTCGTTCCGGTCCAAGACGTATGCGTCTTTTTGAATATTTAAGAAGGTGAAAAGGCCCGCCCGGCAGGATGCAGGGCGGGCCAATGGGTCAGTGACGAACAGACACGCCTTCAACCGACAAACCATTGCCGCGGGAGGCGACATAAAGTTCGAGTGCGACAAATTCGGGGCTGTCGCTGGCAAAGGTTTCGGCGCGGGTGTCACGAATACAACCCTTGAACCGACCGCCCGCCGATGTCAGGCGGGTGTCCTTCAGACGATAAACGGGGAACCCGTTTATCTGACCTTGGGACAGGTGATCGGCACGGATATAGTTGTCGTAATTGTCCTCATGGCAGGATGCACAGGACAATTCCAACTGGCCATACCGGGTGTAATAGATTTCCTTGCCCTGCTCCCATGTGGCGGCGGCGGGGCCGTCAATGGCAACGTTCATCGGCATCCCGCGGGACTGCATGGAGATAAAGGCCTCCATGGCATTCGCGGCGGCACTGTCGGCTTTCAGGGGTTCGGCACCCATGCGTTCGGTGCGGCAGGCGTTGATCTGGCCCGGAATATTGCGGACCTCGCCAGCAGCCTCGTTCCATTTGGGATAGGACGCGCGGACACCGGCCATCGTCTCGGCGGCGTCGCCATGACAATCGGCACAGGATTTACCCTCGGTGCCATCAACGGCATCCCACATTTCGGCACCCTGATCGGCATACAACATGCCGGGGTTATCGAAATCGTCGGTTTGCATGGCTTGGGTATCGGCATCGCGGAACACCCACCCGGAATAGATGGTGTCAAGAACACCCTCCAGATGGGCGGGGGCGGGCGCCTCGACCACCAATTCCAGATCGCCATTGACGACCAGTTGGTCTCCCATCTCGGCGAACACGGGTCCGGCCGCAAGGGCCAGCGCCGCGATCCCGATCAGACCATTCAAGGGTCTTTTTGTCATTCGAATTCCTCCCTGTTGGCCAGCCATGTCAGACGACGGTGATGTCTTTGGTGTCGGTGTAGACAGACCCGTCATCGTCATACCAGGTGAAGGTAAAGGTGCCGGTTTCAGGCACGATCGACTGGAATTCGAAATAGGGGTTGGTCGAAATCGCGGGCTCCAGCGTGACATCAATCACGTTCTGGCCGTTGAAATCGGCGGTAAAGCGGTTGATGATCGACCGGGGGATCAGGTTGCCATCGGCATCCTTGCGCTGGCCGCTTTCCATCGTGTGGGAAATCAGGGTTTTCACGCTGATGATCTCGCCTGCGGTGGCGTCTTTGGGGACGCGGACGCGGGGGGTTACGTTCTCTGCCATGTTCTCTCTCCCTGCCTCAGCCGCCGCAGCCGCCGATGGTGACTTTGACCTCGGCGCTGGCTTGGGCATAGCTGCCATCGGCCAGTTTCGCGATCGCCTGAACCGTCTGGGTGGATGCAAGACGGATCCGGGTGGATGCCATCTGGGATCCGGCCAACGGGCCGAAGTTGAAGGTGCCAACCGCCGGGTTGGGGTTGCCGGTGGCCAGCACCATGATGGCGGTGGCACCGGGGGCGCTCACCTCGACCGGCACGGTATTGCCATTTTCGGCAATCTCGGGCGCGGTCAGGGTGATCCCGGCGTCGGCCATCGGGGCACCGCCGGTAAAGGCGGCGATGCTCTCGGCCACGTCGGCCCGGGCGGCAAAGGGCAGGACGGATGCAACCGTCGCCCCTGCTGCCATTAGCAGCGTATCTCTGCGTGTGTAGCTCATGTCGTTCTCCTGTCGTCCGATCGCTTACTCTTGAAGGGTGAGAAGGTAGGCGACCACATCCTCGATTTCCTGTGCCGTCAGCAGCGGCGCGAGCGGTTCCGCACCAGCCTTGCCGGTGTAGACATCGCCGGGGCGGATATACCCGCTGGTCTTGTAGAAACTGGGCATGACCGTGTCGGGAAACGTCATCTTGGCGTTGGCCACGATCCCGCGCAGCTGGGCTTCGTCCCAACGGGCGGCAGCACCGTCAAGCGCGGGGCCGACATTGCCTTGGAAATCGCCAGTGGACGAAGACACCACATGGCAGGCCAGACAATTGCCCTTGCCCCGGTTTTCCATCGACGCAAGCCCGTTTGTGGGATCGCCGGGGGCACCGGTCAGGGACACGGCAACCGTGCCATAGTCGTCAAAGGCCACATCTGTCGGGGTAACCTCGGCAGTCGCCGCAAAGGCCACCACTGCAATCCCCATCGCTGTTGGAATGATGCGCTTCATGAACCCTCCCTGGATCATCACATGCGTATTTGTGCATACCTTAGGACACCAAAGCCGGGCGTGGCAATGACAAATTCAAAGATTTGAATATTGCTGCACTGCGGCATGCCCGCGGCTCAATCATGCCCGCCCGGCCCAACACCCGCGTTGAACACGCGAGCGTGATATTTCTGAAAGTTTTCATCGCCTTCATACCCATGCTCCAGAACCCAGGTCAGCATATTGTAGAACATGGATCGGCCAATCGCGCCGGGCACCGCTGCAACTGCAACCTGCGACGCGGGGGCTTCGGGGGCCGTGGTTTCGGGGAAAAACAGAATCGACGGGGTGAACATGACGCCCCATTTCCGGATGGCATCCTTCTCGGTCAGAACCTCACCGTCAAAATCGGTGACCTCGGTATCGCCGAACATGTTGATCTGAACGACATAGAATCGGTCAGTCAACAAGGCGGCGATTTCAGGAACAGGATACACGCTTTCGTGCATCTCGGTGCAGTAGATGCACCCGCGCTGTTCGATCATGACAGCCAACCGCTTGCCCTGGGCGGTGGCCTCGGCCTGATCCTCGCGCAGGTCCTTGAACGAGTCCTGCATCCACGGGGCCTTGTGCAACCCGTCATCGCCCATGGTGACATCGGCGGGGGCGACACCGGCCCACAGAGCCACCACAACAACCATCAAAACCCGGATCATCTCAATCTCCCTCAAATGCTCTGCATCAACCAGTCGGGCATCACCCCAATCAGCCAATTCGACAGGTAATTCACTGAATTCGTGGCAATCAGCACGGCAAACACGATCAACATCGCGCCCATGACCTTTTCGACATAGGCCATGTATTTGCGGTTCCGGGCGATCCACCGCAGGAACGGCTGGGCGAACAAGGCGGCCACGACAAAGGGCAGCGTCATGGCCAACCCGTAGACCATCAACAACAGCCCGCCGCGCCACACATCGCCCATCCCGCTGGCCAGCATCAGGATCGAGGTCAAGGCGGGGCCGACACACGGTGTCCAGCCAAACCCGAACGCAAGTCCCATGACATAAGCGCCGGCAATGGTGGACGGGGCGGCGGTGCTTTCCAGCCGGGCCTCGCGATACAGGAACGGAATGCGCAGAACGCCCAGAAAATGCAGGCCAAACAGCATCAAAATGGCGGCGGCAACATAGGACAACTGGGATTTCCACTGGGCAAACGCCTGCCCCAAAGCGGTGGCACCCATCCCCAACAGGACAAAAATGGTGGTGACACCAAGGGCAAAGGCAACGGCAGAGGTGACCAACCTTCGGTGGGCACCCGGCGCAATTCCGCCGCCCGCCTGCAATTCGGCCATCGAAAGGCCAGCCATATAACACAGGTAAAACGGCACCATCGGCAGAATACAGGGGGTAAAGAACGACAACAGCCCGGCAATCGCGGCACCGACATAGGTCATTTCAAACATGCACGGCGTCCTTGATGAATTCACATATTCAAATTATGCTAAGTGAAGTCGTCTGCGTCAATCTGTCATGGAGACCCCTATGCGCCGTCTTGTTGCCCTGCTCCTCTGGCTCGCGGTTCCGGCGCACGCGGAAACGCGGCTCTTGATGGCAGAAGAGGTTGGATGCATGTGGTGCGCGCGCTGGAACGCCGAAATCGGACCGATCTACCCGAAAACGGACGCGGGCAAGGCAGCGCCTCTGATGCGGGTGAACATCCGCGATGACCTGCCCGAGGGCGTCACGCTGACACGGCCCTTGTCGTTCACACCCACCTTCGTCCTTTTGGACGACGGAACCGAGGTGGGCCGGATCGAAGGCTACCCCGGCGAGGATTTCTTCTGGGGCCTCCTGGAACGGATGCTGGACACCTCGGACCTCGGGGGACCATTTCCACAACCGGCAGGCTAAGGACACATCAGGCACAGTCCGGACAATTCACACCCCCGCCACGTTTGGGAAATTGGCAACAACGCGCGCATCAGATACAGGACGTGAAAACCAACAAGAGACCACACCATGGGCATCCCGGTTATTGACGACCGCATCTGCGAGGACGACCTCGACAAGATGATGGACAACGCGACCAACGCGGCGAACTTCCTCAAGGCGATCAGCCACGAGGGGCGGCTGATGATCCTGTGCCATCTGGCCGCCGGGGAAAAATCGGTGACCGAACTCGAAGATCTGCTGTCGGCGCGCCAAGCAGCCGTATCGCAACAACTGGCGCGGCTCCGGCTCGAAGGTCTGGTAACACCGCGCCGCGACGGCAAGACGATCTTCTACCGCTTGACCGATGACCGGCCACGGCAAATAATTGATCTGGTCTACGATCTGTTCTGCAAGCCAGACTGACGCTGTCCCGTGACACTCACGCGGCAACCCAGTGCGGCCAGATCGTGCAGGGAGGACACACATGCTCAACACCATCGGAGACGGCAACGCCGCCGCACTCATCGGCCTTTTGGGCGGGATCATGCTTGGGCTTGCGGCGCGGCTAGGGCGGTTCTGCACGCTCGGCGCAATCGAGGATGCGCTTTATGGCGGCAACGACCTGCGTCTGCGCATGTGGGGGATTGCCATCGGGGTGGCGGTGATCGGCAGCTTTGGCCTTCTGGGGCTTGGGGTCTTTGACCCGGCAGCCTCGATATACCTGTCGTTCACATGGTTGCCTGTGGCGTCCATCGCGGGGGGGCTGATGTTTGGCTACGGCATGGCGCTTGCGGGCAATTGCGGATTTGGGGCGCTGGCACGGCTGGGCGGCGGGGATTTGCGGAACTTCGTGATCGTGGTGGTGATGGGGCTGGCGTCCTACGCCACCTTGTCGGGGCCGCTTGCACTGATCCGGGTGGCGCTCTTTGAACAGGGTCTGGCGACACGGGTGCCGGGCATCGCGCATGATCTGGCTGCGGTAACCGGGTTTGGGGTGGCCCCGGTCGGCATCGGCATCGGGTTGATCCTGCTGGCCATGTCCATCGCCCCGGCGCGGGTGCGGTCCTCGGGCAAGACGATGTTCTGGGGTGCTGTGGTCGGCCTGTCGGCGGTTCTGGCATGGGGGGGCACCTACTGGATCGCGCAAAACGGGTTCGACGGCACGCCTGTTGTCTCGCACACTTTTTCGGCGCCCATCGGGGACGCGCTTTTTTGGGGTATGACGGCGTCGGCGGATTTATCGCTCAACTTTGGCATCGGCTCAGTCGCCGGGGTGTGGCTCGGGGCCTTTGCGGGATCGCTGCTCAAGGGGCACTTTCGCTGGGAAGCCTGCGAAGACCCGCGTGAACTGCGCCGCCAGATTTTCGGGGCGGCGCTCATGGGGGTCGGGGCGGTGATCGCGTTCGGCTGTTCGATCGGTCAGGGGCTGTCGGCGTTTTCGGTTCTGGCTTGGTCCGCGCCGGTGACGGTTCTGGCGATGATTGCCGGGGCTGCCTTCGGCTTGCGGCAACTCATCACCGGCTTCGCGCCCGCCGAATAGGCAAAAACGAAACCGACGGGATACGGACGCAATACCGACGCAATATCCAAACGGTCAAACGGAGTCACAAAATCCGGTCCAGAAACGCCAGCCAATTGCCTGCGGCGATCTTTTCGACCAACGGCGCGCCGTATCCGTGATCCATCATCGCGGCGCACAAACCGGGCAATCCGGCCACATCGCCCAACACATCGGGGACCGTGGCACCGTCAAAATCGGACCCGAACCCGACACCGTTTTCACCAACCTTATCAATCAGATGATCCAGATGGCGCAGCATCGGATCCCAGCCACAATCGGCGTCCCTGCGACCATCGGGACGCAGGAAAACCGTGGCGAAATTCAACCCAACCATGCCGCCGCTTTCGGCAATCATCGTCAACTGACGGTCGGTCAGATTGCGGGTGGACGGGGTCAAGGCATGCGCATTGGAATGGGTGGCGACCAATGGCCGCGAACTGACCCGGGCGACATCGTCAAACCCCTTTTCATTCAGATGGGAGACATCAACAATAACAGACAGTTGGTCGCACTTTTTGACCAACGCACAGCCCGCCGCCGTCAACCCCGGCCCGGTATCCGGCGACCCCGGAAACCGAAACGGCACACCATGCCCAAACACCGTCGGACGACTCCAAACCGGCCCCAAAGACCGCAATCCGGCGTCATACCAAACGTGCAACGCGTCCAGATCCTCGCCAATCGCCTCGGCACCCTCCATGTGCAAAATGGCGGCAATAGAACCCGCAGCGATGGTGTCGCGCAACGCCTTGGCATCCCGCACAATTCTGAACGCCCCGTGGCTTTCCTGCTCCATCCAGTGCAAATGCCCAACCTCGGCCAACGCCACCGCCGCGGCCGTCTGAACACCGATCAATTCCGGCAAAGGCAGGTCATACGGCGGATGGGCCATCATCGCCTCGAAATCCGGGGCGTCCGGCTGCGGTGGGGACGGGACATAAACCGCGAAAAAACCGCCGACAAACCCGCCTGCCCGCATCCGGGGCAGGTCCAGATGGCCGCGCCCCTCGCCCTCCAACCAGATCGCCGCACGGCGGTCCGGCGCGTTCAACAACCCGAACAACAGGTCATTATGACCGTCAAACACCTGAAATTGCTGCATGTCAGGACCCCGCCTCAGTCAATATCAGACCACCCGCCGCGACAATGAATGCGGCCACTTCCGCCCCGCCAATCCCGTTGCGCAGTTCCGCGAACAGGAACGGGCGGCCCTTGCGATGGGTTTTGGCATCCGCGTGCATCCGGTCCAGATCGGCCCCGACATAAGGCGCTAGATCGCGTTTATTGATCACCAGAAGGTCGGATTTCGTCAACGCCGGCCCCCCCTTGCGCGGGATATCGTCGCCGGCGGCGGTATCAATCATGTAGATCGTCAAATCCGCCAACTCTGGCGAAAACGTCGCGCTCAGGTTGTCACCCCCGCTCTCAATCAGGATCAGGTCCAGATCGGGAAAGGCCGCGTTCAACTCGGCCACAGCCGCCAGATTGATCGACGCATCCTCGCGGATCGCGGTGTGCGGACAGCCCCCGGTTTCCACGCCCCGGATCCGGTCCAGCGGCAAGACCTGCGCGCGCATCAACGCCTCGGCATCCTCGCGGGTGTAGATGTCATTGGTAATAACCGCCATTGAACACCGCGCCGACAATTCGCGGCACAACGCCGCCGTCAATGTGGTCTTGCCCGCGCCAACGGGGCCACCAATGCCCACGCGCAATGGACCATGGGGGGATGTCATGCCTCAGCCTCCTGAAATCAAAAACAAGACCGACGCGATACCGATGCAAAACGGACCGAAATAGCGGCGGTCATTTTGCCGATACGGCTGCTGCGGCGTCATCCTTTGCCAGACCGGCACATAGGCCAAAACCCCACGGACCAGAAAGACAATTCCGAAAAACCGCACGCCCCAACCCCCCAGCGGGGCGCGACCCTGCCAATACAACCACGGCCAAGCGGCTGCAAACACGAGGAAAACAGCGACCAGCGCCAACGGGATAGGCCCTGGCATCCGGTCCGCACCCCTTGTCCCGACAACAGCACGGGTCAAACGTGCCTCATTGCCAAATGGCCACCACACTCCCAACGCCCAAGTGACATGCACGGCCGCCAAAACCACCAAAATACATGTCATTCCAAGGGCTAAGGCGGTCATGACCGGAAAATACGGACAGGTTGGGTTTCGTGTTCCATGGCCGCACTATCCCCCGCAAAGGCCGATCCGCCAAGGGTGGACAGGTCACCCGCCGCGGCCTCCTGCGCAATTTGCGCACACAACGGGGCGACCGCGGCCAACACCCCCTGCCCTTCGGTCGCGCCCAAGGGAAGGGCGCGGCAGGCAATCGTGACAAGGTTGGCCGCAAACGCCTGCACATAAAACAACGCGGTTTCAACCACCGGCAGACCCGCCGCCCGCGCCG
>JBGSIZ010000139.1:0-7582 GCA_041742255.1 Marivivens sp. | reverse complement strand
TCACGGCGCGCGGGCTGCCCGGCCGGGTCCAGGTCAAGGCAGACAACACAGCCACCGCCGCTGGGGGCAACCGGTCGGGGATTTCGGCCCCGGTCAGGATGGCCCAGACACCCGTCCAACAGCGGCCCACGGACCACGGATTATACCCGCCTCCGCCCAGAACCAGATACCGGGGGGCCAAAGGGCGCAGGGCGGCCACCACGGCCCAATGGGCATTGTTGGACAGGGCCAACCGGGATTGGGGATCCTCCAGCACCGCATCGGCCCCGCATTGCAGCACAATCGCATCGGGGCGGTGAGCAGCGACAAGGGGCAGGATAACGTCGTCCCGGATCAGGGCCATATCATCGTCATGCAACCCCGCCGGCACGGGCAGGTTGTGGACATTGCCACACCCCCGGTCCGTCAGGGCACCCGTGCGGGGCCACCGGTCCTGTTCGTGGACGGACAAGACCATCACCTCGGGCGTATCGGCAAACGCGGCCTCCACTCCGTCGGCGTGATGGGCGTCAATATCGACATAGGCGACCCGGGTCGCCCCCATCCGGCGCAACGACAGAATGGCCAGCACCGGATCGTTGAAATAGCAAAACCCGTTCGCGCGGTCGGCAAATCCGTGGTGGGTGCCGCCTGCGGGGGAATAGACCACGCCACCGCGCGCCAGCATTTCGCCCGCCAGCAACGACGCGCCAGCCGATGTGGCAGGGCGGCGGAACATTTCGGGAAAGATCGGGTTGGACGGGGTGCCCAGACAATGTCGGGCGCGCACGGCGTCCGACACCTCTTGGCGGGCCTCGGCGTCTTGCAGGGCGGCAATATATTCGGGGGTGTGAAACAGGGCCAGTGCGGCGGGCTTGGCGCGCGGGCTGGTCACGAAATCGGTGGGGGGCAACCAGTCCATCGCGCGGCACAGGTCCATCACCGTGCTGACCCGCGGCACGCGCAGCGGGTGCCACGGGCCATAGGAGGACGTGCGGTAGATCTCGGATCCAATGAACTTCGGGGCATGCATCTGCACCTGTGACACTCTCCTTTGCCGGCAGGCGCAAACCCGATTGCAACCCCCTGCAACCTCTGCAACGGTCGGCTCAAATCATAAAGATGCAGCGCGCCCCGATGATGTCCATGCCCCCGCAATTGCCGATCAAGCTCCGGGCGGGGCGCAAGACCGATGCGCGCACGCAATTCGCCGCCCTGTGTTTCCGCACCCAAGCCGAGGGGATGCAAATCTGTCTGGTCACCAGCCGGGGCACGGGTCGCTGGATCCTGCCCAAAGGCTGGCCAATGCACAACCAGACCCCCGCCGAAGCGGCCGCAACCGAAGCCTGGGAAGAGGCGGGGCTGACAGGGCGCGCCTATGACACCTGCCTTGGGGTGTTTTCCTACCTAAAACCGCTGGACAAGACGCGCACGCCGGTTCTGGCGCTGGTCTATCCGGTGCGGGTGGACACGGTCCATGTCAAATGGCCGGAATGCAAACAACGCAAACGGCGGTGGTTTTCACCCGAACAGGCGGCGCGGGTGGTGGCGGAACACGAACTGCGGGCGATCCTTGCACAGTTCAACCCGGCGCAATTGCCCGATTGATCCACACCGCCCTTTGACGTCGGGCCGCGACCCCTTATGTCTGTCACACACTGAACCGGACACCCCATGATCCACTATTCGCTGAAATGCGCCAAAGGCCACGATTTCGACAGCTGGTTCGCCTCGGCTGCGGGCTTTGACGCGCTTGTGGCGGCGGGGATGGTGACCTGTGCCGCCTGCGGATCAACTGACGTGACCAAGGCGCTGATGGCCCCCACCGTCAAAACCGCCAAGGCCCCGGACCGCCCCCTGTCCACCCCCCAGACCGAGGCAGAAACCGCCATCGCCGCCTTGCGCCGCGAGATCGAGGAAAACAGCGAATACGTCGGCATGAGCTTTGCCGCGCAAGCCCGCGCGATCCATGACGGCACGGCCCCCGAACGGGCAATCTACGGCGAAACCCGGCCCGAGGAGGCGCTCAAACTCCTCGCGGACGGGATACCAGTGGCCCCCCTGCCCTTTGCACCACGCAAACGGGCCAACTGACCAAAGGACCAGACGGCCATGACAATTGTGATCACAGGGGCCAACCGGGGCATCGGGCAGGCGTTGCGGGATGGCTACCGGGCCAGCAACGGGGCGCGCAACCAAACGGTGATCGGGACCCACCGGGGCGGGGCCACGGCGGACATGCTGTCGGTGGACGTGACGCAACCTGCATCGGTGGCGGCCATGGCATCGGCGCTGGCCGGGCGTCCGGTATCGCTCCTGATCTGCAACGCGGGGGTCTATCTGGACAAGGGACAATCGCTGGACACGGGCTATCCGGCGGATATGTGGGCGGCGGAATTCGCAACCAACGTGACCGGGGTGTTTCTGACGGTGCAGGCGCTGTTGCCCAATCTGCGGGCGGCACCGGGGGCGAAAATCGCGATTATTTCCAGCCAGATGGCGTCGCACACGCGGGCACCGGGGGGCAGCTATATCTACCGGGCGTCCAAGGCGGCGGCGCTCAACCTTGGACGCAATCTGGCGACGGACCTTGGCCGGGACGGGATTGCGGTGGGGATATACCACCCCGGCTGGGTGCGCACGGACATGGGCGGCACAGCGGCGGACATTGATGCGGGCGACGCGGCGGCGGGGCTGATGGACCGGTTCGCGGCCCTGTCGCTGGCCACCACGGGCTGCTTTGAAACATGGGACGGGCGGGCGCACCCGTTCTGATCCCCACGGGCGGCACACCACCGCCCATTGCACCCGCCCCGCTTGGCGATTATGACAGCGCGGCATTTGACAGGCGCGCACCAATAAGGGGGTTTCATGCCCATCCTCGTAATGAAATTCGGCGGCACCTCTGTCGCCAACGTGGACCGGATCCACCGGGCGGCCAAACGGGTCGCGGTCGAGGTCGCCAAAGGCTACGACGTGATCGTCGTGGTGTCGGCAATGTCGGGGGAAACCAACAAACTGGTGGGCTATGTCACGGACACCTCGCCGTTGTATGACGCGCGGGAATACGACGCGATCGTGTCGTCGGGGGAAAACGTGACGGCGGGGCTGATGGCGCTGCGGTTGCAGGAAATGGATATCCCGGCGCGGTCCTGGCAAGGCTGGCAGGTGCCGCTCTTGACCACATCGGCGCATGGCTCGGCGCGGATCGAGGATATCCCGACCGACAACATCACCCGCAAATTCGGCGAAGGCATGAAGGTCGCGGTCGTGGCCGGGTTCCAGGGGATCAGCCCCGAAGGGCGTATCACCACGCTGGGGCGGGGCGGGTCGGACACCACGGCGGTGGCGTTCGCGGCAGCCTTTGGGGCGGAACGCTGCGACATCTACACGGACGTGGACGGGGTCTATACCACCGACCCGCGCATCTGCGCCAAGGCCCGCAAACTGGACAAGATCGCGTTCGAGGAAATGCTGGAACTGGCGTCGCTTGGGGCCAAGGTCCTGCAAACCCGGTCGGTCGAACTCGCCATGCGGTTCAAGGTCCGGCTGCGGGTGCTGTCATCATTTGAGGAACCGTCAGACAGCGCCGGAACGCTGGTCTGCGACGAGGAGGAAATCATGGAATCCAATGCTGTGGCCGGGGTCGCCTATTCGCGGGACGAAGCCAAGATGACACTGATCTCGGTGGCCGACAAACCGGGCATCGCCGCCGCCATCTTTGGGCCGCTGGCCGAGGCCGGGGTGAACGTCGATATGATCGTGCAGAACATCTCCGAAGACGGGCGCACCGACATGACGTTTTCGTGCCCGGTGGATCAGGTGCTGCGGGCACGCACAGCACTCGAGGCGGCACAGGCCAAGGGCGACATCAGCTATGGTGACCTCGTGACGGACGACGGCGTGGCCAAGGTGTCGGTTGTGGGTATCGGGATGCGCAGTCACGCAGGCGTCGCGGCGCAAATGTTCCGGGCCTTGCGGGACGAGAATATCAACATCAAGATCATCACGACCTCGGAAATCAAGATCTCGGTGCTGATTGACCGCAAATATATGGAACTGGCCGTGCAAGCGTTGCACGACACGTTCGGCTTGGAAAAAGCGGCCTAATCCAGCGCCAATTCCATGAAATACACCTTGCCCACCAGATCGGGGGGCAGGTCGAACGTGGGTGTCACATCCAAAAATCCCGCCTTGCGATACTGGTAATGGGCGGCTTTCAAGGTGTGAAAGGTGTCCAGCACGATCTTGCGGTAGCCCAGCGCGCTCGCGGTGTCGATCAAGGACACAACCAGCGCGTCGCCCAGACGCTGGCCCCGGAACGCGGGGCTGACATACATGCGCTTGACCTCGCACACGCCCTCGCCGTGCTTGCGCAACCCAACGCACCCGGCGGGCACGCCGTCCACCCGGCACAGCAAAAACGCCCCATCAGGCGGCCCGAAAATGCCCGGCAACCCGGCCAATTCGGCCTCCAGCCCTTCAAACGCCTTTGAAGTTTTCGCCGCTGGATGCTGGGTGATGACAAAGTCGGTGAATTCGAGAACAAGGGCGCGCACCGCCTCGATATCCTCCACAGACTGAATATCCGCGATTGTCGGCATCCGGGGCGCCTTTTCATGGTCGATTTCGGGCAATGCTGACACGCGGCGCACTTTTTGTCGCTGAAAATCGGGGACTCGCGCGGCGCGCGGCGCCACACCCGGCCATTCCCCCTCCCCTTTCCCGGACAACTCGCCTATAGAGGGCATGTGGGGACGATCGGACAAGACACATGCCAGAACGGAACGAAAGCGAAAGCCGCAAACTCCTTGGGCGGCTCCGGGACACTCTGGCCTTGTCCAGCGCGGGACAGGCGCGGCTGGACCGGATCGTGCAACTGATCGCGACCTCGATGCAAACCGAGGTCTGCTCGATCTATCTGTTCCGGGACGCCGATACGCTGGAACTGTGCGCCACCGAAGGTCTGAAACCCGAATCCGTCCACCAGACCCGCCTGCGGATGGGCGAAGGGCTGGTCGGGCGCACGGCCAAGGGGCGGCAGGTCATCAACACCGCCAACGCGCCCGCCGAAAAAGGGTTCCGGTTCATGCCCGAAACGGGCGAAGAACGCTATTCCAGTTTTTGCGGCATCCCCGTGCAGCGGCTTGGCGACACGCTGGGCGTGCTTGTGGTGCAATCCAAGGCGGAACGGCTGTTCACGCCGGATGAGGTTTACGCGCTCGAAGTGGTGGCGATGGTGCTGGCGGAAATGACCGAACTGGGGGCCTTTGTGGGCGAAGGGGCGGCATTGTCCGCCCGGCACCAGCAGCCCGTGATGTTCCGGGGCACCATCGGCCAAGAAGGGGCGGTCGAAGGGCGGGTCTACCTGCACGAACCCCGCGTGGTGGTGACCAACCCGGTGTCGGATGATCCGGTGGCAGAACTGGCGCGGCTGCGGGACGCGGTCGAAACCCTGCGGCAGTCGGTCGATGACATGCTGACCCAGACCACTACAGTCAACGCCGACCAGCTTCAGGTGCTGGAGGCCTACCGGATGTTCGCCAATTCGCGCAGCTGGATGCGCCGGATGGAGGCCGACGTCGAAAGCGGCCTGTCGGCCGAGGCGGCGGTGGAAAAGGAACAATCGCTGGCGCGCACGCGGATGGGTCAGGCGGCGGATGCCTACTTGCGGGAACGGCTGCACGATCTGGACGACCTGTCCAATCGGCTGTTGCGCATCCTGACCGGGCAAGGGGCGGACACCGGGGCGGAAATGCCGGACAACGCGGTGCTGATCGCGCGCAATATCGGTCCGGGGGATTTGCTGGAATATGGCAAGACGCTCAAGGGGATCGTGCTCGAAGAAGGCTCGGTGGGCAGCCACGCGGCCATCGTGGCGCGGGCCTGGGCGATTCCGCTGGTGATCAACGCCAACGGCATCATCGCCGAGGCGCTCAATGGTGACGCGATCCTTGTGGACGGCGATCAGGGCATCGCGCATCTGCGGCCCGATGACACGGTGTCGGCGGCGTTCCGGGACAAAATCGCGATGCAGGCGCGGGCACAGGAACGCTACACCTCGATCCGGGACCTGCCCGCGACGGCGCTCTGCGGCACCACAATCGCGCTGCACATGAACGCGGGTCTGATGGCGGACCTGCCCTCACTGGCCTCATCTGGGGCCGAAGGCGTGGGGCTGTTTCGGACAGAACTGCAATTTCTGGTGCGCAACCAGATGCCCAAACGCGAAGAACTGTCGAAACTCTACCGCCGGGTGATGGAATCGGCGGCTGGGCGACGGGTGGCGTTCCGGACGCTGGACATCGGCTCGGACAAGGTTCTGCCCTATATGAAGGCCAACGACGAACCCAACCCGGCGATGGGCTGGCGGGCGATCCGGGTCGGGCTGGACAAACCGGGCGTGCTGCGGATGCAGTTGCAGGCGCTGATCCGGGCGGCGGCGGGGCAACCGCTGACGGTCATGTTCCCCTTTATCGCGCAATACGACGAATTCCGGGCGGCCAAGGCCGAGATGGACAAGGCGCTGGCGCGGGAAACCATTCTCGGCCACCCGCTGCCGGCGACCTATCAGGTAGGCGCGATGCTGGAAACGCCGTCGCTTGGCTTCGCGCCGCCCGCCTTCTGGGCCGAGGTGGACTTCGTCTCGGTCGGCGGCAACGATCTGAAACAGTTCTTCTTTGCCGCCGACCGCGAAAACGAGCGGGTCCGGCGGCGGTATGACACGCTCAACATCAGCTTTCTGGACTACCTGTCGATGGTGGTCGAAAAATGCCGGGTTGCCGGCAAACCCTTGTCCTTCTGCGGCGAAGACGCGGGCCGCCCGGTCGAGGCGCTGGCGCTGGCGGCAATCGGGTTCCGCACCTTGTCGATGCGCCCGGCCTCCATCGGGCCGGTCAAACACCTGCTGCGGCGGGTGGACCTTACGGCGGTGCGGGGGGTTATCGACGCGGCACGGGCGAACGGCGACCAATCGGTGCGCCCCGCACTCACCGACTGGCTGGCGCAACAGGGCTAAGGCCGATCAATTCCGGCGATCAATTCCGGCGCACCGGAATGGCGGCCTTGGCCAGTTCGGCGTGAAACGCATCGGCAACCTGGTCATCGTCATAGGCGCGGGACAACTGGCGAAGCGCGAAATGCACATGGGCCATCTCGGTGTAATACTCGGCAAAGGCGTAATTGGTCCCCGCCCCCGCAGCGGCCCCGATAACTGGCACGGCCTGCGTGGCGAGCTTTTGGGACAACACGGCGGCAAACCGGGGGGCCACCTTGGCCAACAACGAATTCAGGGCAGGTCCGGTCAGGCTCAACCGGGCCCCGATGAACGTGGTGTCGATGCCATCATCGCTGGAACCGGGACCGCCCGCGCCAAACACGCGCAGACATTCCAACCGGGTTTCCTCAGTGGTGGGGTCCTCGCCGTATTGGCTGGCAACATCCTGAACCGCGCGAAAAATGACGGTGGTGGCCACGGGCAATTCGGCCAGCGCGGTGGGCAATCCGCCCAATCCGCCAATGGCACCGGAAATGGTGGCGATCACCTTGTGGGCGCGGTCCCCGGCCACCATGCGGCCCACGGCCCCGGTGCGGCTGGTGGCGG
>JBGSIZ010000138.1:0-6721 GCA_041742255.1 Marivivens sp. | reverse complement strand
TTGGTCGCGGGCACCATCGTTCTGGTGGTCGCCGGACAGTTGGTTCTGCGCGGGCTGTAGCCCCTTGGCCCCACTGGACGGCGCGCGCGGCCCGGCCTACACGGGCGGTATGACTGTGCCCTTGACCTATTCCGCGCACGCCCGGTCCTTGCTTCGGCTTGGCCTGCCGCTTGTTGCGTCGTCGGTGGCGGGGTTTGCCATCCATATGACAGATACGATCATGCTGGGCTGGTATGACGTGATCAGCCTTGCCGCCGCGACGGTGGCCACGTCCATCTGGTTTGTGGTGTTCATTCTGGGGGCGGGGTTTTCCAATGCCGTGGTGGCCATGGTGGCCGCCGCCGCCGCCGAGGGCGATCTGGTCCGCGCCCGCCGTGTCACCCGCATGTCGATGTGGCTGGGTCTGATGTTTGTCGTGTTCGCCATTGCGCCGTTGTGGTGGTCAGAGGCATTTTTTCGTCTGTTGGGCCAAACCGACGCCGTCGCCGCCGAGGCGCAGCGGTATCTGCGTATCGCAGGTTGGGGCATGATCCCGGCCTTGTTGGCCAACTCCATGCGGTCGTTCCTGTCGGGGATGCAACTGACCACGGTGCAGATTTGGGTGACGCTGGCGGCGCTGGTGACCAATGGGGTCATCAACTATGCCTTGATCTTTGGCCGCCTGGGCGCGCCGGAACTGGGGATTCAAGGGGCGGCCATCGCGTCCGTTCTGGTGCAGGCCCTGACGTTTGGGGTGCTGGCCCTGTATGCACAGGCCAAGTTTCCCCATGTCGCCTTGTTCCAACGGATCTGGCGGCCTGACTGGCAGGCGATGGGGCAGGTGTTCCGCATCGGTTTGCCCATTGGCCTGACATCGCTGGCCGAAGGCGGGTTGTTTTCCGCCAGTGCGGTCATGATGGGGTGGATTGGCGAACTGGAACTGGCCGCCCATGGCATTGCGTTGCAGATCACCGCGTTGTTTTTCATGTTCCATGTCGGCATGAGCCAGGCCGCAACGGTGCGCGCAGGCGGGGCCTTTGGCCGTCGGGACGAGGCCGAGTTGCGCCGCTGGGGCAAAACCGCGTTTGCCGTGTCGTGGGGGTTTGGCGTGCTGGCCGTCCTGTTGATGGTGACCGTACCATCGCAGATGGTGGCGTTGTTCGTGGACCCCGATGAACCCGCCCGCGCGGCCATCATCCGTATCGGCACCACGTTGGTGTTGCTGTCCGCCCTGTTCCAGTTTGTTGACGCCACCCAGATTGTATCGCTCAGCCTGTTGCGCGGCGTGCAGGACACAACGGTGCCGATGTGGCTGGCCACGGTGTCCTATTGGCTGATCGGGATACCCGCATCTTATGTCATGGCGTTTGTCTGGGGCTGGGGCGGCGTCGGTCTGTGGCTTGGCCTGACGGTGGGGCTGGGGGCGGCGTCGGTCGGGTTGATGGCGCGGTTCTGGGGCAGGTCGGTCCGGTTGTCGCGCTGATCTCTGCCTATTGTTTCGGATTTTGACGGGATCATGGTCTTTTTGATCGACCGTTTCGCGATTTCGGGTATATCCGGGGCGACCCAATCAAAAGGAGACCCAGAATGACCCGACTTTTCGCAATGATCGCAGTTGTCGCGCTGGCTCCGGCTGGTGCGGCCACGGCCCAGGGGTTGGCCCCCGGACAATACAGCCTGATCGAAACGCTGGCCGGGGGCGGATGTTCGGCCGGATTTTCCGCAGTGGCCGCAGCAGGCAGCCTTGCCGGATACGACAGCAACGGCGACGGTCAGGTCTGCGTCAAACCCTTTAGCGTGACCGACGTGCCACAGGGCGGCGGTGCGGCGGGCGGTCTGGGTGGTGCGGGGGCCTTGGGTGCCGGGGTTGGTTTGCTGGTTCTAGTGGGTGCCATGGGCGGATCGTCTGGCGGCAGCTGATCCGTCGCACCTTTGGGCGTCAGTCGTCGCTGGCGCCCTCGGGTTGACCCTTCATCAGGCGGTCGGCCTTTTTGCGGACCAGAACCGTGCGCAGGTCATGCATGGCCAGCAATAGGGCGTCAGTCACATTTTCCAACTGGTCGTCCGTCGCTTTGGACTGCACCCATTGGGTTGTGATGTTCAGGTAGTCCACCGCCCGGTGAATATCGTCGATATCGCGCTGGGCCAAAAGGGCGATCCGGTCGGCCATCCATATCTGAATTGCATCAAGGTCTGGTTGGGTCAGCGCCCGGTCGCCTTGGGGCTTTACCTCGCCATTCTTGACGTTGACGACGGCGATCTGGTCCATCTCGATCCGGCGCTGGCGGTTCTCGGTATCCACACGAAACACCGCCGCCCCGTTTTCACGGATGCGAAAGTAGTAGTCGGGTAATTCTGACCCCATGCGTCCGTTTCCCATGCCAGCCCCCCAGCCGGGCGGCGCTCCTTATCCCTAGCAAGGGACGGACCATCGCGCCAGACCCAAGGCGGGGTCGTCCAACCGCCGATCAGACCAGCGTTTCGCAAAACCCGATGATCCGGGCGCAGGCCTCGGTCAGGGCCTCGTCCGAGGTGGCATAGGAAATCCGGAAATTCGGCGACAGGCCGAACGCCGCGCCGAATACGACGGCGACCCCGGTTTCCTCGAGCAAGGCCGTGGCGAATGCCTCGTCATCGGTCAGAACGGTGCCCCCCGCCGAGGTTTTGCCGATGCACCCCGCGATGTCGGGATAGACATAAAACGCGCCTTGGGGCGTGGGGCAGGTGATGCCGGGGGCGCGGTTCAAGGCAGCGACCACCAGATCGCGCCGCCGCTGGAACAAGGCGCGGTTGGGTTCGATGAAATCCTGTGTGCCATTGAGCGCCTCGACCGTGGCATACTGGCTGATCGAACAGGGGTTCGATGTGGACTGCGACTGGATCTTGCCCATCGCCTTGATCAGGGCGACGGGGCCTGCGGCGTAACCGATCCGCCAGCCGGTCATCGCATAGGCCTTGGACACGCCATTGACCGTCAGGGTGCGGTCATAGAGGCGCGGTTCCACCTGTGCCGGGGTGCAGAATTTGAAATCGTCAAACACCAGATGTTCATACATGTCGTCAGTCATGACCCAGACATGCGGGTGGCGCATCAAAACATCCGTAAGGGCCTTCAAATCATCCCAGGTATATCCAGCCCCGGTGGGGTTGGAGGGCGAGTTGAACAGGAACCATTTGGTGCGCGGCGTGATCGCGGCCTCAAGCTGGGCAGCGGTGATCTTGAACCCGGTGTCCAGACCGCCCGTCACGATCACGGGTTCGCCCCCTGCCAGATAGACCATATCGGGATAGCTGACCCAATAGGGGGCGGGGATGATCACTTCGTCGCCGGGGTTCAGGGTGGCCATAAAGGCGTTATACAGAACCTGTTTGCCCCCGGTGCCCACCGTCACCTGTGCGGGGGTATAGGTCAGGCCGTTTTCGCGGGCGAATTTGGCGCAGATCGCCTGTTTGAGTTCGGCGATACCGTCCACGGCGGTGTATTTCGTCTTGCCGGATGTGATGGCGGCGATGCCTGCATCCTTGATGTTCTGGGGGGTGTCGAAATCGGGTTCGCCGGCACCCAGACCGATCACATCGCGCCCGGCTGCCTTGAGTTCCTGCGCCTTGGTCGTGACGGCGATGGTGGGCGAAGGTTTCACGCGGTCCAGTGTCGCAGAGAGAAAGGCCATGGCATGGGTCCTGTTGGCAAAAGGCGGGTCGTCGTGTCATAGGCTGTGGTGAACACCAACTCAAGCGGCAAGGAGCGCGGACGATGGCGGACGAAAACTGGTATGATGACGATGTGGCAACCTTTGGCGACAGACTGGCCGCCGCGCGCGAGGCAGCAGGGTTGAGCCAACGGGATCTGGCCCAGAAGATCGGCGTCAAGACCGACACTGTCCGCGGCTGGGAAGACGATATGAAGGAACCCCGCGCCAACCGGGTGCAGATGCTGGCGGGGTTGTTGAACGTGTCCCTGACATGGTTGTTGACGGGCAAGGGCGACGGGGTGCCGCCGCCGTCCGACACCGAATTTCCGGCAGAAGACACCGCAGGAGCGCTGGCCTTGCTGGCCGAATTGCGGGTGGTCCGGGCAGAGGTTGCCCGGTCTTCGGATGCGCTGGCCCGGATTGAAAAGCGGTTGCGCGCGGTGATCGGTGGCCGGACATGACCGCCGAACCGATGGACATTCGGCGCAAACGGCTGCGGATGCGGTCGATGCGGCGCGGGATTCGGGAAATGGACCTGATCCTGATGGCCTTTGCTGCCCGCGATCTCGACGCCATGACGGGGGCCGATCTGGACCTCTATGAGACCCTGCTGGAAGAGAACGACCACGATATTTATGCATGGATCAATGGCCAGACCACGGCCCCCGATCCCTATGCCGGGATGATTTCCCGCATTGCCGCCATGGCCACAGGTGTTGCGCGCCCGGACTAAGCCGTTGATTTCAGGAATTGTTGCCTGCGTTCGGTGAGGTCAGGATATTTTTATGTGACTTAACCGATTGTTCGCCTTTTGGCCCCATTGATAAGGGCGAAACGTGACGACGGAGACAAAGATGAGCCTTCATTCCGATCTTGACCAAATCATTGGCGGCGACCGGTCCGGCGCGGGACACAGTGCCGCCTACATGTCCAACTACCTTGAGGCGCTGACCCTTGTGGAACGCCTGCACCGCCTGCTGCTGGATGTCATCAAGGATGAATTCGAACGCATGGGCGTGCTGGAGGTGAACCCGGTGCAGGCCTTGCTGCTGTTCAACATTTCCGACAACGAGGTGACGGCGGGCGAATTGAAATCGCGCGGCTATTACCAAGGGTCGAACGTCAGCTACAACCTCAAGAAACTGGTGGATATGGGATACATGCACCACCAGCGGTGCGAGATTGACCGCCGGTCTGTGCGTGTCCGCCTGACCGAAAAAGGGCGACGCATCCGCGATATCGTGGCCCAACTTTTTGCCGGCCACGCCGAAGGGTTGCAAGCCCGCGGTGTGATGGACATGGCCGGGGTCGAGGATATCACCCGCGTTCTGCGCCGGGTGGAGCGGTATTGGGCCGACCAGATCCGGTATATCTACTGACGCCCTTTCAATAGATCGGCGCGGCTGCCGCCGCATTTCTTTTTCCTGGGTGTTGATCGTGATCGCCTAACTGGTGGGCGGTGCGGCCCTTGCTGGCCGGGGCCTCCGGCGGCGGTTTTTCCGGCAGTAAGAAACGGGGCCGGGGGGATGGGTTGGTGGCGTGGTGTGAGTGACGGACCCTGTGAAGGAAGTTTGGTTCCTCAGGCGGGCCGCGACGGGTTGCCTGCGGTGGGACTGTTGGATTGGTCCGGGCGGTGGGGTGTCGGTCATCCCGTGCATGGGTGGCGCCGGGCGCGCGCCGATGGGTGCGGGCAGTAGTATGGGCGGGCCTGTTGTGGGGCCACCGGTCAGTCTGTCATCGCCTGACCCAACACCACGGCCTGCAATTCGCGCAGCAGTTTGCGCTCCATCGCGGCGGCGTAGTCCGAAAACCCCAGCGCCGTTTCGACGAACGCATCCGGCCCCCGGATGACGTAGGCGCGGAAATAGGACGACAGTTCCTTGATATCGGCGGCCCGCAGGTCTCCGGTGGCTTGTCCGGCCAAACCGATGGCCAGCGCGTTGACGGTGACGCCCGGCGGCAGGTCACGGATATCTTGCGGGCGCGGCCCGACGTTGGAGGGGCCATCGCCCGAAATGTCGAGTGTGCGTTTCCAGCAGTCCGGTTGTTGCGCCAGAAGCCCGCCGCCATATTGCATCGCCGCCCCCAGCCCGGTGGTTTGATCCCCCGGCCCTCGTTGATGCGCCCGCAACCGTGAGGCGGCGGCGGTCAAGGCGGCATCACTGTCAATCACGGTCCAGGCCAACACTTGCGACTGGTCCGCGGGCCCGCTCCATTCATAGACCGTGATCCGGACGGGCGCGCCAAGGTCGGACAACAAGGCCGCCCGCACGGATGTGCTGGTCAGGGCCGCAGCCACCCCGTCAAGTTGCAGGCGGTATTCGGTGGCGTCCACCGATCCCGATATATCCAGACCAAGCGCCAGCGCCTGCCGGCAAGTTTGGGCCGTGGCCCATCCCGGAGTGGTGATCGCCATGCCCGCCGTCAGCGTCACAGCCCAAAGTCGCGCGCAGGCCATCATCCCGGCGCCGCCCCTGTCAATGGACCCGGTGCCGCCCCCACCACCTGCGCCAGCAGTTCGCGCAACAGTTTGCGGGTCATCGTCGCCTCATAATCGGCAAAGCCATTCGCCACCTCGACAAAGGCACCGGGGCCGCGCCGGACCTCGCGCTGGTAAAAGTCGATCAACTCCGGGCTGCCTTCGTAATCGCCTGCATTCACCACCAGACCATTCACCGTCACGCCGTTGAACGGGAAGGCGGCATAGGCCTCGGCGGGCGTGAACCCTTCGTTGTTGACCCCGTCACCGGCCACATCAATGGTGCGCGCCGCACAGTCGGGTGCCGATTGCAGCAGGGTGGCCGCGTGGCCCAAGGCATACCCAAGGGCGGTTGGAAAATCGTTGTGCGACCGGGGGCTGTCCGCGACGGCGCGCGACACGGCCTCCAGATCGTCGCGGGTCGCGATCAGGGTCCAGTCCACCAGACCTACCTGATTATACCGCCCCGACCATTCGAACACGGCCAGCGCCACGGGGTCCGGGCTGACCAGAAACGCCGCGACCACGTCGGGGGCCAGCAACGCTGCCGCCAGCCCGCCCCGTTGCAGTG
>JBGSIZ010000137.1:0-2147 GCA_041742255.1 Marivivens sp. | reverse complement strand
GTGGTCCAGACGCTGTACCCCGAACTGACCATCAAGCCCGGCGATGCAATCGAACCCAGCCGTGCTATTGTCGGGTTGTCGGCGAATCAGACCTTCCGGCGCGCCGACTGTTGCCAGCCGGTTCCGGGCGAACGGATCGTGGGCATCACGTTCCGCGGGCAAGGGGTGGCGGTCCACGCCATCGACTGTCTGGCGCTCGCCGATTACGAGGATCAGCCGGAACGCTGGATGGACCTGCAATGGCACGAAGGCCCCCATGCCGCGATCAACACCGTGACGCTGGACATCACCATTTCCAACGACGCAGGCGTGCTGGGGCGGATCTGCACCTTGATCGGGGAACAGTCGTCGAACATTTCGGACCTCAACTTTATCGACCGTAAACCGGATTTTTACCGGCTTTTGCTGGATGTGGACCTGCGGGATGCGGAACATCTGCACCGGGTCATGACCGCGCTGGAGGCCGAAAGCCATGTCTCGTCCATCTCGCGGCACCGGGATCCGTCGCGGGCTGCGGCGGGGCTGGCGCGTGTATAGAACCGGGGTGCTTTAGGTGGTGTTCAAACGCAGGCAACGCAGGCCGATCTGGCAGGTCATCGCACAGGCGGTCTGGCCGCGCGGGGGCTGGGTGCGGGCGTTTGAATACGTCAAACACCGGGTCCGTCGGCTGCCCGACACGCCCGAAAAAATCGCGCGGGGCATTTTCGCCGGGGTCTGGACCACGTTCACGCCGTTCTTCGGCTTTCACTTCATCGTGGCCCTCACGCTGGCCAAACTAATGCGGGGAAATATCCTCGCGTCCCTTCTGGCGACCTTCTTTGGCAACCCGCTGACCTATGTGCCGATCGCGGCGGTGTCGCTGGAAACCGGGCATTTCCTGCTGGGCACGCGGCCCCGGCAGGCGACAGACCTGTCACTGGGCGAGAAATTCGGGGGCGCGTGGTCGGACCTGTGGCACAATTTCATGGCCATGTTTTCGCCCGAACGGGCGGACTGGGCGGGCCTTGCGATTTTCTACCGCGAGGTGTTTTTTCCCTTCATGATCGGCGGGATCATCCCCGGCATCGTGGCGGGGGGTATCGCATATTACTTGTCGGTCCCGGTCATCCGGGCCTATCAAAACAGCCGGCGCAAGAAATTGCGGGCGAAACTCGACAGTTTGCGCAAACCTGCCGCCACGCCGGGCCAAATGCCGCAGGACGGCGGACCGGGCGCAGGCTAGGTCACACAACACATTTCGCAGGAGGGCACGATGGCCGGGAAATTACGTTTGGGTGTGAACATCGACCATGTGGCGACCGTGCGCAACGCACGCGGATCGGCCTATCCGGACCCTATCCGGGCGGCAAAACTGGCCGAGGAGGCAGGGGCCGACGGCATCACCGCCCATTTGCGCGAAGACCGGCGGCACATTTCGGACGCCGACATCGACGGCTTGGTCGCGGCGCTCTCGGTGCCGCTGAATTTTGAAATGGCGGCGACCCCGGAAATGCAGGCCATCGCGCTGCGTCACAAACCCCACGCGGTGTGTCTGGTGCCCGAAAAACGCGAAGAACGCACCACCGAAGGCGGGCTGGAGGTCGCGCGCGAAGAAAACCGGCTCGCTGGGTTCATCGCACCCCTGCGCGAGGCCGGGTGCCGGGTGTCGATCTTTATCGCCGCCGACGCCCGCCAGATCGAGGCGGCGCACCGGATCGGCGCACAGGTGATCGAACTGCACACCGGGTCCTACTGTGACCTTTATGCCGAGGGGCATTTCGACGCCCGCGACGCCGAACTGATCCGCTTGCGGGACATGGCCACCTTTGCCCACAGCCTCGGGCTAGAGGTCCACGCAGGCCACGGCCTGACCTATGACACGGTCGGCCCCATCGCGGCATTGCCCGAACTGATGGAACTCAACATCGGGCATTTCATCATCGGCGAGGCGATCTTTCGCGGCCTGACCCCCGCCATCACCGAAATGCGGCGTCTGATGGACGAGGCGCGCGGGTGATCGTCCACACCGTCCTTTGTGCGCTGCGCCCGGACCATGACCCCGCCGAACTGGCGGCGGTCATGGCGGGGCTTGGCGGTTTGGACCTGCCCGGCTTTGCCTGGTTCCACCACGGCCCCAACATCGACGCCGAAGGCAAGACGCCAGGCCA
>JBGSIZ010000136.1:0-6893 GCA_041742255.1 Marivivens sp. | reverse complement strand
CTTGGGGTGGCGAGGGGGCCGCGCGCGGTCCCCTCGGCGGTCCCGGTCGATTAATCCAATAGGCGGCGGGCGATCACCTGCGCCTGAATTTCGGCGGCACCCTCAAAGATGTTCAGGATGCGGGCGTCGCACAAAATGCGGCTGATCTTGTATTCAAGGGCAAAGCCATTGCCGCCATGAATCTGCAACCCGTTGTCGGCAGCGGCCCAGGCGACGCGGGCACCCAGCAATTTGGCCATCCCGGCCTCCAGATCACAACGGCGGCCTTCGTCCTTTTCGCGGGCGCTGAAATAGGTCAACTGTCGGGCAATCATGATCTCGACAGCCATCATGGCAAGCTTCGAGGCGACGCGGGGAAATGCGATCAACGCCTTGCCAAACTGTTTGCGGTCGGTGGCATATTGCATCGACACATCAAGGGCAGATTGGGCGACGCCCACGGCACGGGCGGCGGTCTGGATGCGGGCGGATTCAAAGGTTTCCATCAACTGCTTGAACCCCTTGCCGGTTTCGCCCCCCAACAGGTTGTCGCCACTGACGGCAAATCCGTCAAAGGCCAGTTCGTATTCCTTCATCCCGCGATAGCCCAACACCTCGATCTCGCCGCCGGTCATGCCGGGGGTGGGGAACGGGGCGGCATCGGTGCCGGGGGTCTTTTCGGCCAGAAACATGCTCAGGCCCTTGTAGCCGGTCGTGTCGGGGTCGGTGCGGGCCAGCAGGGTCATGACATGGGTGCGGGCGGCATGGGTGATCCACGTCTTGTTGCCGGTCACCTGCCAATCATCGCCAACCTTGACGGCACGGGTGCGCAGCGCGCCCAGATCGGACCCGGTGTTGGGTTCGGTAAATACGGCCGTCGGCAAAATCTCCCCCGATGCCAACCCCGGCAGCCATTTGCGCTTTTGGGCCTCGGTGCCGCCGCACAGGATCAGTTCGGCGGCGATTTCAGTGCGGGTGCCCAGCGACCCCACGCCGATATATCCGCGCGACAATTCCTCTGACACGACAACCATGCTGGCCTTGGAAAGGCCGAAACCACCGTATTCCTCGGGGATGGTCAGGCCAAAAACACCCATTTCGGCCAGATCGGCAATCACCTCCATCGGAATCAGTTCGTCCTTCAGATGCCAGTCGTGGGCAAAGGGTTCGACCTTTTCCACGGCATAGCGGCGGAATTGTTCGCGGATCATTTCCAATTCGTCGTCCAGACCGGGGTGCCCGACGGTGGCATGGGCGTTGTCGCGCATCAGGGCGACCAGCCGGAGGCGGGCGGCTTGGGTGTTGCCGCCTTGTGTCAGGGTCATGACCGCAGGCAGCATCAAGGCGCGCATGTCGTCCTGTGACAGGCCAATATCCTGCAGCCGGACGATTTCACCCTGATTCATCTGGATGCCACCGTAAATCTGCCAAAGGTATTCACCAAAGGCGATCTGGTGGATCAGCTGTTCGACCTCGCCAAACTTGCCGTCCTGGTGCAGCCTCTCGGCCCAGTCCTGCATCTGGTGCAAGGCCTGCGCATAGGTCGCCAACCACGCAAAGCCGTGCGCGGCGGTCTGGTGGTCGTCCATCAACCGGGCAGATACGCGGTCGCCGTCCATGACGGTCGCGCAAAGCCGGGATTTGGCCCGGGCAAGAATATCATCGACAGCGGGCAAAGCCGCGGCAGTCAGGTCCAGCAGGCCGGGCAATGTGGCACTTGTGGTCAATGAAATATCCTGTCCGTCGTGAGCCATGGGTGAATCCTCTTTTTGCAAGCGCAGAGATACCGACTTTGCAGGTGCAGCGCAACTTCATTTCAATCTGCGAACGCAACGCGCACTTAAATGTCGCACCCGATTTTGAATGCAGGGGGCGGCACAGGCAGATATGACGCAAGCATGACATATATGCCCGATCTTCTCAGCCTCAATCTGCTCGTGTTCGCCTGCGCCGTGACGCTCTTTGCGGGGGTGGTCAAAGGGGCGGTGGGATTCGCGATGCCGCTGATTATGATCTCGGGCATGGGGATGCTGATCGACCCACAGGTGGTGGTGGCGGGGATCATCCTGCCGATCGTGGTCGGGAACGGATTGCAGATTGTGCGGTCGGGTCTGGGGGATGCATGGGCGGCGGCGCGGGAATACCGGGTCTATATCGGGCTGGTCTGCGTGACCATCCTCATCTCGGCACAATTTCTGACGTCGATCCCGGCGGATACGATGTTTGTGGTGCTGGGGGTGCCGGTGGTGGTGCTGTGCGCGATCCAGTTGGCCGGGGTGCGGTTGGTGATCCCGCTGGCATGGCGGGGGCCGTTTTCATGGGTGGCCGGATTGGCGGCGGGCACGCTGGGCGGGCTTGCGGGCACCTGGGGACCGCCGACAGTTCTGTATCTGGTGGCCGTGGATACGCCCAAGGCGCGGCAGATCACGGTGCAAGGGGTCATTTACGGGCTGGGGTCCGTGATGTTGTTGCTGGGCCACCTGCAATCGGGGGTGCTGAACCGGGACACGGTCGGATTGTCGGCGGCGTTGGTGGTGCCTGCGATGGTGGGGATGGCCATCGGTTTCCGGATACAGGACCGGATCGATCAGGACGCGTTCCGCAAGGCAACGCTGGCGGTGCTGCTTATTGCGGGGGCCAATCTGGTGCGGCGGGGGCTGATGTAGGCCAACCAAGGTGGGTCAAGACCCACCTTACCCCAACAAATCCTCGTATCCGCACACCCCGGCGAGTTCGGGGACCAATTGGGGGGACACCACCGTAAACCGGGCGCGAAACAGGGTTTCGTCATCGTCAAAGGCGGTGATGCTCCATGGTCCCTCGACCAGCTCATAGTCGAAATCGAACTGATACATGGTCAGGGACGACCCTTCGGACCCGATATTGGTGGTGTAGCTTTGGGACGTCACGCGACCTCCGCCCATGGGCGGATGGGTGATGACCACGGTGACAAAGGTCAGGGGGGCGCTCTTGGCCCGGCTCTTGACCCCGAACCCCATGCCCGGCACTGCGGGCACGGTGCGCCCGGTGGACACAAAATTCGGCTCGCCCACGATGATATTGGTGACACCGGCGACGGTATCGGGTGCGGCGTTGGTGCCGACCACCTCGGGCGCGCAAAAGATGCCAGCGGCGAACGACCCGATCAACGGGCCAACAACATCGCCCGCGTTTTGGGCCAACGCGGCGACGGGACACCAGACACTGAACACAAGGGCAGACAAAAGGCGCATGACGGTCTTATGGGCCGACGCGGACCCTCCTTGTCAACGGCGGAACGCAAGGTGGGTCAAGACCCACCTTACATCGGCAAGGTTCAGCCGATCGCGGCGGCCTTCACGTCATCATCAATGAACGGCACATATTTGGCAAAATTGGCCGAGAACATATCCACCAGCTTTTGCGCCTGCCGGTCATAGGCCGCGGGGTCCGCCCATGTGGCGCGGGGAAACAGCAGCGCGGCATCAACACCGTCCACCGCCACGGGCACATCAAACCCGAAATTCGGGTCTTTGCGGAACGTCCCCTCGATCAGCGTCCCGTCAAGGGCGGCGGCCAGCAGCGCGCGGGTGGCCTTGATCGGCATCCGCCGCCCGGTGCCATAGGCGCCCCCGGTCCAACCGGTGTTGACCAGCCAACAGGTTGCACCGTGGCTGGCGATCTTGCCTTGCAACAGCTTGCCATAAACCTCGGGACGGCGGGGCATGAACGGGGCGCCAAAACAGGTGGAAAACGTCGGTTCGGGTTCGGTGACACCGCGTTCGGTGCCGGCCACCTTGGACGTGAACCCGGACAGGAAATGATACATCGCCTGCGCCGGGGTCAACCGGGCGATAGGGGGCAACACGCCAAAGGCATCACAGGTCAACATGATGATATTCTTAGGATGCCCGCCAATGGCGGTGTCCGACGCGTTGGAGATATACTCCAGCGGATAGGCGCATCGCATATTGGCGGTCAGGCTGTCATCGTTGAAATCCAACGCCTTGGTCACCGGATCAAACACCATGTTTTCGATCACGGTATAGGGTTTGGTGGTGGTGGCATAAATCTCGGGCTCGGCCTCGGCGCTCAGGTTGATGGTCTTGGCGTAACAGCCGCCCTCGAAATTGAACGTGCCGCGGTCGGACCAGCCGTGTTCGTCGTCACCAATCAGAACGCGGGTGGGGTCAGCGGACAAGGTGGTCTTGCCGGTGCCGGACAGGCCAAAGAACACAGCCGTATCCACCGGATTGCCGGGGGCGTGGTTGGCGGAACAATGCATCGGCATGACGCCCTGGGCAGGCAGCAGATAGTTCAACAGGGTAAACACGGATTTCTTGTTCTCGCCCGCATATTCGGTGCCACCGATCAGGATGATCTTCTTGGCAAAGTTCAAGGCGATGACGGTTTCGGTCCGGCATCCGTGGCGGGCCGGATCGGCCTTGAACGTGGGGCAGTTCAGGATGGTGAATTCCGGCAGGAACGTCGCGAGTTCGGGCGTCGCAGGGCGCCGCAGCAGGTGCCGGATGAACAACCCGTGCCACGCCAATTCGGTCACCACCCGCACATCCAGACGGTGCGCCGGGTCGGCCCCGCCAAACAGGTCCTGCACAAAAACGGTGCCGCCATGCAGATGGGCCAGCATATCGGCGTGCAGTCGGTCAAACGCATCGGGGTCCATGGGCGGGTTGTTGTCCCACCAGATGGTGTCGATGACATCGGGGGTGCGGACCACGAATTTATCCTTGGGGGACCGGCCCGTATGCTTGCCCGTGGTCACCAGCAATGTGCCGCCTTGGCCCTCGGTGCCTTCATTCCGGGCGAGCGCCTGGGCCATCAACTCGGCCTCGGTCAGGTTATAATACACCCGGCCCAGCCCCGTCATACCCTGATGGTCCAGCGTCATGCTGGCATTGACCTGTCCAAAGACGGTGCTGGCGTTCATGGTCGTCCTCCCGGCGAAACAGAGGCGACACACCCCCGTTACATGTCCTTAGCACCCCGGTTTTGCTGGGGAAAAGGGCGGCGTGTCACCGTTAGCGCAACCAATGTGATGTTAGCGCAATCGCGTTCCGTGTAGGACGCATTGGACCGCCCGACCACAGTTAGAGTGCGGCAATTTAGTCATTCCTAAGGGAATTCGGTCACGGTGTGCGGGGATCAACCGGGCCGACTCATACTTAGCAGTTGATTCGGCCACATAAAAAAGGGCAAATGATGCACAAAAGCAGGCTAATAATAACAACGGGCAATAAGGGGTAACCACCCATGCAAAAGATCGCATTGGTCGACGACGATCGGAATATTCTGACGTCGGTGTCAATGACACTCGAGGCCGAAGGCTTTGAGGTCGAGACATATAACGATGGACAGGCGGCGCTGGACGCCTTCAACAAACGGCTTCCCGACATCGCAGTGCTGGACATCAAGATGCCGCGGATGGACGGCATGGACCTGTTGCAGCGTCTGCGCCAGAAAACCACCATGCCGGTCATTTTCCTGACCTCCAAGGATGACGAGATCGACGAGGTTCTGGGCCTGCGGATGGGTGCGGACGACTACGTCAAGAAACCCTTCAGCCAGCGGTTGCTGGTGGAACGGATCCGGGCGCTGTTGCGGCGTCAGGACGCGCTCTCGGGCGAGGTGATCGCCGAAACCGAAGAAAACAAGGTCATGGTGCGTGGCCAACTGACCATGGACCCGCTGCGCCATGCGGTGAAATGGAAAGGGCAGGATGTATCCCTGACCGTCACCGAATTCCTGTTGGTGCAGGCGCTGGCACAGCGTCCCGGCTTTGTGAAATCCCGGGACCAACTGATGGACGTGGCCTATGACGATCAGGTTTATGTGGACGACCGCACCATCGACAGCCACATCAAACGGCTGCGCAAGAAGATGCGGCAGGCCGATGACGACTTCACCGCGATCGAGACATTGTATGGCATCGGGTATCGCTACAACGAAGAGTAACCGATGACGGTTGCCCCAAAGATCGACGTGACAGACCTCCGTTCGGTTCGCAAAGCGGCCCGGGCGGAGACGGACGTGGTGCTAGGCGATGATTGGGTCTCTCCCGAGGCTGCGGCCGACGAAGACCTGCAATCGCGGCGGTCGCGGCGGGGGCTGGTGACGCTCAACCGCTCGCCGCTCGCGCGCAAGATCATCACGTTCAATCTGATGGCCATCATCATCATGGTGGCCGGGGTTCTGTATATGAACCCGTCGCGCGACAACCTCGCGTTTCAACGGGCCTCTGGTCTGGTGAACGAGGCTGAACTGATCGCCGACGTGTTCGAGGCGCAACTGCCCGTCGGCTCGCCCGTCAATCTGATGTCCGGGGACGGTGTCGATGTGGCAACAACGCTGCAACAACTGGACCTGCGCGGCGGGGCAGATGTGTATGTTCTGGACCCATCGGGCGTGATCGTGTCGTCGTGGACAGCACCGGATGCGGCACTTGGCCCTGCGGATAGCCTTGTGGGGCCGGGCAGCGGCACGATCATCACCGATTTTCTGAACACCGTCTGGGAAGGTCTGGCGCGGCTTCTCAGCCCGGACGCCGGGGATAAAACCCCGCTCGACCCGCTCATCGGCTTGTCCAAGGCGGTGCCCGATACCATCGCGGGCGGCACCGGTATCCGCACCGAAACCGATGCACAGGGGCGGACCATTTTCATGGTCAGCACGCCAATCGAACACAACGGCGCGGCGGTCGGGGTCGTGGCGCTGGTGTCGGCGGCGGGCGAACTGGACGCGCTGGTGCGGCGGGAACGGGAAATGGTCCTGCAAATGTTCGTCATCGGCATCCTTGTGTCCATCGGCCTCAGCCTTTTGTTGGCCTCCACCATCGCCAATCCGCTGGCGGACCTCGCGGCGGCGGCCGAACTCGGGCGGGACCGCAACGCGCGCAAAATGTCGCCCAACCGCATCCG
>JBGSIZ010000135.1:0-17623 GCA_041742255.1 Marivivens sp. | reverse complement strand
GTGCCGCACCAGCCACAGCCGCGTCATGGCAGCGTCCCCTTCAGGACCAAGGGCAATCCGGCGATGACCATCACCGCAAGGTCCGCCGCGGTCGCGATCCGCTGGTTCAGCATCCCTTGGGCATTGCGAAACTGGCGGCCCAGCGGCGTTTCGGGCACGATCCCCATGCCCAGCTCGTTGGACACGATGACCACGGGGGCGGGGCAGGACGCGATCGCGGTCAGAAGCGCATCGGTGGGGCCGGAAGGGTCCGCATTGTCGAGCGTCAGATTGGTCAGCCACAAGGTGGCACAGTCGATCAACACCACCTCGTCCAGCGTCACGGTGGACAGGACGCGGGGCAGGTCGCGGGGTTCCTCGACCGTGCGCCACCCGGCCCCCCGCTGCGCGCGGTGGGTTGCGATCTTGTTCACCATTTCGTTATCCCACGCCTGCGCGGTGGCCACATAAACCCGGCTGAGTTCGGTTTTTGTCACCAATTGTTCAGCAAATACTGATTTTCCGGACGCTGTACCGCCTAGGACGATGGTGAGTTTGGGCAAGGGCATGGGTGCATTTTCCTGTGATCCGGTCGGCCAAGGCTTTCGTAACACTTGTGTCTAGCAGGGAAATGCCTGCGCCAAAAGAGAACGGGGGTTTGATATGGCTCTGGATGGTTCTTATGATCCGAAGTTGTCGCGCAAGGCCATGAAGGCCGAGTTGCTGGATGCAGAGACCGAATTGCGGCTGGCCTATGCGTGGCGCGATCAGCGCGACGAACAGGCCCTGCACCGGTTGATCACCGCCTATATGCGGTTGGCCATTTCGATGGCGTCCAAATTCAAACGCTACGGCGCACCGATGAACGATCTGATCCAAGAGGCGTCGCTGGGTCTGATGAAAGCTGCCGACAAATTTGACCCTGACCGTGGCGTCCGGTTTTCCACCTACGCCGTCTGGTGGATCAAGGCGAGCATTCAGGACTATGTGATGCGCAACTGGTCGATGGTGCGCACCGGGTCTACATCCAGCCAGAAGTCGTTGTTTTTCAATCTGCGCCGGGTGCAGGCCCGTCTGGAACGCGAGGCCGCCGCCGAGGGTATCACGCTGGAAGGCCACGTTTTGCGGCAAAAGATTGCCACCGAAATCGGTGTGCCCCTGCATGACGTCGAGATGATGGAAGGCCGCTTGTCCGGGTCTGATTATTCGCTCAACGCCACGCAATCGTCCGAGGACGAAGGCCGCGAGTGGATCGAGGCGTTGGTGGATGATGGTGCGCAGGCGTCCGAAACCGTCGAGGCCGATCATGACACAGCGACCTTGCGCCAATGGTTGCTGACCGCACTGACCGCGCTGAATGACCGCGAGCGGTTCATCGTGCGCGAACGCAAACTGCGCGAAGACCCCCGCACGCTGGAAAGTCTGGGTGATGAACTGGGCCTGTCCAAAGAGCGCGTCCGCCAGTTGGAGGCCGCGGCATTCGCCAAGATGCGCCGGACCCTTGAAACCCAATCGCGCGAAGTGTCGAACTTTTTGGCCTGATGGCATCGCCCGATTCCTATGCCCGGGCCTGCGGTCCGGGCGATCCTGCGCCCACGGCATGAACGCCCTCTGGTTCTTGATCCGCGATCCGCCTAATGTCGCGCGATACAAACCCAAAAGGGGGTCCTATGCTGGCTGGCAAACATGTCCTGCTGATTATTGGCGGCGGGATTGCGGCGTATAAATCGCTCGATCTGATCCGCAGGCTCAAGGAACGCGGCTGTTCAGTGACCCCGGTTTTGACCGCCGCTGGTGCGCAGTTCGTGACACCGCTGTCGGTTGCGGCACTCGCCGGGACCAAAGTTTACACCGACCTGTTTGATCTGACGGACGAGGCCGAAATGGGCCATATCCAATTGTCCCGCGCCGCCGACCTAATCGTGGTGGCTCCGGCCACGGCGGACCTGATGGCGCGGATGGCTGGGGGTTTGGCCGGGGATCTGGCAGGCACGGTGTTGCTGGCCACCGATACCCGCGTTTTGCTGGCCCCTGCAATGAACGTGCGGATGTGGACCCATCCGGCGACCCGGCGAAATCTGGCCACATTGCACGGCGACGGCATCCTGACCGTTGGCCCGAATGAGGGCGATATGGCCTGCGGCGAATATGGCCCCGGACGTATGGCCGAACCGATGGAAATCGTGACCGCCGTCGAGGCGGCGCTGTCGGATGGTCCGCTGACAGGCCGTCATATTTTGGTGACATCGGGTCCCACCCATGAACCCATCGACCCCGTCCGCTATATCGCCAACCGGTCGTCCGGGGCGCAGGGAACGGCGATTGCGGGTGCTCTCGCGGCCCTTGGGGCCACGGTCACCTTTGTCACCGGACCCGCCGATGTGCCGCCGCCCGAAGGGGTCAAGGTGGTGCGGGTTGAAACCGCGCGTCAAATGCTGGCGGCGGTCAAGGCCGCCTTGCCCGCGCAAGCCGCCGTTTTTGCCGCCGCTGTGGCCGATTGGCGGGTGGCCCAGGAACAGGCCAACAAGATCAAGAAGGACGGCACGGGCCTGCCTGTGCTGGAATTTGCGGAAAACCCGGACATCCTGTCCACGGTGTCCCATATGCCGATGGGCCGCCCCCGGTTGGTCGTTGGGTTCGCCGCCGAAACCGAAAATGTGCTGGCCCATGCCACCGCAAAACGGGCGCGCAAAGGGTGCGACTGGATCGTGGCGAATGATGTGTCGCCGGGCACAGGCATCATGGGCGGGTCAGAAAACGCGGTCACCCTGATCACGGCGGACGGGGCCGAAGACTGGCCCCGCATGTCCAAGACCGAAGTGGCGCGCAAATTGGCCGCGCGAATTGCTGCTGCTTTGGGGTGATCCGGCGTCCCCGGCGACAGATGTTATGGCAAGGTGAACGGGGGAGCGATGCGTCCGACCATCAAGATCGAGTGGCTGGCAGAGGCGGACCAGACCGTGCCGTGGCCCGCGTATCAAACCGCCGGGGCCGCCGGGGCCGACGTGTGCGCGAATTTTTCGCCACAGGCGCGGGACGGTGTCACGCTGGCACCGGGCGCGCGGGCGTTGATCCCAACGGGGTTGCGAATGGCCATTCCTGCGGGGTTCGAGGTGCAGGTGCGCCCGCGCTCCGGTCTGGCCCTGACCCACGGGATCACCGTGCCCAACGCGCCGGGCACCATCGACAGCGATTATCGCGGGCCGGTGGGGGTCATCCTGATGAATGCGGGGGCACAGGCGGTGCATATCGCGCATGGTGACCGGATTGCCCAACTGGTGGTGGCCCCGGTGGTGCAGGCCGCGTTTGAATCCGGGGTCATTGCAGCGGATACGCCGCGCGGCGCGGGTGGATTTGGATCAACAGGGCGGCGCGGATGATATTCGTGGGGGCAATCGCGGCGGTTCTTTGGGGGATTGGCGCGGGCATGGGGGCCCCGCACAAGGCCCGCTGGACGATGATCGCTATCCTGCTGGCCGCGGTCATCGGGGTGCAACTGGGGTTGCCGGACGGCCATCCGTTGCGGACAGCGACCGGGGGCGATGTGCGCCTGTGGCTCTTGATCCTTGCCTTTGCAGGGATCGGCCTTGGCTACCGGGCGGCGCTGCGCCGTTTGCGCCGCGTGGCAGACAGCGGCACCGCATCCCCGCCATCGCCGCAAACCGGGACGTTTTCGGCGACCGAACTGAACCGCTATTCCCGGCACGTGATGCTGCGGGAGATCGGCGGGCCGGGGCAGCGGCGGCTGAGAGACGCGCGGGTGCTGGTGGTCGGGGCGGGCGGTCTTGGGGCCCCGGTGCTGCAATATTTGGCGGCGGCAGGTGTGGGCACCATCGGGGTCATCGACGACGACACCATCGACGGGTCCAACCTGCAACGACAGGTGATTTATCGGGACGGCTGGATCGGGTCGCCCAAGGTGCACATGGCCGAAATGGCGATGCGAGAGTTGAACCCGTTCGTGACAGTGCGCCCGTATCTTCGGCGGCTCACACCCGACATCGCGGCGGACCTGATCGCAGAATATGACCTTGTTCTGGATGGCACCGACAATTTTGACACGCGGTATCTGGTGAACCAGACCTGCACGCAGGCAGGTGTGCCGCTGATATCCGGGGCCATCACACAATGGGAAGGCCAGATCAGCCTCTATGACCCCGCACGCGGCGGCCCCTGTTTTCAATGTGTGTTTCCGCAGGCCCCGGCGGCAGGGCTGGCACCCAGTTGTGCGCAGGCGGGGGTGGCCGGACCCTTGCCGGGGGTGATCGGGTCGATGATGGCGCTCGAGGCGGTCAAATATATCTGCGACGCAGGCGCGGGCCTGATGGGGCGGTTGGTGATCCATGACGCGCTTTACGCCGACACGCGGGTGGTCACGGTCAAACCCCGGCCAGACTGCCCGGTCTGCGCGGGCATCGTACGGGCAAAACCCGTTCCAATTTGACTAAAATTGCGTTTCTTGCTGCCGAAAAAACCGCCGCCGGAGGCATCCGCCGTCGGGCCCATGCGCAAGCGGTGAAAAACCGGGCCTTGTCGCTTGTCAGCGCGCCACCTTGCGGCATACTTGTCACAAATAAACCGGGGAGTCTGATCCATGAAACGTCTTGCTGTTCTTGCCGCTGTTGCGGCCCTGTCGGCCACTGTTGCCACCGCCGAAGGGCATCTGCCCAATCTGGAGGGCCGGGAAATTGTCGTTGTCACCGAAAACGCGTATCCGCCGCTGCAGTTCATCGACGGGTCTGGCGCGGCAATCGGGTGGGAATATGACGCGATGGCCGAAATCGCCACGCGCCTGAACATGACCGTGTCTTACGAAAACATTTCGTGGGACGCGATGATCCCTGCGGTGTCCGAGGGTCAGTTTGACATGGGCATGACCGGCATCACCATCCGCGATGACCGCAAGGCGGTCGTCGATTTCTCGGACACCTACATGACCAGTGAAATGGTCATGCTGGTGCGCGGCGACGAAGACCGGTTCACCGATGCCGCCACGTTCGGGGCTAATCCGGACCTGTTGATTGCGGCCCAACCGGGCACCACCCCGTTCTATGTCGGTGTCTACGAAGTGTTGGACGGTGACGAGGCCAACCCCCGCATCAAGTTGTTTGAAACATTTGGGGCCGGGGTCGAGGCGTTGCGCAACGGCGATGTGGACCTTGTTCTGACAGATGGCACCGCTGGCAACGGCTATGTGTCCGCGTCCAATGGCGGGCTCAAGATTGTGGGCGACAAACTCGGGACCGAGGATTTCGGGTTCATTTTCCCCAAAGGGTCCGATCTTGTCGCCCCGATCAACGCCGCCATTGCCGATATGGCGGCGGATGGCACGCTTGAGGCGCTCAATACCAAGTGGTTCCTTGATTATAAATTGGGCCAGTAAAGCCGTCCAAGGAACCGGGGCAGGGTGGGTCACGGCCCGCCTTGCCCCTTTGCCATGACACCCCCCGATCAACATGACCGCGACTTTCCCTGGTGGTTGCTGGTGGCGGGTGCCATTGGCGCCTACCTTGTCTGGTGCGTGGTGGCTGATGACCTCTATCGCGAGGTTCTGATCAAACTCGCCCGTGGCATCGAGATCACCGTTTTCGTGACCTTGGTGGCGTTCACGTTTGCGGCGGCCATTGGCCTTGCTCTTGCCGTTATGTCGTTGTCGCGGTTTCTGGTCCTGCGCCAGCTTGCGCGGTTTTATATCGAGATCGTGCGCGGCGTGCCGATTATTGTTCTGCTCTTGTATGTGGCGTTTGTGCTGGCCCCGGTGATGGTCACGGCCATCAACGTGCTGCGCGACGGTGTCGGCCTAGACCCGATCCGGCCGCGGGATTTTGACCTTTTGTGGCGGGCCGTTATCGCGCTCACCATCGGCTATTCCGCGTTCATCGCCGAGGTGTTCCGCGCCGGGTTGCAAAGCATCGAGCGGGGCCAGATCGAGGCCGCCGAAGCCTTGGGCCTCAGCCCGTTTCAGCGGTTTCGCCTAGTCGTGTTCCCGCAGGCGTTCCGCCGCATCCTGCCTCCTCTGGGCAATGATTTCGTGGCGATGGTCAAGGACAGCTCGCTTGTATCCGTGCTGGGCGTGTCGGATGTCACCCAATTGGGCAAGGTCACGAGTGCGGGCAATTTCCGGTATTTTGAAACCTACAACGTGGTCGCCTTGATCTATCTGTTCATGACGATTTCCCTGTCGCTGGCTCTGCGCCGATTGGAACGGCATCTGCGGGAACGGCAGGGGTGATGCCATTTCGTGCCGTCAGGTGGGCCAAGACTGGTTCTTGGTCCGGCCCCGCCCTAGATTGATCTCAAAGGAGACCCGCATGACAAACCCGCTGTTGCAGGACTGGACCACCCCGTTTGGTCTGCCGCCATTCGACCAGATCACCGATGACCATTATGCGCCCGCCGTGGACGCCGCCCTTGACGGTGCCCGCGCCGCCGTTGCCGCCATTGCGAATGATCCCGCCCTACCCACCTTTGCCAACACGATCGAGGCTCTCGATTTTGCCGACCGCACGCTGGACCGGGTTCTGGGCGCGTTCTGGGCCGTGGCCGGGGCCGACAGCAACGACGCCCGCGAGGCGTTGCAGCGCGCCTTTGCCCCGAAATTGTCGGCCTTCGCGTCCGAGGTGACATCAAACACCGCCCTGTTCGCCCGGATCGAGGCGTTGTGGCGTGACCGTGCCAGACTTGATCTGACCCCGGAACAACACCGCGTGCTGATGTTGACGCGGCGCGGATACGTCCGGGCGGGGGCCCAACTGGAAGGCCCCGCGTCCGATCGTTTGAAAGAGGTCAAGCTGCGCCTGTCCGTACTTGGCACCCAATTTTCCCAAAACCTGCTGGCCGATGAACGGGGCTGGTCGATGCCCCTGTCGCAGGCCGATTTGGCGGACCTGCCCGACTTTGTGGCCCAAACCGCCCGCGCGGCAGGGGCAGAGGCCGGGAAGGATGGCCCGGTTGTGACCCTGTCCCGGTCCCTGATCGTGCCGTTCCTGCAATTTTCGCCCAACCGCGCCCTGCGAGAAAAGGCGTATGAGGCATGGACCGCGCGTGGGGCCAACGGGGGCGCGACGGACAACCGGGCGATTGCCGCCGAAACGCTCGCCTTGCGGGCGGAACGGGCGCAGTTGCTGGGCTATGCCAATTTTGCCGAATTCAAGCTGGAAACCGAAATGGCCGAAAAACCGCAGGCCGTGCGGGATTTGTTGATGGCCGTCTGGGAACCTGCCCGCGCGGCGGCCTTGTCGGACGCGGCCCGACTCGAGGAAATGTTGCACGCCGATGGGCAGACCGGCCCGTTGGAGCCGTGGGATTGGCGGTATTATTCGGAAAAACGCCGGGTCGCCTTGCATGACCTGAACGAGGCCGAACTGAAACCCTATCTGCAACTGGACCGCATGATCGAGGCGCAGTTTGCCTGTGCTACCCGGTTGTTCGGTCTGGAATTTGCCGCCGTTGATGTGCCGCTTTATCACCCCGACGCCCGCGCGTGGGAGGTGACCCGCAATGGCGCGCATGTCGCCCTGTTCATCGGAGATTATTTTGCGCGCGGGTCCAAAAGGTCGGGCGCGTGGTGTTCGGCAATGCGCAGTCAGCACCGATTGGGGGCCGACGTGCGCCCGATCGTGGTCAATGTGTGCAATTTTGCCAAACCACCCCAAGGGGCCGCCGCATTGCTATCCTATGATGATGCGCGCACGTTGTTCCATGAATTCGGCCACGCGCTCCACCAGATGTTGTCGGACGTCACCTACAGCCAGATTTCCGGCACCAGCGTGGCCCGTGATTTCGTGGAATTGCCCAGCCAGTTGTATGAACATTGGCTGGAGGTGCCTGCGGTTCTGGCCGAATTTGCCACCCATGCCGACACCGGTGCGCCGATGCCGCGTGACCTGTTGGACCGGATGTTGGGGGCCGCGACCTATGACATGGGGTTTCAGACGGTGGAATACGTCGCCTCGGCTGTTGTCGATCTGGAGTTTCACGACGCCCCGCCGCCTGCCGACCCGATGCAGAAACAGGCGGAAATCCTTGAAACGCTGGGGATGCCCCACGCCATCCGGATGCGCCACGCGACCCCGCATTTCGCCCATGTGTTCACCGGTGACGGATATTCCAGCGGGTATTACAGCTATATGTGGTCCGAGGTGATGGACGCCGATGCCTTTGCCGCGTTCGACGAAGCGGGCGATGCGTTTGATGCCACCCTTGCCGCAAGTCTGGAAAAGAACATCCTGAGCGCGGGCGGGTCCGAGGAGGCGGCGGTGTTGTATACCCGGTTCCGGGGCCGGATGCCGGGGGTCGAGGCGTTGTTGAAAGGCCGGGGGTTGGTCACAGCAGTCTAAATCGCGGGTGTCAGGCCCGCGTATCGGACGGGTGCCGTTCGACACCCACGGGGTCCTTGTGGATCAGAACGTCGGTTTGCGGATACCGCGCGATGATCGCCCGGCGCAGGGCCGCCCCGATGGCATGCGCGTCGTGCAGGGGCTGATCGCCGTCCAGTTCGATATGCAGGTTGACGAAAATCCGGCTGCCCGCCCGCCGCGTCTTGAGGTCGTGAAACCCATGAACGCCCGGAAAACGGCCTGTGATGTCTCCGATGCCGGCAACGACGTCCGGGTCGGCCCGGCGGTCCATCAAGGCGTCCCACGCCGTTTTGCCGATCCGGAGCGCGCCCACCGCCAGAAACCCCGCCGCCGCCAGCGCCACAACGCTGTCGATCTGCCCCAACCCGAACCGCGCCGACGCAAAGAGCGCGGCCATTGCCCCGATGTTCGGGATCAGATCGCCGATGTAGTGCAGGCTGTCTGCCTCAACCACCCGGTTGCCCGTGATCCGCGCCACCCGCCGTTGCCACGCCACCAGCGCCAGCGTGACCACGATGGAAAACGCCACGACAGTGATCCCCTTCGCCTCTTGCTGGGGCAGGGGCACGTCATCGGCCAACAGGCGCAAGGCTGCCGCAACCGCGATCACAGCCGCCGACGCAAGGATGAACAACGATTGCGCCAAGGCCGCAAGGTCTTCGGCGGAAGTGTGGCCAAAGGCGTGGTCTTCGTCCGCTGGTTTGGCCGCATAGGCGATGGCCGCAAGCCCCCCCAGCGACATCATGAGGTCCAGTGCGCTGTCCGCCAAGGTCGCCGCAATGGACAAGGACCCGGTTTCCGACAAGGCCCAGAGTTTCGCCAGAACCAGCACAAATGCGACAGCGACGGACAACAGTCCGGCAGACAGGTTCAACTGGGTCGGGTTACGGTGGTCCATGCGCTTCGTCTATCCCGACGGTCCCGGCGGCGCAAAGGTTCAGTCGCGCAGTTCGTCCGCGTCTACACCCCAAAGGGCGGATTTGGGCGCCCATCCCCGGTATCCGCCTGCGGACAGGCGGCACATGGTGGCGGTGCATTCTCCCAGCCGGGCAATCACCCCTTGTTCCAGACGGGCCTGCACCTGTGCGCTGGGGTCGGCCCGGCCCAGCAGGTCCAACAGGTCGCGGTCCACGATCACGGTGCGCGATCCCGACAGCATCGCATAATGCACCCAGCCGCCCAGTCCGTCGCTGTCCGCCACCCGCCGCCAGTTGCCGTATTCGGCCACGATTTGCAGCGGCATGTCCCGGCGTGTGAACACCCAGTCTACCCGGTGCGACAACGACGGGCCGCGCCGCACGTTGGCCTCATTGGCCTTGAGGCTGACGTAGCGGGGCAGGGGCAGGTTTGTGACCGGACCCCGCACAACCCCGTCCGCGCCGACGACTGCGTTGGCCTGTTGCACGAGTGGGGGAGTTTCGGCGGGCACCTCTGCGGTTTGGGCCATTGGCCCGGTCGCCATCAGAACGACGCCCATCATCATGGCCACCGCCGCCCATCGCATTGTCGGTTGATGTCTTGCCCGCATCTGGTCCTCACCTGCCACGACCCGCGTGCCTGCGTGGTTCTTGGCGGACGATTTCCCGGCCTTACCGGTCGGTCGCCCTTGTGCCACGCATCGCACAGGGGCAATCTGACACCACGGGCGGGAAAAGCAAAGGACGGGAGGCGCAAAGATGCCATCGAAACGGCTGAGTGTTGTTGTGACGCGACGGTTGCCAGAGGTTGTAGAGACCCGGATGCGCGAATTGTTCGACGTGACCTTGAACGAAACCGATACGCCGATGACCCGCGACGCGCTGGTCGCCGCGATGCAGGGCGCGGATGTGATCGTGCCCACGGTGACCGATGCCATTGATGCCCGTCTGTTGGCGCAGGCCGGGGACCGGCTCAAGCTGATTGCGAATTACGGGGCAGGGGTCGATCATATCGACATCCACACCGCCCGGCAGCGCGGCATCCTTGTGTGCAACACCCCCGGTGTGGTCACCGACGACACCGCCGATATGACGCTGGCCCTGATCCTTGCCGTCACCCGCCGCATCCCCGAAGGTCTGGCGTTGATGCAATCAGGGGATTGGCGCGGATGGGCGCCCACCGCCATGCTGGGGGGCCGGATTGCGGGCCGTCGTCTGGGGATATTGGGCATGGGCCGGATCGGGCAGGCCGTCGCCCGCCGCGCCCGCGCGTTTGGGATGACCGTGCATTACCACAACCGCAAACGCCTGCGCCCCGAGATTGAGGCCGCCCTTGAGGCCACATGGTGGGAAAGTCTGGACCAGATGGTGTCGCGCGTTGACATCCTGTCGATCAATTGCCCCCACACCCCCGCCACGTTTCACCTGATGAACGCCCGCAGGCTCAAGCTGATGAAGCCCACCGCTGTCATCGTGAACACGTCGCGCGGCGAGGTGATCGACGAAAACGCGCTGACGCGGATGGTGCGCGCGGGCGAGATTGCGGGGGCGGGCTTGGACGTGTTCGAACGCGGGGCCGAGATCAACCCCCGCCTGCGCGAACTGCCCAATGTGGTGTTGTTGCCCCATATGGGGTCCGCCACTGTCGAAGGCCGGATTGAGATGGGCGAAAAGGTTCTGATCAATATCAAAACCTTTGACGATGGCCACCGCCCGCCCGATCTGGTGGTCCCCGGCGCGCTGTAACGCGCGCCACGGGGTTACAGTGCCTTGTACGCCTTGAGCCCGCCCGCGATGAATTTCGCGTTCTTGTAACCCATGTCCCGCAAGGACGCCGCCGACAGGGCGCCCCGGTTATAGGCGTTGCAATAGCACAGGATCGTGGTGTCCAGATCGGGGATCACGCCTTCGACGTTCATCTCCAGCTTGCCCCGGCTGATGTGCAACGATCCGGGAATATGCCCCGCCGCATGTTCGTCCGGGTCCCGGATATCGAGGGCGACAGCCCCTGCCGCGACCAGCGCGTCAACGTCCGATGCGGCGACTTCGTCGACCTTGGCGCGGGCAGCGTCGACGAAGGTCTGGAATTTCGATGTGTAGTCAACCATGGTTTTGTCCCTTGATGCGTGCCGCAACGAAATACTCAGGGCTGCGCCGTTTCACAACCATAATATATATGAAAAGCAGAATATGTCGCAGGTCGCGCCGCCAACGGTTCCAAAAACCGGATCACAGTTTGCGGGTCATGACCCCATGGTTGTCGTTCATCGCAAAGCCTGCGGTGCGGAATGCCCCCTGCGCCTGCGTGGCGGTTCGGTCCACCAACATGTGCAGCGCGGTCACGCCTGCCGATTGCATCGTGCGCCCCAAGGCAAACAGCACCTCGGTCGCGATGCCGCGCCGTCGCACCGACGGGCGCACGTAGATTTCGGTGATCCACCCGTCCATGCCGCCATGGGCCATCGACCAGCCAAAGGTCAGAATGACATAGCCGACAGGGGCGCGCGCTGGACCCAGCAAATAGGCCGCGCCATAAGGCGACCCCTCCAGCAACGGGGCCACGGCGGCGGTCCGTTGGTCATCGGTCCGGGTCAACCCGGCCTCGGCCCCATAGCGCGTCATAAGCCCGGTGAGCGTGGCCAGATCGGCGGTCTGCGCCAGATGCAGGGCGGTGGTCACAGCCGGGCCAACCGCGAGGTGAGCAGGCGATAAAACCCTTCGGCGTGAATATCGCCCATGAACAAACAATTGGGCACCCGGTCCGTGACCCGCCACCAGTCGGCGACGGTCATGCCCAGCGTCAGGTCGGACGTGGTTTCCACCGTCACATTGATATGGCGCCCGCTGAACAATTGCGGTTCCAGCAAATAGGCGATGACGCAAGGGTCATGCAGCGGCGCGCCTTCGGACCCGTATTTTTCCATGTCGAAGCGTTCGAAAAAGTCTGTCCATTCCGCGACCATGGTGCCCACCTTGGTGCCCATGTTGCGGAACGCCTGAATGCGGGGCTTGGTCGTCAACGCCTTGTGCGTCACATCCAGCGGCATCGCTACCAAGGGCACACCGGACCGGAACACCGCATCGGCGGCTTCGGGGTCCACATAGATGTTGAACTCGGCTGCGGGGGTGATGTTGCCCACCTCGAAATAGGCGCCCCCCATCAACACGATTTCTTGCACCCGGCCCACGATGTCGGGCGCGCGGGCAAACGCTGTGGCGATGTTGGTCAAAGGGCCAAGTGGGCACAGGGTCACGGTGCCGGGCGGTTCGGCGCGCAGCGTGTCGATGATGAATTCGACGGCGTGCTGGTCCTGCAATGGCATGGTGGGATCGGCCAGCGCGGGCCCGTCCAGCCCCGTTTTGCCATGCACATGTTCGGCCGTGACCAAAGGGCGCACCAAGGGCGCATCGCAGCCCGCGAACACCTTGACGTCCCTATTGCCCGCCAGCTCGCACACGATGCGCGCGTTTTTCTGGGTCAAGTGGAGCGGCACATTGCCCGCCACCGCCGTGATGCCCAGAACGGTCAGATCGTCGGGGCTGGCCAGTGCCAACAGGATGGCGACAGCGTCATCCTGTCCGGGGTCGGTGTCGATGATGATCTTGCGGGGGGGCATGCAGGCTCCTGTCGTTTTGGGGGCAGAGTGTCGCGCCGACAGCGGCGCAGCAACCCCCAAAGGCCAGGGACAGGCACGGGACCGCCATTATTTTCAGGCCGTGCCCCGGTGCCGACCGGGCGCGGAATTGCCGACACGGGCGCGTGGCATCGGTGCCCGTCCGCTTGTCCTCTGGCCACCCTCTTTTTCAGCAGGCAATGGCCGGGCGAACGCACCCAAATCCGCGCCCAATCGCCCAAAACCAACCGGGGTCCACGGGCGGCTGGCAACGTGTTTGTCGCCCCGTGCAGTCTGACCACACCGGATGGCACACCGCCCCGGCACATGTCCAAACGACAGGAGACTATGACAATGAACACCAACACCGCACCGCGCATCGCCCTTATCCTGACCCTTGTGATGGGGGCGGGTGCCGCCGTCGCTCAGGATGCCGCGATTGATACCGATGGCGACGGCCTTTATTCGTTTCCCGAACTTCAGGTGGCGATGCCCGATCTGACGGGCGAGGGGTTCTCGGCCATGGACACCTCGGGCGATGGCCTGCTTGACGCAACAGAGATCACGGCAGCCACCGATGCGGGCCTGTTGCCCGCAATGGACGGCTGAGCGTGGGGCAGGGGGCTGCCCCCGGCCCCCTGCCTGCCTGCTTTATTTTCCGCGCGCGAGGGCTGCGACCCCTGTGCGGGCAATCTCCACCAGACCTAGCGGGCGCATAAGATCGGCGAATGCGTCGATCTTTTCCGAGGTGCCGGTGATTTCGAACACAAAGGATTCGAGCGTTGAATCCACCACGCTGGCCCGGAAAATATCGGCAAGGCGCAGCGCCTCGACCCGCGCCTCGCCCTTGCCCGCAACCTTGAGAAGGCCCAGTTCGCGTTCTACCGGGCGGCCCGTCATGGTCAGGTCGTGAACCTCGCGCACGGACACGATGCGGCCCAGTTGCGCCTCGATCTGGTCGATGACATGGGGGGTGCCGGACGTGACAATGGTGATGCGCGACAGATGGCCCGTGTGGTCCACCTCGGCCACGGTCAGGCTGTCGATGTTATACCCCCGGCCCGAAAACAGGCCGATGACCCGCGCCAGAACGCCCGGTTCGTTTTCCACGATCACCGCGAGCGTGTGCCGTTCCTCGACAGCACTGTGGGTGTCGCGGAGGTTATAGGCGGAATGGCTCGTGGCGCCCTTTTTGATATTCAGTGCGGACATTTTGTTTCCTGATCCTTGGATTAGCAGGTGAGGGTGCCGGTATAGGTATTGACCCCGACCTCTTGCCGGAAATCTGTGAGTGTGCAGGGGGACACCTGCGCGATGGCGGTTTGCGCGCCTTGGAACAACCGAGGCTGATTGCGGACACCGGTGGCAAAGTTGTGGACCACCACCGCAGGTTCGTTGATCCGGACCCAGAACACGTCGCCCCCCACATCGACCCGTTGCGCGTCGGCACCCGCCGGCCCGATGCAGGCCGACAGGGCAAGGGCCGCAATGGCAAGACCCCCTGCGCGGATCACACCAACACACTCCCCTTGGCGTCGATCACGCCTTCGGTGCTGGCGTCGCCCAGCAGCATTTCGTTGTGGGCCTTGCCCGACGGGATCATCGGGAAACAGTTTTCGTGCTTTTCCACCAGACAGTCGAAAATCACCGGGCCGGGGTGGCGGATCATCTCCATCAGCGCGTCGTCCAGATCCTTGGGGTCTTTGCACTGGATGCCCTTGGCCCCGAACGCCTCGGCCAGTTTCACGAAGTCGGGCAGGGATTCCGACCATGACGACGAATACCGCTCGCCGTGCAGCAATTGCTGCCATTGGCGGACCATGCCCAACCGTTCGTTGTTCAGGATGAACTGTTTCACGGGCAGGCGGTATTGCATCGCGGTGCCCATTTCCTGCATGTTCATCAGCCACGACGCCTCGCCCGCGACGTTGATGACCAACGCGTCCGGATGGCCCAACTGCACGCCGATAGAGGCCGGAAACCCATAGCCCATGGTGCCAAGACCGCCCGACGTCATCCAGCGGTTCGGGTCCGCGAACCCAAGGTATTGTGCCGCCCACATCTGGTGCTGGCCGACCTCGGTGCAGATATAGCGGTCCATCCCCTTGGTCAGAACCTCCAGCCGTTCCAGCGCATGTTGGGGTTTGATCGTGGTTTCGGAATTGCGGTAATCCAGACACCGGATCGCGCGCCATTCGTCGATCTGGGCCCACCATTTCGACAGGCTTTCTTTTTCGGTCTTGCGGCCCCGCGATTTCCAGACCTTCAACAGGTCCTCCAGCACATGCGCCACGTCGCCAAGGATCGGGATATCGACCCGGATCACCTTGTTGATGGACGATGCATCAATGTCGATATGGGCCTTTTTCGATTTCGGGCTAAAGGCGTCCAGCCGCCCGGTGATCCGGTCGTCGAACCGCGCGCCGATGTTGATCATCAGGTCGCAGTCATGCATTGCCATGTTGGCCTCATACAGGCCATGCATCCCCAGCATCCCCAACCACGCCTTGCCCGACGCCGGATAGGACCCAAGGCCCATCAGGGTCGAGGTGATCGGGAACCCCGTCGCCTCGACCAGTTCGCGCAGCAACTGGCTGGCGGCCGGGCCGGAATTGATGACGCCGCCGCCGGTGTAGAACACCGGGCGCTTGGCCTTCTCCATCGCCTTGGCCAATTCGGTGATCGCGTCAATGTCGCCTTTGACGTTGGGCTGATACCGGGATTTGTGAGCCTTGCGTTCGGTATAGGTGCCGGTGGCGAACTGCACATCCTTGGGAATGTCGATCAACACCGGACCGGGCCGCCCGGACGTGGCGACATGAAACGCCTCGTGCAGTGTCGCAGCCAACTTGTCCGTTTCCTTGACCAGCCAATTGTGTTTGGTGCAAGGCCGGGTGATGCCCACGGTGTCCGCCTCTTGAAAGGCGTCAGACCCGATCATGAATGTGGGCACCTGACCCGTCAGTACGATGATCGGAATACTGTCCATCAGCGCGTCGGTCAGACCCGTGACTGCATTGGTGGCACCGGGGCCGGATGTGACCAACGCCACCCCCGGTTTGCCCGTGGACCGGGCATAACCTTCGGCGGCATGCACGGCGGCCTGTTCGTGGCGCACCAGAATGTGCTGGATTTCGGTCTGTTGGAACAGTTCATCATAGATCGGCAGAACGGCCCCGCCGGGATACCCGAATACGGTTGTCACGCCTTGATCCCTCAGGGCCTGAACCACCATTCTTGCTCCGGTCATTTGGTGCCGTGTCATGTGTCGTATCCTTTGTGTGGAGCCGTGTGACGCGCATAAAAAAGCCCCCGGGTTTCGGGGGCGCATGGGGAACCTGTCTGGTTTGCCGTTACCGGCCCATGCGCCTTTTCGGGACTGATACTAGAATGCGGATCATCGGACTGCCTTTTGGGTTGTGGCGTGACCTTATGCATGCGGGAAAACCATCGTCAACCACACGCGACGACAAAAGTGTCGCAGGAGGGTGAATTTTCGCAACTTTCTTTCATGGATTGCCGAGGCTGGGCGGATACTCTGGTCCGGCCGCGCCTGCCTTGGCCGACTTGTCCAAAAGGACAGGTCGGTTGTTTCGATATTCGAAACAACCCGCGCCAAACCGGGAAATTGCGTGAAATCCTTATCATAGTCTTAACAAGGCTTTGCGATTTTGCCGAATTCTGGTCACAGTCCCGCCATATTTGGGGCTGCTGCGGCCCCACGATTCTTTAGTGCGGGGGATGCGACCATGTTCACACCAGAAACCTTTATTGCGGAGCGGGCCGAGACCGAAACCATCATTCAAGATGTAAATTTCAGCAGCGAAGCCTGGGGCGGCACGGTTGTCTTGTGGCAAGAGGTCAATCCGGCCTTTGCCGACCAATATGAACTGAACATGGTTGTGATCGGCACCGATGGCGAATTGGTCGTGCAGGCAACAGGGGATGCGGTTGTTGGCCTTGGGCCGGGCACAACCATCGCTTCGCCCCTGTCCGTGTTCCTGTTCGAGGATGGCTTTGCGGTGGAATACGACAGCGCGGATGACCGGCTGGAACGGTTGACCGTCACCCTGAACGGTCCCTTGGTGGAGGATATCGCGGTCGAAGGCATCGACGCCTATACCCCCATCCCCGAGGAAGAGGACGAACCCGATCTGGAAGGCACCGAATTCAAGGACCTGCTGAAGGGCGGCAACGGTGAACAGTTCATCATCGGGCTGGATGGGCATGACACCATCCTTGGCGGCGGCGGCGATGATGTCATCTTTGGCGGTGCGGGCGGCGATGTTCTCAAGGGTGGCAAAGGCAGCGATCTGGTCCGGGGCAATTCGGGCGACGACAACATCAGCGGCTATGACGGTGACGACGGGTTGTTCGGCGGCAAGGGCAATGATGTGATCTCGGGCGGCAAGGGGGCCGACCTGATCTATGGCGGGGCCAACAAGGACGTGCTGTATGGCGGTCTGGGCGAAGACGACATGCATGGGGCCGATGGCGACGATATCCTGCACGGCGGGTTCGGGGCGGACCGGTTGCATGGCAACAAGGGCGACGACACCATTTACGGCGGCCAAGGCAACGATTTCATCCGGGGCGACAATGGCGACGACCTGTTGGCCGGGGGCCGGGGCAAGGATACCATCGACGGCGGCGCGGGCGACGACATCCTGCGCGGCGGCAGTTCTGCGGACGTCCTTTACGGCCAGTTGGGCAATGACGGCATCGACGGTGGGGCCAGCGATGACGTGATCGA
>JBGSIZ010000134.1:0-1955 GCA_041742255.1 Marivivens sp. | reverse complement strand
GGTGCCGACGATTTCGCGCATGAATTTGGCGGCATCGGCAACCTTGACGGAATAGGTGCCAAAGGCGCGGATGCGGGTTGGCCCGAATTCCGGGTCGCGCAGCATGATCGGATTCTTGGTGCCCCATTTCAGATCGTTGAACCGGGTGGTGTTGACGAAATACACCTCGGACTTAAAGGGGCTTTTGAACCCGTGATCCCAGTGCTGCAACGATGTCATGATCGGCAGGTTGTTGGTTTCCAGCATATACAGGCCGGGGGTGAACACATCGGCCAACTGACCCTCGTGGACAAATACCGCCGCCTGCCCCTCGCGCACGGTGAGCTTGGCCCCATATTTGATCTCGTGGCCCTCGCGTTCAAACCGCCACACCATCGTGTCGCGGGTGTCGTCGGTCCAGTGGATGACGTCGATGAATTGGCCGGAAAGGAAATCGAGAATACCCATGTCAGTAACTCCGTTCTTGGTCAGGACGCAGGGTCCGGGGGGCAGGGCGCAGGCAACAGCCAATCCGCCCCATCTGTGATGAATTGAGCATAGAGCGCAACCATGTTGCCATCGGCAGACTGCAGGCTGGCCACCGGATAACCGCCGTCGCCCCATCCGCTCCCGCTCAGGGGAAACGCGGTGCCGTCGGGCAACTGCGCGAGGTAGGGGCCGGGATACCGTTTGTCGATGTCGGCGGCAAATGGTCCGGCATACAGATCGCCCCCGTAGGCCGCGCCATAGGCGTTCAAGGCGGCAACATCGCGAGGGGCCAGAAACGCGGCAAGGCCGGTGTCCACGCCAATCGTGGCAAGGTCTTCGCCGCACACAACCGGGGCGTCCGACCAGACCAGAACCAGAAATGCGGTGCGCGGATCGGTTCCGTTGGTTTCGCGGATGCCCACAATGCGGGCAGGCTGGCGGGGGACGGCGATGGGACCCGCATCCGCCCCGAACAGGGTCAAGGGATCAACCGCCAGAACGGCGCCACCGGTTTCCTCCCAGACCCCTCCATCGTGCAGATGTGTCGGTATGTTCAGGTTCCCGCGCAACCAGTCCACAGCCCCCGGATCGGCCAGCGCGGGGGACACGGTCGCGACAAGCGCCGCAAGGGGGGCACATGCGCGGATCAACTGCCGCCTCCCACGAATTCGGTCGCGATCAACCGCGCGATGGGGGCGGCGTCGGCGGCGGACATGCCGGTGACGAACCGGGGGTCATACAGCATCCGCAACAGCATTTCGTCGTGGGTGGTCAGCAGGCTGAATTCCTCGTCGTCGTTAAAGATGGACGGGCGGGCCTGCGGGCTGTCGTTGGACAGGCCCATGCCTTGGGCCAATTCTTCGTGGATGCACCCCGTGCGCAACAGGTCGGGGTGTTCGCCCCGGATCAAGGCCACCGCCTTGTCATAGGTCACGCCATCGGGTTTGAACGTGCCGATGACCAGACACAACTGGTCGCGGGGCAAGGCCACGAATGCCCGCACGGAACTGGGGGCCAGCCCCGGGATCATGGCGCGCAGGCGGGGTTCATAGGCCAGCCTGTCATCCTCGTTCAAAATCAGAACGGTGAAATTGGCGTCGCCATCGGTCTGGCGGATCGGCACACCTGTCAGGCGGGACAGGCGGGCGGCATAGGTGCCTACGGACGACCGGTCCCGCGCCCGCTGGGCCTGCGGGACGGACGGCCCGAATTCCACCGTCATGGCAATCGGGCCGTCCCAGCGGCGCAACCGGGACACGGTGGCTTGGGCGCGCAATTCGTCGCCTTGGGCGATATATTCATCAAACAGGGCGATGCGGATGAAATTGCGGGCCAGTTGGGTGTCGTTGTAGGGGGTGTCGGGGCCGCCGCCGTCGCCACGCAACAACCCCTGCACCAACAAACGGTCCTGCAGGCGCTGGTAATAGGTTACCAATTCGGCGCTTTGGGCGGACCGGGGCGGGTCCACGACAGGCGGCGGTAGAGCG
>JBGSIZ010000133.1:0-16949 GCA_041742255.1 Marivivens sp. | reverse complement strand
CCTCGGCAATGGCGCGGGGGTTCTGACCGGCGGGTTTTGCCAGCACCATGGCGGCATTCGTGGCCATATCGCCATGGCCCGCATCGCGCGGCGGCTCCACGGCCACGGCGTCAAACGACAACCCTGTCGGCAGGCTGCCCTCGGCCACCATCGCGTCAAGGCACTCCACCACAAGGGCGCGAATATCGGCAAAGAGGTTCATAGGTCAGGCTTTCAGGGAAGGAACAGAACGGCATGGGTGTATCACGGCGCAAGCCAAGGTCAACGGCGGGCAGAAACCTCGGTGTCTTGCCCTGCACTTGCCTCAGGCTCGGCACCGGCACCGGCATCCAACCCATCACCGGGGGGCAACATGGACATAACGCGAACGCCGGGGGCGGGTTTGACAGCCTCGTCCTTGCGGATCAGGGCCAGATCGCCCTTGGCCCCCAACCGGGCGACGATAATGGCACCGGGCCGTTTTTCGCGCCAATCCTTGAACGTGAATTCCTCGGTCAGGCGGGTCAGACGAAACGTCCACCCCTCGGCAATCATCCGGTTCAATCCGGCCCATGTTTCCTCAGGGCCAAACGGCTTGCCGGTCAGGGTCTGGGGCAGCGCGTGGCGGACATTGTCGCTACGCTCGCGCATCACCTGAAACACCTGATTTCGGCCAAATTCCGGCCCCAGATCGGTGGCAACAAGAGTGTTATAGGCGTCATTGTCGGTTGCGGCGACGATGGTGTCATAACTGACAAATTCAACCCGGTGATCAGCGGCCTCGGACAGGACATCGCCCGAAAACGTCGGCAACCCGGCGGCGCGGGCAGCGCGCAGATTGCCGTGGTTCGGGTCGGTCAGCAAAACCGGGATCTCGGCCTTTTTCAACACCTGCGCAAACGCGATCGTCCAGGGCGACCCGCCCACCACGATCACACCGGGCACCTCGGCCCCAGTCAGACCCAGCCACCGGGCAAACGGGGCCAGCGTGAACCCGTGCAACACCACCGTGCTGGCCACCAGCACAAAGGCAAGGGGACCGATCAAGGCACCATCCGCAATGCCCAAGGCCAGCAACCTGTCACCAAACAACCCGGCCACAGCCACCAGAACGACGCCGCGCGGCCCGGTAAAGGCCACCAGAACCTGTTCGCGCCACGGCAACCCGGACCCAAGCAACGCCAGAAACACGGTCACCGGCCGGGCCACCAGAACAACCAAGGCGACGAATACGATGGCGCGCAGGTCCAGCTTGGCCAAGGCGCTGAAATCCAGTTGGGCCGCCAACAGGATGAACACGCCCGACACCAGCAAAACGGTGGCATGTTCCTTGAACCGGCGCAGTTCGACATAGGATGGCAGGTTCGCATTGGCGATCACGATGCCCATGATCGTCACGGCCAACAGGCCACTTTCATGCAACAGGGCGTCCGATACGGCAAACGCGGCCAACAAGGCGGTGAACAAAACGGGCACCTTCATGAACTCCGGCACGCGCCCACCCCGGAACGCCCACGCAAGGCCCAGCCCGGCGGCAAATCCCATCGCGGTGGCGAATACGATGCCCACCAACAGGTCTTGGACGGCGGTTGCGGTCGTGGTGGCACTTTGCAGCACCAAAACCACCTCGAACGCCAGAACGGCGGCAAGGGCGCCAATCGGGTCGTTCACAATGGCCTCCCATTGCAACAACGCGGCGGGCCTGCGGGACAGCCGGGCAGTGCGGAGGAGCGGGGCAATGACCGTGGGGCCGGTGACAATCATGATCCCACCAAACACGGCAGAGGCCTGCCACCCCAACCCGGCACCATAATGCAAGGCCAGCGCAGAGGTGATCCACCCCAACGGGGCCCCGATAAACACCAACCGGCGAACGCCCGTGGCGGCATCCCGCAACGATTGCAGGTTCAGGGTCAGCCCCCCCTCAAACAGGATCACGGCAACGGCGATGGAAATGATCGGGCCGGTCAACGGGCCAATATCGCGGGCGGGGTCGAACACACCCAACACCGGGCCCACGATGATCCCCGCCAACAACATCAACACGATGGCCGGCAGGCGCAGCCGCCACGCCAGCCACTGCGACCCCACGCCAAGCGCGCCAACAAGGGCAATCGCCATCACAGGCGACATCTGGCTGGCCACTCCGGGGTCAATGGCCATCGGTCACCCGGGTCTTTTCGACAATATCGGACCCGGTCAGACGGGCATGTTCCTGAATGGCAAACCGGTCGGTCATCCCGCTGATGTAATCGGCCACGATCCGGGCCAAGGCGGTGGTGCCGTCGGCCTCGGCCACATCCTTGCGCCACTGTTTGGGCAACAGGTCCGGTGTGGCCATATAGAGCGGAAACAGATCGTTGATGACGCCCGTGACATGGCCGCGCATCTCGATGACGACGGGGGCGCGATACATCCGGTGAAACAGAAACTCGCGGATCACCTTCAGATCGGTCCACAACGCCGGGGTGAACTGCACCACCATGCGCCCGGCATGGCGAATGTCATGCACCGTGGCCGGGTCCAGTTCGGCCAGATTGCGGCGGGTGACACGGATCACATCCTCGACCAGAATGCCAAAAAATCGGCGCAACGCCTCGTGGCGGCGGCGATAGTAGTTCAAGCCGGGATAGGTGCGGTCCACCTCGGCAAAACAATCGTGCAGGACGGGCAGATCGGCAAGTTCGTCGGTGCTGAACAATTCGGCGCGCAACCCGTCGTGCAGATCGTGGTTGTTATAGGCAATGTCGTCGGACAATGCGGCCACCTGCGCCTCGGCGCTGGCATGGGTGAACAACTCCAGATCGTGGCGGGCGTTATAATCGGCAAGGGCATAGGGGACAGGGTCGGGCACCGGGCCATTGTGCTTGGCAATGCCTTCCAGCGTCTCCCACGTCAGGTTCAAACCGTCCCATTCGGCATAATGGCGTTCAAGCGAGGTGACGATGCGGATCGCCTGCGCATTGTGGTCAAACCCGCCATAAGGCTGCATCAAGGCGTCCAACGCATCCTCGCCCGTATGGCCAAACGGTGTGTGACCCAGATCATGGGCCAACGCCACGGCCTCGGTAAGTTCGACATTCAGATCCAACGCGGCGGCCACCGTGCGGGCCACCTGCGCCACCTCGATGGAATGGGTCAGACGGGTGCGGAAATAATCGCCTTCGTGTTCTATGAACACTTGGGTCTTGTGCTTGAGCCTGCGAAACGCAGACGCATGAATGATGCGGTCGCGGTCGCGCTGAAACGGGCTCCGAAACGTGCTTTCTTCTTCGGGATAAAGCCTTCCACGGGCGGTGCCGGGCAAGGTCGCATACGGGGCTGCCATCGGCCCTCCTTTGCTTGTCAACTTGTCGTCTGTGCCACCCGTCTCTATATGGGTGTTGTGTGACAACCGATAGGGCCGATCATGTTGACCATCCCACCAAACGTAACTGCGCGGGCATATGAACGGCTCGCCGAAATCGGTGCGGCGGCGCAGGGCAAGGCCTTGCGGGTCGCGGTAAACGGCGGCGGCTGTTCGGGGTTTCAGTATGATATCACGCTGGACACGGCACAGCCCGACGACATCGTGCTGCACGGTGCGGGCGAAACGGTGGTGGTAGACGCAGTGTCGCTGCCGTTCCTTGCCGGGGCCACAATCACGTTTTCCGAAGAACTGATCGGGGCGCGGTTCGTGATCGACAACCCCAACGCGACCTCCAGTTGCGGGTGCGGCACCTCGTTCTCCATGTGACCCCGCTTTGACCCTTGCCCGGCGCGCGCCGCTGGGCAACAACGGGGGCACATGACACGGGGTCCGCCATGAAAATCGCCACCTTCAACATCAACGGCATCAAGGCCCGGATCGAGGCATTGTCGGACTGGCTGCAAACCAGCCAACCAGACGTGGCGTTGTTGCAGGAAATCAAATCGGTCGACGAAACCTTTCCCCGCGCGGTGTTTGAGGACATGGGCTATCAGGTCGAAACCCATGGCCAAAAAGGGTTCAACGGGGTCGCGATCCTGTCGAAACTCCGGCTGGAGGACGTCACGCGCGGCCTGCCCGGCGACGACACCGACGAACAGGCCCGCTGGATCGAGGCGACGGTGATGGGGGACCACACGGCAGTGCGGCTCTGCGGGCTCTATCTGCCCAACGGCAATCCGGCACCGGGACCAAAGTTTGACTATAAACTGGCGTGGATGGAGCGGCTTCACGCGCGGGCGCAGGCCTTGTTGGCCAGCGAAATGCCCGCACTGATGGCCGGGGATTACAACATCATCCCGCAGGCACAGGATGCGGCGCGGCCACAGGCGTGGCGCGACGACGCGCTGTTTCGCCCCGACAGCCGGGCCGCGTTCCGGCGCATCCTCAACCTCGGCTATACCGAGGCGTTCCGGGCGCGCACGAAGGGTCCGGGACACTACAGCTTTTGGGATTATCAGGCCGGGGCATGGGACCGGAACGACGGCATCCGCATCGACCATTTCCTGCTCACAGCACAGGCGGCCGACCTCATGACCGATTGCTGGATCGAACCGGACGTCCGGGGCCGGGACAAACCGTCCGACCATGTGCCGGTCTGGGTGGACCTCGCGGCGTAACGGAACCTGCCCCCTAGGGGGCGGTCACGTCATGATCATAGAGCCACGACAACCGGCCCAAAAACGCGTCAGGGGCCAAACGGCCCACCGCCCGCAACCCGGCATGGGCCACCCGTCGGGACAACCCGGACAAATGATAATTGCGGGCATTGGCATTTGCGGCCTCAATGGCGCGCACCACGCGGGGACGGCGGGTGTCCTGATAGGTCATCAGGGCCTTCACGAGGCTGGCATCCCGATCACAGGCGTAGGAAAGAGTATAGGCATCCTCAATCGCCAGATTGGCCCCTTGGGCCAGAAACGGCAGGGTCGGATGGGCGGCATCGCCCAACAGCGCCACGCGGCCATCCTGCCAACGGTCGGCAACAGGGTACCGGAACAATCCCCACAGATTGACAGTCTGGGCCGCGGCCAGAACCTCGCGCAGCGCGGGGCACGCATCGGCGAATGCGGTCTGCATCGCGCGGGGATCGTCGGCATGGTGCCAACCATCGGCGGCAAAGGCCGTGCGTTCTTGCACGGCAACCACATTCACGCGGCCCCCAGGCAAGGGATAGGTGACAACATGGCGACCGGGCAGCATCCAGATGCGGGCCTCGGGGGGATGGGGGGCCGCGATCAAACAGCGCCACGCCACCTGCCCCGTGAAAAACGGCACGTCTTTCGGGTTCAATGCGGCGCGCAACCGGGATTTCACACCATCGGCGGCCACGATATGCACCGGGTCGCCCGGCACCTCTGCAAGGGCCTCAACCCGGTGACCCAGAACCACGGTCACGCCAGCATCGGCACAGGCAACAGCCAAGGCGTCGATCAGATCGGCCCGATGGAAAAACATGTAATCGCGCCCGGTCAGATTAAACCGGGCAATCGGGCGGCCAGTCATGCCATCCGTGGGCATCACGGCCTGCGCGGCAATGCCACCGGCGTCCAACGCCGGACCCAACCCCAACGCGCGCAGGGCCACGGCACCATTCGGGGTAACCTGCAACCCGGCGCCCACTTCGGTCAGGGCGGGGGCCTGTTCGTAAACGGTGACGTGCGCACCACGGCGGGCAAAGGCCAGCGCAGCAGTCAAACCACCAATGCCACCACCAACAACGGCGACATTGCGGCCCTTGTTCGCGCCCACCTCAATCGTCCCGGTGGACACGTTCCCGGCGTTCGTGACGCTCCTGAGCCTCAAGGCTCATGGTGGCAATCGGGCGGGCGTCCAACCGTTTCAGGCTGATCGGCTCGCCGGTCACTTCGCAATACCCGTATTCGCCTTCGTCGATCCGGCGCAGTGCGGCATCAATCTTGCTGACCAGCTTGCGCTCGCGGTCGCGGGTGCGCAGTTCCAGCGACCGATCGGTTTCTTCGCTGGCGCGGTCGGCGACATCGGGAATATTGCGGGTCTGGTCTTTCATGCCGGAAATTGTATCCCGGCTGTCCTCCAGAATGTCGGATTTCCAAACCAGCAACTTGCGCCGGAAATATTCCAGCTGGCGGTCGTTCATGAACGGCTCGTCTTCAGCCGGACGATAATCATCGGACAAGAATACTTCGGATTTCATTTGGCGACCCTTAGCTGCGGCATCTGCTACGATCTCGGGATTATGTGCCATTGGCTCCCCCACAATTGCGGCCCGTTTACCGCGATGACAGGGCACTGTCACCCCCATTAATGGGGCATTGGTGACGAGTTGCGATCGACACCCACCGTGCTAGGGTCACTGTTGACCGTTTATCGCCAAAGGAGCCTGCACCATGCGTTTTTCCGGCACCGACAGCTATGTCGCGACCGACGATCTGACCGTCGCGGTCAACGCGGCTGTGGCGCTTGAACGCCCGCTTCTGGTCAAGGGGGAACCGGGCACCGGCAAAACCGAACTGGCGCGACAGGTCAGCGCGGCATTGGGACTGCCGATGATCGAATGGCACATCAAATCGACAACCAAGGCGCAACAGGGCCTCTATGAATACGACGCGGTCAGCCGCCTGCGCGACAGCCAACTGGGCGACGCACGGGTGCATGACGTGGCCAACTACATCCGTCGCGGCAAACTCTGGCAGGCTTTCGATGCACCGGGCAAAGTGGTTTTGCTGATTGACGAGATCGACAAGGCGGACATCGAATTTCCCAACGACCTGTTGCAGGAACTCGACCGGATGGAATTCCACGTCTACGAGACGGGCGAAACGATCCGGGCAACGCACCGCCCCGTGGTCATCATCACTTCCAACAACGAAAAGGAGTTGCCGGATGCTTTCCTGCGCCGGTGCTTCTTTCACTACATCCGCTTCCCGGACATGGACACGATGCGCAAAATCGTGGCGGTCCATCATCCGGGGATCAAGGACGCGCTGTTGACTACGGCGCTAACGCAATTCTACGAAATCCGGGATACGGCCGGGTTGAAAAAGAAGCCCTCGACCTCCGAAGTGCTGGACTGGCTGCGCCTGTTGCTGGCCGAAGATCTGACCCCCGAAGACCTGCGACGCAGCGGGGCCAATGCGCTGCCCAAACTGCACGGAGCGTTGTTGAAAAATGAACAGGACGTGCATCTGTTCGAACGATTGGCCTTTATGACGCGGCAGGGACGCTAGGGCGGGTTCCCCGGCTTCCCGCTCAAAATCAACATCTTGCGGCCCTCTCCTCAGGCACCACAACGGCGCTATGGCTTCCCTGCCACTCTGCCCCACTTTTCGCACAATCCTGCAATTGCGGGGTGATTGTCGGGCAGTCGTGGACACTAATAGGCCGCAATCAACCCAAGCCGCCTTGGGAATACCCTAATACTTGCCAACCCTTGCCCCACTCGCCGGGCACCAAGGCCCAAGCAAGTTGAGGAGACAGCAGTGACCAAGGCACCATCGCCGGTCGTCATCCGCCTGCCACAAGCCGCGCCAAAAGCGGTCAGGTCAGGCACCGACACGACCCCACGCCCCTCCGGGCGCCCTACCCTCGTTTCTGTATCCGACATGTCGCATGTCCGCGCGGTCCGCCTGCGGTTCCGGGCAGCCCGACTGGACATGCAGCTTGGCGCTCCCTTGGTGGCAGCGTGAGAAAATCCATCGTCACGGTTCTGGCGCTCCTTGGGGCCTGCATGCCGATCGGACCCGAGGCGCCGGTGACCCGCGCGGCGGTCATGGGCGACGCCTTGCCCCCGATGAAAACCTTTGCGGGCACCGGAACAACCGGGTCAACGCGGCCCAACAGTGAAATCGCGCAAGACTTCCTCGACCTCGCGTTCCGGATGGAAAGCGGGCGCACGGTGCCCGTCATGACCCGGTTCGAGGGGCCTATTTCGGTGCGGGTCACAGGAGACCTTCCGCCCAGCCTCGTGCCGGACCTGCGGTCGCTCCTCAACCGGCTGCGGTCCGAGGCGGCGATTGACATCTTCATGACCGGCGGGCCCTTGGCCAACATCACCGTCGAAGGGGTGACGCGGGACGACCTGAACAAATACGTTCCACGGGCGGCGTGCTTTGTGGTGCCGCGGGTGTCGTCGTGGGCAGAATTCAAACAAGCCAGCCGGACGGCGGTGCTGGACTGGACCACGCTGCAACGGCGGGACCGGGCGGCAGTGTTCATCCCCACGGACACGGCACCACAGGAAATCCGGGATTGCCTGCACGAAGAACTGGCGCAGGGTCTGGGGCCGCTCAATGACCTCTACCGGCTGCCCGACAGCGTGTTCAACGACGACAACATCAACGCGGTCCTGACCAGCTTTGATATGCTGGTACTGCGGGCCTACTATTCGGCGGACCTGCGCAACGGGATGACGCGGGCGGACGTGGCGGGGCGGCTCCCGGCGGTTCTGGCGCGGCTCAATCCGGGCGGAGAACGGTCAGGGGGACGGCCACGCAACGACACCCCGCGGGACTGGATCACGTCGATGGAAACGGCGCTGACACCCGGCGGGCGGCCCGGCGTGCGGCGTCAGGCGGCGGAACGGGCGCTCAATCTTGGTCGGTCGCTGGGCTACACGGACAACCGCGAAGGATTCGCGCTCTATGCCTACGGGCGGCTCAACGTGGGTTCAGACAGCCAACTGGCGCTCGGGGCCTTCCGGGCGGCGGACGCGGCGTATCGGCGCAGCCCGGAAACCCGTTTGCACACAGCACACGTCGCGGTGCAACTCGCGGCTTTCGCGCTCAACGCCGGGGATTCGGCGGGCACGCTGCGGATCGTGAACGATGTGATCCCGGTGGCACAAGCCAACGAAAACGCGGCCCTTCTGGCCACACTCATGATGTTCAAGGCCGAGGCGCTCAAACTCGACGGGCGCACGTCCGAGGCCGAGGCCGTGCGTCTGGACAGTCTGGGCTGGGCGCGCTACGGCTTTGGCTCTGAAACCAACGTCCGGGCCCGCCTGCGCGAAGTCGCGGCACTGGCCCCCCGCACAGGATTGCTGAACCGATGATTTACCCGCTCTCCGGTCTTGTCATAGGCGCCTTGATCGGGGGGCTGCGGGCAAAACGGCAAGGGGGCAAAACGCTCGACCTGTTGCAATGGGCGGGCGTGTTCGGGATCATCGGGGCCATGATCGGGCTGTTCTGGCTGATTTTCATCGAACGCAGCTACGTCTGACGCGATGTTCCTGCCGTTCTTCGAAAACCTTCGGAACGGCGGCATCCCGGTCTCGTTGCGGGAATACCTCGGGCTGCTGGACGGCATGGCGGCGGGGCTTGTGACCTATGATGTGGACGGGTTCTACTACTTGTCGCGCACGATCATGGTCAAAGACGAACGCAACCTCGACAAATTCGACCGGGTGTTCGCGGCAACCTTTTCGGGTCTTGAAACGCTGACACCGGACGATGTGTTGAACGCACTGGACCTGCCCGCAGACTGGTTGGCCAAACAAGGCGAAAAACACCTGACCGACGCGGAAAAGGCGGAAATCGCAGCACTTGGTGGCTTTGAAAAACTCATGGAAACCCTGCGGGACCGTCTGCGCGACCAACACGGGCGGCATCAGGGCGGATCAAAATGGATCGGCACTGCGGGGACCTCGCCGTTCGGGGCCTACGGTTACAACCCCGAAGGGGTGCGCGTGGGTCAGGACGGATCGCGGCACCAGCGCGCGGTCAAGGTGTGGGACAAACGGGATTTTCGCAATCTCGACGACACCGTCGAACTGGGAACGCGCAATATCAAGGTGGCGCTGAAACAGTTGCGGCGCTGGGCACGGGACGGGGCGGCGGACGAACTCGATCTAGACGGGACCATCCGGGCCACCGCCGAACACGGCTATCTGGATGTGCAAACCCGGCCAGAACGGCGCAACGCGGTCAAGGTTTTGTTGTTCTTTGACGTGGGCGGGTCCATGGACCCGCATGTCAAGGTGGCCGAGGAACTGTTCAGCGCGGCACGCGCCGAATTCAAACACCTCAAACACTTCTACTTTCACAACTGCCTCTATGACGGGGTCTGGACCGACAACCGCCGCCGCTGGGACGCGCAAACGCCCACATGGGACATCCTGCGCACCTATGGACCAGACTATAAATGCATCTTTGTCGGGGATGCGGCCATGTCGCCCTATGAAATCGCATTTCCCGGCGGGGCCAACGAACACTGGAACGCCGAGGCCGGACAGGTCTGGTTGGCCCGCGCGCGCGACCATTGGCGTTCGACCCTCTGGATCAATCCCCTCCCCGAACGGTTTTGGCCGCACACCCAATCGGTGGGTATGATCCGGGACATTTTCGGGGCGGACCGGATGGTCCCGATGACGCTGGCCGGGATCGACCGGGGCATGCGGCTGTTGGGTCGTTAACCTCATTTGGCGGCCTGCATTTCGGTGCGTCCTTACCGCCGCGATACCGACGGAATACCGACGGGTTATCACAGGGGCATTTTCAGGGTCTGCTGCAGGGTTAACGGGCACGCGATGCCGCACTTGCCGCAACACCTGCCCCGCCCCATATCTGGGGCATGTTGAAACTCACGCCCCTCCTCCTCGCGCTGGTCTATGGCCTTGTGATGTATCGATTTTCTGTCTGGCGGCTGCGGGCCGAACTGGACCAGAAATCAACCGAACTCGCGGACCCGGTGTTGAAAAAGGTGACAGACCGTTTGGCCGCCGCCCTCGACCTGCCGCGAATCAAGGTGCACATCTATGAAATTGACCCCATCAACGGCCTCGCAGCCCCCGATGGCCGCATCTTCATCACCCGGGGATTCTATAACAAATTCAAGGCCGGAGAAGTCTCCGCCGAAGAAATGGGCAGCGTCATCGCCCACGAACTCGGCCACGTCGCCTTGGGGCACACTCGACGCCGGATGATCGATTTTACCGGGCAAAATGCGCTGCGCACGGCGCTGGCTTTGTTTCTCAATCGTTTCCTGCCCGGTCTGGGGGTGGTCATCGCGAACGCCGCAATGTCGCTCCTCATGGCCCGCCTCAGCCGCACCGACGAATACGAGGCCGACGCCTACGCCTCGGCCCTCATGACCAAGGCCGGGTTGGGGACAGCCGCGCAAAAGTCCTTGTTTTCCAAGCTGGAAACGCTGACCGGGGCCAAAGGTGCCGCACCCGCTTGGTTGATGTCACACCCCAAAACCGCCGACCGCATCGCGGCAATCGAGGCGAACGAGGCCCGCTGGAACACCTAGATCAGGTGTTGCATGGCCTTGCCCGTCTTGGGCAACCGGGCCTTTTTGCACAACGCCCGCATGGACCACGGCTCGCCCGACAATCGGCGCGCCTCAGCCAAAACAGCTAATGCGGCGGCTTCTACCATTTCGGGATGTGACAGCCACAGATCATACAGGAACCCATCCGGGTCGATCCGCGCAAGCCCTTCTTCTTCCAATATGTTTCTTGGAAAATCCTTGGCATTGGTGGTCAGGATCACATCACACGACCCCGAAATGGCCGCCGCCATAACATGCACATCGGCAGGGTCCGGCAACCACAACCGCGCTTCCAACCCGGCATGAACGGGGACGACAGCGCCCGGAAACCTTGCCTTAACCTGCGCCACTTCGCCGCGCGCCTGAATCTCGGCCCCCGGTCCCAGTTTCGCCGTGGCCCGCGCCCATTCCTCGAGTATCCGCTCAGACCACCGCGGCTCAAAACCGCCCTGTGCCGCAACCCCCAAAACGATCTCGCGCATCACAGTCGGGAACAGCACGCAGGCGTCGATCAGGACCCTCATAGGCGATAAAATACGGACTTCAGATAGCCACTCTCGGCCAATTGCGGCATCTGCGGGTGGTCCGGCCCGGCAAACCCGGTATAGATCATCTGCCCTTGCCGCCCTGCCCGCCCGATCCCTCGGGAACAGGCGGTGCGAAAGCGTTGCAAATCAACGGCATGGGAACAAGAACACAAACCCAGATACCCACCATCAGCCACCAGATGGGCGGCCAACCGGGCGACACGTTCATAGGCCCGGGCACCCGCTTCCAACGATTGCTTGTTAGGCGCAAAGGCAGGTGGATCGCAGATCACGACGTCAAACGTCTGCCCCTCGGCGGCCAAGGCTGCCATCACTTCGAACGCATCCCCTTGCCGGGTCGTAAACCGATCGCCCGCACCCATGGCCTGTGCGCCAGACACGGCCAACGACAACGCGGGCGCAGACCCGTCCACAGCAACCGCCGTTGCGGCCCTTTGCGCCAGACACGCCAGCGCAAAGCCGCCGACATGGCTGAACACATCCAACACCCGCGCACCCTTTGCCAGCGTCGCGGCAAAGGCGTGATTCGGGCGTTGGTCATAAAACAGCCCGGTTTTCTGGCCACCCATCACATCCGCCATATAGATGGCGCCGTTCATCGGGACAGGCATTGCGCCTATTGGCGCAACGCCTTGAATAACCTTCGTTTCCTCTGACAATCCCTCCAGCGCTCGGGCGCGCCCCGTGGCGTTCAGGATCACCGTCTCAACGCCTGTCACCGCCTGCAAAGCGGCCACCAGCGGCACGATCAATACATCCGCCCAGGCGGCATTTGGTTGCACCACCGCAACGATGCCGAAACGGTCGATGACGACACCGGGCAATCCGTCGGCCTCGGCATGGATCAACCGGTAAAATGGTTCGGGATACAGCCGCGCACGATGGGCCAGCGCCTTGGTCAGGCGGGCGGCAAACCACGCCTCGTCAATGACGGCGGCGGGGTCACGGTCCAGCATCCGGCAAATGATCTTGGACACCGGATTGACGGCGACAATCCCTAACGGCTGATGTTCGCCGTCCTCCAGCAGAGCAATGGCCCCAGGCGGCAACCCCTTGGTGCGGCGATCTACGACCAATTCATTGGAAAAAACCCAAGGCGCGCCATGACGGATCGGGCGCGCATCTGTTTTGGGCAAAAGACGGACGGTGGGATAGGGGGACTGTTGCATGGCGCCCTCCTATCCCGAAATGATGTGGGCCGAAAGTCCCTTAGCGGGACGCCACCAACGTCGGGGACAATGTCGGGGCAACAGGCCCCACGCGCGGTCCCAGTTCACGGCGCAGCACATAGGCAAGGTGATCCGTGACCCGCACTTTCTCGGTCTGCCCGCGCTGATCGGCAAGGATGGCGGCCATGCCACCGGGCGCAGGCAGGTCGGCCTTGACCGCGCGGGGGCCCTCGATGATGGCACCGGTGACCGCATCGCGCACTGTCAGAATGAATTCGATGGAATAGACACCACCGACCGAATACCGCGTCCGTTCGGTCACACCGTGGAACCGCTGCAACTCGACATCGGCCACAACCGGGACCGCGCCCTGCAATGTTTCCGCATCGCGGGCGGCAGCTGTTTCAAAAATCGCGGCGATCTGGCCGTGACGGTCGCCAATCGGATCACCCCGCCATACGATATCGGTCATCGGATAGTATCCGTTGCGTTCTGACACCCGGAGCGATGGCGGCACCGACACGCGGACATCCTGAACCGCATAGGACCGCTCAACCGTCGTTGGCGCACCCGCCAGCGGCGCATCAAGCGGGGCGTTCCGGGTCGCGGTTTCGACGGTCGCACAGGCCGACACACTCAAGGCCAGAATGGCAAGTGCGGCAAATTTAAACAGGGTCATTTCGAGCCTCCGATTGCGGACCTCATTGGGTCGCTTGGCTTTAATTTCGACCTTGAAAGGGGCGAGAATGTGTCTGAACCCGAACAATTTAACGAAATTTGCATCGACACCGCGCAGCGCGCCCGATGTTGTTAGCGCTAACGATCCATGGTAAAGGGGCCAGACTCGCACGCAGGAGGCCACAATGCCGCTTCACCCGACCATCGCCGCCGTAACGGACCGCATTCGTGCGCGCAGCCAAGACACACGCGGCCTCTACCTTGAACGGATGGCGCGGGCAGCCGCGGACGGTCCCCGCCGGGCGCATTTGACCTGCGGCAATCAGGCCCACGCCTATGCGGCCATGGGCGCGGACAAGGATGCTCTGGTCGCGGCCAAGGCCCCGAATATCGGGATCGTGACGTCCTACAATGACATGTTGTCCGCGCACCAACCCTTTGAACTCTATCCCGATTTGATCCGGGCAGCAGCCCGCGAGGCGGGTGGCACGGCACAGGTCGCAGGCGGAGTTCCGGCGATGTGTGACGGCGTGACACAAGGCCAGACGGGCATGGAATTGTCCCTGTTTTCGCGCGACGTGATCGCGCTCGCGGCTGGGGTCGCCTTGTCACACAACGTGTTTGACAGCGCAATTTATCTGGGCGTTTGCGACAAAATCGTGCCGGGCCTTGTGATTGCAGCGGCCACGTTTGGCTATATTCCTGGAATCTTCGTGCCCGCCGGACCGATGACGAGCGGCATTCCGAACGACGAAAAATCCAAGGTTCGGCAACAATTCGCCACTGGCGAAGTTGGGCGGGACAAGCTGATGGCGGCCGAAATGGCGAGCTATCACGGGCCGGGCACCTGCACCTTTTACGGCACCGCAAATACCAACCAAATGTTGATGGAATTCATGGGCTTGCACCTGCCCGGTGCATCGTTTGTGACCCCCGGCACCCCGTTGCGTGAGGCGTTGACGACGGCGGCGACACAGCGGGCGTTGGAAATCACGGCGCTGGGCAACAACTACACCCCCGTTTGCGACATTCTGGATGAAAAGGCATTTGTGAACGGGCTGGTTGGTCTGATGGCCACGGGCGGGTCCACCAACCTTGTGCTGCACCTGCCCGCGATGGCGCGTGCAGCGGGTATCATTTTGGATTTGCAGGACTTTTCCGACATCTCGGCGGCCACGCCACTGATGGCAAAAGTGTATCCGAACGGGCTGGCCGACGTGAACCATTTTCACGCGGCAGGCGGGTTGCAATACATGATCCGGAATTTGCTCGACGCGGGTCTGTTGCATGAAGATGTAAAGACGGTCGCGGGGGCCGGGTTGGCCCATTACACGCAAGAACCGGAATTCCGGGACGGTGCCCTGTCTTATCGCGATGGCCCTGCCGAAACGCTCAATGACAAGATACTGCGCCCCGCAAACGACCCGTTTTTGCCCCAAGGCGGGCTGGTGCAACTGACAGGCAACATAGGCCGGGCAGTCATTAAAATCTCTGCCGTGGCCCCCGAACGGCACATTATCGAGGCCCCGGCGCGTATTTTCCATGATCAGAACGACGTGAAAAAAGCGTTTCAGAACGGGGACTTCACTGCCGACACGATTGTTGTGGTGCGGTTTCAAGGGCCGAAATCAAATGGCATGCCGGAACTCCATTCACTGACCCCGACCTTGTCAGTATTGCAAGACCGCGGTTTGCGGGTGGCGTTGGTCACGGACGGGCGGATGTCGGGGGCGTCGGGCAAGGTGCCTGCCGCCATTCACCTATCACCCGAGGCCGCGAATGGTGGGCCGATTGCGCTGTTGCGGGACGGGGACATGCTGCGGCTGGATGCGGCCAACGGCACATTGACCTGCCTCACAGACCTCACCGGGCGCACCCCGGCACAGGCGGATTTGACCGGGAACGGCAACGGCGTGGGTCGCGAACTGTTCGAGATTTTCCGCCGCTCGGTTGGGCCATCAAGCGAAGGTGCCGCCGTCGTCGTCTGACAGACTTCATATTAAGTATATATAAATCATATACTTGTAGAACACGTTACCAAAGGATGAATTGCCATGACACCCGAACACGCCTCTGAACTCGCCCGCAAGGTTTGCGATCTGGCCCCGGTTATTCCGGTTCTTGTGGTCGACGATGCGGACCTTGCCGAAGGGTTGGCGCGGGCGTTGATCGCGGGTGGTCTGCCTGCGTTGGAGGTGACGCTGCGCACCGCGGCTGCCCTTGAGGTGATCGCCGAAATGGCCAAGGTGCCGGGTGGCGTTGTTGGGGCGGGCACGTTGTTGACGTCCAAGGATGTGGAGGCCGCCAAAAAGGCTGGCGCGTCGTTTGGGGTTTCGCCGGGGGCCACGGACAGGCTGTTGGATGCGTGTGAATCCAATGACTTACCCTTGCTACCGGGGGCGGCGACGTCGTCCGAGGTGATGGCGTTGCTGGAGCGTGGATATACCGTCCAGAAGTTTTTCCCGGCAGAAGCGAATGGCGGCGCGCCCGCGCTGAAATCCATCGGCGCACCGTTGCCACAGGTCAAATTCTGCCCAACTGGCGGCATTAGCCTAAAAAACGCCAATGATTACCTGAACTTGTCCAACACATTGTGCGTGGGCGGCAGCTGGGTCGCGCCCAATGATCTGGTCCGCGCCCGCGATTGGGCCGCGATCACGGCACTGGCGGCGCAGGCTGCACGGCTGCCCCGCTGAGGGGTTAACGCACCCCCACCGAACGGTCCGGGCGGCGCTGGCCAACCCGTCGGTATTGCGTCGGTATCCGGTCGGTGTGGTGCCCCCGGAAAAATGGTAAATTCTGGTCGGCAACCCGCGCAACGGGATTGCCGGACGTCCCGCCCCGGCGCAAAATGGCACGCATCCCCACCGGAGGTCCGCCATGCCTGCCCCATCCATCAGAACCTGTCTGTGGTTCGACACGCAGGCAGAGGAGGCCGCGACATTTTATGTCTCGCTGTTTGACGATGCCCGGATCACCCATGTGCAACGACAATCGGGGCAAAACGCCGCCTTTGTCGTGCAATGGGAAATGCAGGGTGCGCGGTTTACCGCCATCAATGGGGGTCAACATTACAAACTCAGCCCGGCAGTGTCGATCGAAGTGATGGTCGATACCCAAGGCGAGGTGGACCGCCTGTGGGCCGCGCTGCTGGATGGTGGAACCGAAATGCGCTGTGGCTGGATCGAGGATCGGTTTTGCGTGAGTTGGCAAATCCTGCCCCGCCCCATGTTCGACCTGATGAACGGGCCGCAGGGGGCGGCGGTGATGCGGGCAATGTTGGGCATGGTCAAGATTGACCTTGCGGGATTGCAGGCGGCCGCCCAGCCGCAAGCCCGACCCTAGAGGCGCGCGCGC
>JBGSIZ010000132.1:0-4091 GCA_041742255.1 Marivivens sp. | reverse complement strand
GCGGCAGCGCCACCAGCAATGCCGCCTGCGCCGTGGTCAATCGTGCCGGTGGTTTGCCGAACCACGCATAGCTGGCCGCGCGCACCCCTTCGATGTTGCCCCCGAACGGCGCCCGGTTGAGATAGAGCGTCAGGATCTGATCCTTGGTCAGCCGCCGTTCAAGCGCAAGCGCGACCCGCATCTGCCGCCATTTGCCCTGCCACGATTCGGTTGTGCCGTCCTCCAGCAGGCGCGCCACCTGCATGGTCAGGGTGGACCCCCCCGACACCACCCGCCCGTTGCGCGCCGCCTGTGCCACGGCCCGTGCAAACGCGAGTGTATCCACCCCTTGGTGGTTATAGAACCGTTTGTCCTCATAGCGGATCAAAAGGGCGATGTAGCCGGGGTCAACGTCTGTGACATCTACCCCCAGCCGCCAGCGCCCATCGGCCACGGTATAGGCCCGCAGCAGGGTGCCGCTGCGGTCCACCACCTCGACTGATTGGTCGATGATGAGCGGGGGCAGAACGGTGGCCGTCACCCAGTGGTCGAACCCGTCCCGTGCTGCCCCTGCTCCAAGGATTCCCAGCGCCAGCGCCGCAAAAAGCCGCGCCGGCCCGATCATTCCGCGATCACCAGCCGCCCCGTGCCGGTCCGGGCGCGCATTTGCGGGCGATACATGTCCTCGACACTGGCTGCCGGGTGATGGAACGTCCCCGGCGAAACCGCCCGCACGATATACGCCAGTTGGAACGTCGCGTCCGACCGCCAATCCACAGCCGCAAGGAACCGATCCGACCGGAATTCAGCGTTTTCGCCGCGCACCGGGTCCAGCCAGTCGAGCGCGCGGATATCGCCGCCTTGGAGCAGGTTTGGATTGTCGATCTCGAAACCGGCGGGCAGCGGATCGTTGACCATCAACCGGGCCTCTTGTCGGCCAAAAGGCTGCACGGTCAGAACGGTCACAAGTCGGGTGCCGGCCACGATGCCAGACAGGTCCGCAGGTGCCCCCTCCATCGTGTAATAGGCCCGGTCGATCCGATACCCGTTGCCTCCTTCTGGTTCCGGTTCCGCCGGAATCCCGAATGTGGTCACCGTGATATCCACTGGCGCCGACCCGGTGTTGGCCACCGCAATCGGCCACGCCGCCGTCTGTGCCTCGCGCAGTTGGACGACCGGACCGGTCTGCACCACACCATTGAGCGTGATCCCCGCATCATCGAAATCACGGATCAGCGCACTGGCCGCGAGCAAGGTCCAGCTGGCCTCTTGGGTGGAGAGGGCTGCGCCATCCGCCGCGATCCAGCGCACAATGCTGTCGCGGTCCAGTGCCGTGCTGCCCGCTTCGCTGGCCAGCGCCAGAACGGCGGCGGCGTCCCGTCGGTTTGTCCCATAGTCGATCCGCCACAGCGCAGGTTCATCGGCCCCGTAAGCCCGGTTCAGGACGCCACCAGCGGCCGCAAACATCGCGTCCGCCCGCGTCTGGTCCCCGTAAGCCGCGAGGGCGGCCCCCAGTTGGGCAAGGGCCAAAGGCGTTGTGAAACTGCTGCTTTTCTCGTCCGCGTAGTAGCGCAGATCGCCCACGGCGGCCGCTCCTTCGCGGGCCAGAACCATCAGACCATAGGCCAGATCGCCGCCGCCACTGTCGAAATCGGGGTAGTAGTTCACCCTGTTGCGCAGGTTGTCGATGGCGTTGGCAAACGCGATGTCGGGGACCGCATGGCCCCCCGCCCGCGCCCGGCTGAGGAAATCAGTCACATAGGCATCCAGCCACATGTCCCCCGAATAGGGCCCCCACAGGCCGAACGCTCCATTTGCGTCCTGATTGGCCAGAACGGATTGGATCGCCTGATCAATCCGCAGGCCCAGCGCATCCTCGGTCCCCAGCCCCATCGCTGTCGCCACTTCGTTAAGATACAACAGCGGCATGGCGCGGCTGGTCACCTGTTCGGCACAGCCATAGGGATACCTGTCCAGCGCATTCAACAGGCCGGGCGCGTCAAACTGCGCCAAGGGGCCCGCCGACAGCGTCGCGCTGCCCGTCCCGGTGGCCAAACCGGCGAACACGTTGTCGTCAAAGACAAACGTAGCCCCTGCCGCCAGCGAGAACCGCGACATCCGGCTGATTTCCGGATCATTGGCGCGGACGGGCACCGTCACCGTCTTTTGCAGGACCTGCCCGGTTGGTGTTGTCAGGCTGATTTTGATGGTGGGATCGCCGGGATCGACCGCTGCAAACGGAATGGACAGCGATACCTTGCCCCCATCGGTCAGCGTGACCATCGCCGGGATCGCCTGCACGGCGAGCGCCAGTCCATCCGCCGCAACCGTCAGGCCCATGTCGCCCGCCGGGCCATCGGTGTGAACGATGTCCAGCAACAGCCGGCTTTGATCGTCGGGCGCCATAAAGCGGGGCACGCTGGCCGTCACGACCACGGGGTCGCGCACGATCACGTCCGCCTCGGCCCCGCCGACGCTGGTGTCGGACCATGCAATCGCCATCAACCGCACGGTGCCGTTGAACGCAGGCAGATCAAAGCTGATGATGGCCTGCCCATTGGCATCGACCGCCACCGGACCCGAAAAATAGGCCACAAGGTCCTCGGTCGGAGGCGGGGATTGCAGGCCCATTTGCGCCATCGCGTCGCCCCCGGACCGAAGGGTCCCCATGGTCCCGTTCAACCCGTCAATCAACCGCCCATACACATCGCGCAGTTCAACGCCCAGTTTCCGTTGGCCGAAATAATAGTCCTCTGGATCGGGTGTCTTAAACGCGGTGAGGTTCAGGATACCCACATCCACCGCCGCAAGGGTGACATAGGTCGCCGCCCCCGGCACCCCGCCCGCCACCGAGACGGTGACATCGAGCGGCCCGCGCGGGCGCACATCCACGTTCCAGTCGATCCCGACATCGAGCGCCTTTTGCCCCGGTTCCACCGCCGCATAGCCAAGGCCAAGCGCCCGTGTCGGGTTGCGCCCTGCGGCCACATCCATCGGACGGATCACCGTGGCCGTCACATAGGCCCCGGTTCCCCAGTCGTCTGTCACAGTCAGCGGGATCAGGTTTTCGCCCTCGGACACCTCGATCGTTTCCATGTGGATCAAACGGTTGGACACAACGCTGACCACAGCAACCCCCGCATAGCGCGGCACAATGCGGAACAGGGCCGTGTCCCCGGACGCATAGGCAGGGGCGTCCAGCGATGCCTCCAGCAAATCAGGGGTCGTTTCGGCCTCGGCCGGGGCATACCATCCGGCGTAATAGTTGGTAGAGGCCGTGGTATAGGTGCCGTCCGTCCGTTCCACGACAATCTCGTATTGCCCCCATGTGGAGGGCGCGGTCACGGTAACCGGGTCCGGCCCAAGCGCCGCCGTGCCCGATGCGATCCGTTCCCGCGTTGTGACCGGGTCCCAATTCCAAGTGCCGCCAATGGCATACCATTGATACCGGGTGGTCACCCGGTTGACGGTCCATGTCACCTGCATCGCTTGCGGTGTCAGGTCCGGGGCCAATCCGATAAGGGCGAATGCCGCGTCTGATCCTTCGCCCACCACGCCGTCAAACATGGGTTTGATGCCGATCATCGGGCTGCCGGGCAGAACGGGTGCCGTGATCTGCCGTTCCACCGGACGCCCCGACCCTTCGGACAAGCGGGTGGTCACCCGCAGTTCCAGCGGGCGGGCCGGGTCCGCGATCTGAGGCAATTCCAGTTGCAGGGTGGCGGTGCCGTCTGCATCAGTCCGGCCAGAGTCCAGATAGGTCAACTGTGCCTCGAAGGGTTCATCGTAGCGACCAAACCGATAGCCGGGGAAAGCCGCGACAGACGTGGCCGCCCGCAACAGCCCCTCGCCCTCAATGGCGACGTCGCCTGCGGGGGGGCCAAACAGATATTTGGCCGTGATCGACAGCAAGGGCGTATCGCCCAACCGGATATCGGGCGACAGCGTCTGGTCAAAATCAATCCGTTCGGGCACGAAATCCTCGACCAGCACGGTGTCAGAGGCGAGAGCCGGGGCATCCACATCGGCATACAGGCCGATGGTCCACGTCCCGCGCGGCGCGGTTCCGGCCACGGGCAGCGCGAACACATGCCCGCCCGCCACGTCCGCAG
>JBGSIZ010000131.1:0-2309 GCA_041742255.1 Marivivens sp. | reverse complement strand
CCCCTTCGGCCCGCAGGGTCTGGGTCCGGTCGCGCACCCGGACAGCCTCGGCCGCCGACGACCGCGCCTCGGTCAATTGCGCCTCGCCTTGGGCCAGTGCGGCAACCGAGGATGCAGATGCGGCTTCCAACTGGGTCTTGCGCAGGCGCAGCGCGGACCGGGACAGTTCCGCGAGCGGTTGCCCCTTTTCGACCATGTCGCCGATTTCGGCCAGCAACGCCTCGATCGCCTGCCCCTCAATCTGGGGTTGCACGAACACTTCCTCGACCGGGCCAATCAGGCCGGATGCCACGATCCGATCGCGGATGTTTCCGGTGGTGACGACTGTGACAGTGATGGCGGGCAAGGCGTTTTGGGCCTGCGCCGGTTCGGATGCTGCGGCGTCTTGGGCAAGGGCGGGCATCGCCAAGGGGGGCAAGGCCACGGCGGCAACCAGAAGGGCGGCAACAGAAATAAGGCGCATGTCTGAACTTTCACTTGAACGTGGGTCTGGTTGGTGTTCCGGGCGCAAAATCGGGCACGGCCGTAAATTTTCCCATAAATCAATACGTCAGCGACCGGGAACGGGATCACTTGCGCAGCAGCGGCATCCCCTTATCAAAAAGAATCAACTAGGCAGGGGGCCGATTTTGGACATAAATGACCCATTGGTCAGAACTGTCAACGAAACTGACCGGCCGGTCACCCAGAAATGCGGAACAGATGAAATTATGTGCCCTTCCTGCCTGCGTTACCAAAGGCCGGGGTGCCAGCCCGGAAAAAACGGCGGCCACGCGCGCCCGGATTGATCAGGCGGCACAGGCGGCGTTTCTGGCGTCCGGGTTCGAACGGACGCGCATGATTGATGTGGCCCGCGCGGCCGAGGTCGCCAAGGGGACACTGTATCTGTATTACCCGACCAAGGCCGACATGTTTGAGGGCATGTTGGTCTCGTGCATCGGTGATGCGATGAGCGCGCTGCAAACCATCGTGCCGGGGCCGGGCGACACGGTGGAACAGACCCTGCGCACGGGAATACGGGGGATGGCCGGGCAACTGGTCGCAGCACAGCGGTTGGGCGTGTTCCGCATGATCCTTGTCGAGGGGCCAAAATTTCCCGACATCCTGCGCAGCTACAAAAAGGTGGTCGTGGACCCGTCCAAGACGGCGATCCGGGCGTTGGCGCAACTGGCCCGCGACCGGGGCGAGATTTCGACGGACGCGCTGGACCGGGTTCCGGGCCTTTTGGTGGCACCGGGCCTGTATGTGACGGTCTGGAACGACCTGTTCCCGCAGGACCCACAGGACCTTGTCGATACCTTGGATGCGTTCCTTGATGTTCTGTTTCAGAAATCAAACGTGCGCTGACATCTCCGGCCCATCACACCTGTTGCCTTGCGGCATCTGTCCTGTCATCGTGAGAGTCAGAGTCGGCGGGTATTTTGCCGTCAGCTGTGCATTTATCTTGTTATTTTGACATATGGTTTTGAAACATGATGTGTTGGGGTGGATCACCTTTGACAGGCACCGGAACTGGCCCCGGAACACCGGAATTACAGATGGCCGCCGCTGAATTGGGAAAAAATGGCATGTCGGATCATCGCCTTGGTCAATTTCGCCTCAGACGGATCCTGTCGATCGGGGATGATGGACGGCCGACGCTGGAACAAAGCAATGCGCGCGTTATGATGACGGGCCGTGCCAGCGGGGCGGACGTCGGGCGGATGGCCGTGTGTCAGGACCTGATTGACGAAGACGTGGCGACGGTGGTTGTTCTGGGGGTCGTGGCCGAAGGTGATACCGACGGGCGGACCGATGATGCGCCCATGGTTCTGCGGCATGGGGCGGCGTCGCTCAGCCTGCACCGGGATGGGCGGATCCGGCTCAAGGGCGACGATATCGCGCTGGATGCCGCTGCCGGAATGCGGTTCCTTGCTGCCAAGATTGATCTGAACTGATGTGGGATCTGGCCAATAAAACGCCGTTCGAGGCCGAGGTGGGTGCCTACCGCGACCACACCGGGGGCAGTTTCTGGGGCGTCTGGGTCAAGGCGAGCTTTACCCTGCGGCCCGGTCGCCCGCCGTTGTTTCTGGCCGAACAGGTGCCGTTGCACCGCACACCGTTGTTTGCGGGGGATGCCCCTGATGGCCTTCCGCTTGCCGACACCGACATCACGCCGCACAAACCGCTGATTGACCTGATCGTCACGGGCCGGGCCGAACAACCCGCCGAGGATGACGCCGCCCCCATCGTTTTGCGGCTGGGGGGCTGGTCCAAAACGCTGTGGCTGCATCCGCCGCAGCGGTGGAACTGGTCGGCCGTCATGATTG
>JBGSIZ010000130.1:0-5103 GCA_041742255.1 Marivivens sp. | reverse complement strand
CATATTCGACAAAGCGGTCATACCATCGGTAAAACGTGGTGGATGGGATGCTGATCTTGGCCAGGGTGCGCCTGACAGGCAGATGCGATTGCTCCACCAACCGTATGATTTCGAGCTTTTCAGCGGCGGGGTATCTCATTCGTGGTCGCCCCCAGCCCCGGTCATGTTTTTTTTGAGCAGACGGTTCTCAAGGCTCAGATCGGCCACCAGTTCCTTCAGTGCCAAAGCCTCGGCGCGCAGATCTTTCACCTCGCCTGTATTCGCCTGGCGGGCCGTATCACCGGCCAGCCGCTTCTTGCCGGCCTCGAGGAATTCCTTCGACCAACTGTGATACAGGCTTTGGGCCGTCGTCGGGCAAACAGTCCCCCGGACTGTTTGCTGACCCTCCTCCACCTTCCTTGCGGCACAACTCGGCAATGCTGTCTTCACCTCGACGGCCGGCCAAAACGATCCGGATATTCTCTTCCGACGAACGCAACTTGCGCGTCGCGCGCCGGATGTCCTTCACGACCTGCTCGGCAGGGGCCTCCGTCGTCACAGGTTTCGCTGGCGCGGTCCTTCGGTTCTTCATCATCTTCAACTCCAACTGGGGTAAAGATGAGCCGCAAACCCTACGCTACGCAATCAGGCTAAACTGTTCCATGGGCGCTGACGTCAGACAGTGTTGGATCAGGGCCCCCTTCAGCGCAAAAGTTGGGTCATGTTGCGCGATTCCCGTTGCAACCGCGAAACGAAATATGCTCCCGATCGTGTATCGCATCCGACGCGCGGTCTGATAATTGCCCTTGTCTTCAACATTGCGCAGGCACTTGAGCACCATCGGCGCCGTGATCTCGGCCATTGGTTTGCGCCCAATAACTGGGCTGATCATTCCCAAGATCCACTCGTACTTGACCAACGTTGCCTGGGCGCGCCCCTCCGTTGTGATCTTTTCCACGTTCCGCGCCGCGACACTGTCAAAAGTTTGGGCCTTGGCCTGCCCTTCAAGGAGGGCTTTGGTCTTCTTGACCTCGCTCGGATCCCGCCCTTTCGCCAGATCAGACCTGGCAAGGTCACGTGCCTGTCGCGCCTCGGCCAGTGTGATTGCTGGATAGTCGCCAATCACGAGCAGTTTTTCGACGTCGTCTATCCGGTACTTGAAACGCCAGGATCGAGAACCGGATGTCCGAACAAAGACATAAAGCCCGTAAAAATCCGCCACCTTGTAAGGTTTGGGCTTTGGTTTCAGGTTTCGAATCTTTGTATCGGTCAAGGGCATGGCTGGGGGTACGCAATCTTTGCATTTTGCTCCGCACCCCGGACCGTACCCCCAAATAGCGGATATTCAGTCGGATCAGGGTGGACGCAGTTGGACGAAAAACCTTCATAAACCATTATATTATAACGGTTTTCAGATGTCATCGGACTTTGAAAAATGCTGATATGGTGCCCCCAGAGAGACTCGAACTCCCGACCCTCTGATTACAAATCAGACGCTCTACCAGCTGAGCTATAGAGGCACATCGGCGATTTACGATGCCTTTGCGCGGTTCGCAAGCCTCTAGCGGTTCGCGCGGGCCAAAAGTGTGACGGCAGCCAACCCGACCAGCGTAATCACCAACGCCGCCACCGATGCCTCGTCGATCCGTTCGAGCGAGGCCTTCTCATGCACCCGGGTGGCCAACGTATGATAGCCAAAGGGGCGCAACAGCAACGTGGCGGGCAATTCCTTGACGCAATCAACGAACACCAGCAGCAAGGTGGACCCGACCGATGCGCGGATCAGAGGCAGATAGACGGCCCCAAGCGCGCCGCCCGCCGTCCGACCCAGCGACCGGGCGGCCATCGGCAGGCTGGGGGAAATCTGGCCAAGGGCGGCATCGGCCGCGCCCTGACTGATTGCGAAAAACCGCACGAAATAGGCCAGAACCACCGCCGCCGCCGTGCCGGTCAACAGCAGGCCGGGGTCATATCCGGTCAGCGCGAGGATCATATCGGCCAACCGATTGTCAAACGCGGCCAGCGGCACAAGGATCCCCAGACCCAGAACCGCACCGGGTGCCGCATAGCCAATCGCGGTCACGGGCATCAACAACCGTGGCAAATCGCGACCCGACAGGCGCACGCCGTAAACCATGAACAATCCGCCCGCCACAGTCAGAACGGCGGCAATGCCCCCCACGGCCACTGTATGGCCCAAGGCACGCAGCAACCCCGGCTCCACCCATTGACCCGCCACAAACGCATGGCTGATCAACACTGAAACAGGCAGGACAAACCCCACCAGAAACGGCAGGACACAAATCCCGAACACGACCCAGCCGCGCGCACCGGTCAGCGTTTCGGGCGACACCGGGCGGGTGCCGCGCGCGGACCCGAAAAACCGGCTGCGGCGGCGGCTGATTTTTTCAAGGGTCACAAGAACCACAACCATCGTCAGAACCAGCGTCGCCAGCTGCGCGGCCCCACCCAGATTGCCGGCCTGCAACCAGACCGAAAATATCCCCGTGGTCAGGGTTTGGACCGCGAAATAATCAACCGTGCCAAAATCATTGACGGTTTCCATCATGACCACGGCCACCCCAGCCGCGATGGCCGGACGGGCCAGCGGCAGACCAACCCGCCAGAACCGCGCAAATGGTCCAGAACCAAGTGCGCGGGCAACCTCGTATCCCGCCCCGCTTTGTTCCCGAAACGCAGCCCGGGCCAGCAGGTAGACATAAGGATACAGCGACGCAGCCAACACGACAATCGCCGCCCCCCTCGTTCGGATAGCCGGAAACCAGTAGTCTTGTGACCCGGCCCACCCAAACGCCCCACGCAATCCGGTTTGAACCGGGCCCGCGTATTCCAGAAAATCCACCAGCGCAAAGGCACCCACATAGGCCGGCACGGCCAGTGGCAACAGCAATGCCCATTGCAACCATGCCGACCCCGGAAAGCGATACATCACCACCATCCACGCGGCTCCGGTGCCGACCACAGCGGCAATCACCCCGACCCCCGCCATCATCACGCCTGTATTGACCAGATACCGTGGCAGGGTCGTGGCCAGCATGTGCGGCCAGATATTTTCTGTCGGATGAAACGCAAACCATATCACCGCCACAATCGGCAGCAAAACCAGCACGGCAATCAGGCTGGCCCCGACAGACCACGCATCCGGGACCAGATGGGACCAACGGCGCGGTGTGGAATTCTGACTGGTTTGCTCGGACATAGGGGCGGATTATCTGAAACCGGTTTCCCTGTCCAGAAAACCCCCTATAAAGAAACCGTAACGCAAGGGCAGGCCAGATCGGACATGCAGATCGTCTACCATATTGGTGCCAATTGCACGGACGACGACCGGCTGATCAAATCGCTCCTCAAGAATGCTGAACCGTTTTCGGAACAAGGGATCAAAGTTCCGGGCCCGGGCAAATATCGTCGGCTGATCCGGGAAACCATTCAGAACCTCGGGGGGGCAATGCCCGGCCCGGACACCCGCGAAATCCTGATTGATGCCATCCTTGATGATGAACAGGCCAACCGTCTGGTGATGTCCAATTCGGCGTTTATCTGCGTTCCGAACCGTATTTTCGAGGGGGGCGAGTTTTACGGCCTCGCGGGTCCGAAAATCGCGGCGCTGGCGCATCTATTCGACGGGGATGACGTTGAACTGTTCCTAGGGCTGCGCAACCCGGCAACCTTTGTGCCCGCCGTGTTCAACGACAGCAAACAAGACAACTTTGAACATTTTCTCAACCGGACTCCGCTGGAAAATATCCTCTGGTCGGGCGTGATCGAACGGATCCGGGCGGCGGCCCCTGCGGCGAACCTAACGGTGTGGTGCAACGAAGATACTCCGCTGATCTGGGCGCAACTGATCCGGGAAATTTCGGGGGTGGACCCACTGACCCGGATCACGGGGGGCTTTGATTTGTTGGCGTCGATCATGTCAGCGGACGGGATGAGCCGCTTTCTCAGCTACCTCAAATCGCACCCGCCGCAGACAGAGGTGCAAAAACGGCGCATCATCGCGGCCTTCCTCGACAAATACGCCATCGAAGAAGAAGTGGTGGAAGAAGTCGATCTGCCCGGTTGGACCGCCGACATCATGGACCGGCTCACCGAACGGTATGAAGAGGACGTGTTCCGCATCGAACGGATGCCGGGTGTGAATTTCATCGCACCCTGACACCCGGTCCCAGAACCGGCCCCGGTCACATGCCCAACGCGGCCTTGTAGAGGTCGAGAATGGCTTCTTCCTCGGCAATGTCGTCCGCGTCGCGCTTGCGCAGGGCGATCACCTTGCGCAGAACCTTGGTGTCATACCCACGGCCCTTGGCCTCGGCCATCACCTCTTTCTGGGCGTCGGCGATGTCCTTTTTCTCGGCTTCCAACCGTTCGTAGCGCTCGACAAACTGGCGAATTTCCTGCCCGGCAACGGTGGACGCGGTATCAACAACGGACTCGGACATGGGGCGCGCTCCTTGGCGTGGGTTCTGGTGCCGTGACTATCGGCCAATGGCGGCCCCTGCAAGCCTTGGGGTTGCACCTCGCCCCCCGTTCAGGCTAGGCGACCCGCACCAGTCATTGAACAACGGAACACCACCATGGACATGCTGATCTGGATCGGGGCCGCCATTTCGGCGATCGGACTATGCGGCATCCTGTGGAGCCTTGTCACCGTTGTGCGGGCGAAACGGGCGGGGCTGTCAGACGACGCGATGCGGGCGCGGCTGGCCAAGGTGCTTCCGGTCAATCTTGGGGCGATGTTGCTGTCCGTGCTTGGGCTCATGGCCGTGGTGGTCGGGGTCATCCTGTCCTGACGACAGGCACCAGCGCGTCAAACCCGGCCGCATATTTCGCAGCCTCCGACACCAACAGGGGCGGGTCCCACACCGGGTCCAGATCGGCCCAGCGGCGCATGTCATCGCGCAAGGCCACCAACCCCATCTCCTGCGCCATCTGAACCGGGCCACCCAACCGGCGGGCAAATCCCATGCCATGCACGCACAGGGCATCGGCATCGGCGGGGTGGGCAATGGCCCCGCGCGCGGCCAACCGCGCCGCCTCGGCCATCAAGGCGGCCACGATGGGTCGGGTCAGTATGGGATCGTCAAAACCGGGCGTCGCGGT
>JBGSIZ010000129.1:0-2012 GCA_041742255.1 Marivivens sp. | reverse complement strand
GGCCCAAGGGGTCGGTGTTGCGCGGCGCCGCCCCCCGGCCCATCGCCTGCCAATCCAGCGCCTGCCGCATCAGGACGGATCGCCCCACACAAATGATGGCGGGTGGTTCCAGCCCGGCGGTGGCTATGTCTGCCTCAAGCTGGCCCAGGGTGGTTTCCAGAACCTGTTGCTGTGCTGTCGTGGCCGAGGTGACCACCGCGCAGGGTTCGTCCCGGTCGCGGCCCGCGTCCAGAAGCGCCGCCGCGATTTGTCCTGCGTGTTTCATCCCCATGTAGATGACGATGACCTGCGACCCTTTGGAAATCGACGCCCAATCAAGGTTGGTCGGCGTTTCCCCCGATTGATCATGCCCGGTCACGAAGGTCACCGATTGGTTGACGTCCCGGTGGGTCACCGGAATACCCGCATAGGCCAGCCCGCCGATGCCTGCCGAAATGCCCGGAATGATCCGGATCGGGATGCCGTGTTGCACCAGCGTCTGCGCCTCTTCGCCACCGCGCCCAAAAACAAAGGGGTCCCCCCCCTTGAGCCGCAGCACCCGTTTGCCTTTGCGTGCAAGGTCCACCAAGTGCAGCGAAATGTCCCGCTGTTTGGCCGAGGGTTTGCCCCCTCGTTTGCCCGCATAGACCCGTTCCGCCTGTGGTGCCCAGTCAAGGATCGTTTCCTCGACCAGCGCGTCATAAACCACGACGTCCGCCTGTCGCAGCGCGTTCAACCCGTGCAGGGTCATCAGCCCCGGATCCCCCGGCCCGGCCCCGCAGAGCCAGACCCAACCGGGCTGCAACACGGGCCAAGGCCCGGACGGAAGGGAGATTGAGTCGGTCATGGCCCCGTTATGGCCAGAGAGCGCTGTCATGGAAAGGTTGCAAACGACCCGCCAAGGCGGATTGGCGGCATGGGGTGGCTGGTGTAGCGTCGCGCGCATGGATGACACACCCAAAACACTGCGCCGGGGCTGGACCACGGGGGCCTGTGCGGCGGCGGCCACCAAGGCCGCGTTGACCCGGTTGTGGGGCGGCGCGTTTCCGGTGCGCGTGGGGTTGATCCTGCCCAAGGGCGAGACCCCCGAATGGGAGCTTGCCCATACTGCCAAAGGCGAGGGTTGGGCCGAAGCGGGTATCATCAAGGATGCCGGCGACGACCCCGACGTGACCCATGGTGCCATGATCGTGGCCCGCGTTTGCGCGTCGTCGGGCGGTGTTGTGTTCCGCGCGGGCGAGGGCGTGGGCACGGTGACCAAACCCGGTTTGCCGATCCCGGTGGGCGACCCTGCCATCAACCCCGTTCCCCGCGCCATGATGGACGAAGTGGTGGCCGAGCTTGCCGCCCGGTTTGCCATGGCCCCCGATGTTCAGATCACCATCAGCATCCCCGGCGGTGCCGATATTGCCTTGCGCACATGGAATCCCCGGTTGGGCATCGAGGGCGGCTTGTCCATTCTGGGCACCACGGGTGTGGTCCGGCCGTTTTCCTGTGCTGCATGGATTGCCTCGATCCATCGTGGCATTGATGTCGCTGTTGCCATGGGTGCCCCGCATGTCGCAGGATGCACCGGGGCCACAAGCGAGCGGGTGGTGCAGAATTTGCACGGGTTGCCTGATACGTCCATGTTGGACATGGGCGATTTTGTGGGCGGGTTGGTGAAATACCTGCGCCGCCATCCTGTTCCCCGCCTGACGATTGGCGGCGGGATCGGCAAGATGGTCAAGCTGGCCCAAGGCGCCGTGGACCTGCATTCCGGCCGCAGTCAGGTGGATTTTGAGGCATTGGCCCTGTGGATGGAGGATCCGCGGTTGCGCGCGGCCAACACCGCATTGGCCGCCTATGAGATGACTGGTCCCGTCTTGGCCCAAGCGGTGGCCGACCGCGCCCGGTTGCAGATTGACGTCCTGTTGCAGGGTGCCCCGGTTGCTGTAGACACGGTGGTGATCGACCGCGCGGGCGCGGTGTTGGCGAGGTCAACGCTGTGATCCTGCTGCTGGCCGGAACGGCAGAGGCGCGCGCGCTGGCCG
>JBGSIZ010000128.1:0-9852 GCA_041742255.1 Marivivens sp. | reverse complement strand
CGCTGGCACGATGTCCGCCGTGGCCACAAGTGCGCCGCCGTCCTGCGTCACGTCTGCCGCGCTGACCCATTGCGTGGGATCGCTGGTTTCGATGATGACGATGTCCTGCGCCGTTGTGTTGCCGCCCGTGATCCGGGCCGTGACCGTCATGCCGTCCGCGATGGGTGTCAGCGTGCAGGTAACCTGATCCACCCCCGCCTCGGCCTGAGTTTGGGGGCGATCCACGAGCGCCGCCACGATTTCGGGTGTCCGCGTGCCGTCTGGCGGCAGTGTTCCCGTGAAGGATAGCGTGACTGGCACACAGATTTCTTCGCACACGCCCAGTTCGACGACCCCCTGAATGGTCGCCGCCCCGGTGCCGGTTGCGAATTCGATCGGGATGACCACGCTGTCATGATAGCCGATGCTGCGTTGCCCCCCTGCAACGAACACGTCCGGCACGGGCCAGTGCAGTTGCGCCCAGGTGACATTGGCCGAACCACCCCAGTTGAACTGTGGTGGAATGCCGCTGTCGCCGGGTGCCCGCCAGTAGGTTTTCCAACCCGGTGCCAGCGTGATCCGCAGCCCCGCCATCTGGGTGCCATCCGCCGTGCGCCAACCGGGCAACAATTCCGCCTGCGCGATGTCGCTGGTTTGTGCGGTGGCCGCTGTGGCCGACAGGAAAAGGGCGATGAGTGCGTGTTTCATGCCCCGTATCTGCGGCGGGTCGGATGAAATGGGAAGTCACGTTGTGGCGAGACGCGGCATTCCGGCCCCTTGATCGTGGCCCCTGCGCACCACATTGTTGAGGGTATGAAAACAGTGCCCGAAAGTTTGTGCGGTCAATTGCTGATCGCGATGCCGGGGATGGCGGACCCAAGGTTCGACCATTCGGTGATCTATATGTGCGCCCATTCCCCGGATGGCGCGATGGGTCTGATTGTGAACAAACCCGCCCCTGATATCCGGTTCACCGACCTTCTGGACCAGTTGGGTATTGCGCCCGCCAAGGGTGTGCGCGACATCCGCGTGCATTTTGGTGGACCGGTGGAACATGGCCGCGGATTTGTCCTGCATTCCGCCGATTATGTGTCCGGCAAGGGCACGATGCGCGTGGATGACGCCACCGCCATGACTGCCACGCTGGATGTGCTGGAGGATATCGCCCAAGGCCGTGGCCCCGCCGCGTCCATGCTGGCGCTGGGGTATGCTGGGTGGGGGCCGGGCCAGTTGGAGCGCGAGATTGGTTTGAACGGCTGGCTGAGTTGCGACCCCACCCCCGAGATTTTGTTTGGCCGCGCGAACGACCACAAATGGACCGCCGCCCTGAAGGTTCTGGGTGTGGACCCGGTCAGCCTGTCCGCACAGTCCGGCCGCGCGTGAGGGTTATTTGCGCGACAGGACGTGTTTGATCAGCACGAACATCGCCAGAATGAGCGTCGCATAGTCCACCACGGGCGTCATGCCCCCGGCCCCGCCATCCTGCATATGCGGTTCAAGCTGTCGGATCGTCGCCTGAAGATCGCCCGTGGCCGGGCCAAAGCTGATGCCGTCGTCGCCGTCCCCGCCGTGTTTGGTGATGTTCTTGAGCGCGGTTTTGAGACCCTCGAGCGCCCGTGCGCCGCCGTTTGGTCCATCCCACAGGGTTTGCGTCAGGTCGATCAGCGCGTCGGATACATCGTCCAGCGCGGCCCGCAGTTGCGCGACGTTGCCTTCCTTTGACGCCAGCCGCTGATTGGCGCTGTAGCCATTTGCCCCGCCTTTTTCAGCCCGGTGCAGCATGTGGTTGAAATGCGATTGTGATTTGAGGTCCCGTTCAACCCCCTTGATGGTCAAGGTCCAGCCGTCGATCTGACGCAACAGCGTGTTGTGCGAGGCCGTGTTTTCCTTTGGCGGGCCGGGGAGGAGTTTCAGCCGCGCCCCGACGATCGCGCCTTTCATATGGCGCAAGGCGATGAGCCTGCCTTCGTGGTTCATGGGATGTCCGATCAATGCATCGTTTCAATGCCGGTCAGAGTGACCGGGGATTGCAACGCCTGTATGTCGGGTCAGTTGCCTTGGGCCATCACGTCCGACAGGATCGCCCGCGCGCTGTCGCTGGTCCAGTCGGCGTCGCCGATCAGCCGCGCCACCTCTGCCCCGGTGCGGTCGAGGATGATTGTCACCGGCAGCCCCAGCACCCCCATCGACCGCGCCAGCGCCTGTCGGTCGTCAGTGTGCAGCGGCAGGTTGTCCACCCCGATTTCTGCCATGAACCGTTCCATTGCGGGCCGCGGGTTGCGCCCGGTGGCGATGGTCAGAACCGCGAAGTCGTCCCCGCCAAGGTCCGATTGCAGCGCCGCCAGCCCCGGCATTTCCTTGCGACAGGGCGCACACCATGTGGCCCAGAAATTGAGCAGAACCACCTTGCCCTGATAGTCCGCCAAGGTGGCCGTTTCGCCCGTTTCCAGGGTGAATGGCGTGTCAGACGCCGCCCGGGGCGCGCTGTGCACCGCCAGTTTCATCATGTCCCCGTCCCGCATGTTGATCAGCCCCTGAGGGTCCGCGCCTGCGACGTTTGCACCAAGGGCGAAGGCCGTATAAACAGCCGCAATATTCAGCATCCGCATGGGACCTCCTGACATGACCAAATCCTCGAACCAGATGTGGGGCGGGCGTTTTGCCGCCGGACCGGACGCGATCATGGAGGCGATCAACGCCTCGATCTCGTTCGACCAGCGGTTGGCCCGTCAGGACATCGCAGGGTCAAGGGCCCATGCCGCCATGTTGGCCGCCACAGGCATCATCACCGATAAGGATGCGCAGGCCATTACGGAAGGCCTGCTCACCATATTGTCAGAGATCGAGGCCGGAACATTTCAGTTTTCCACCGCGTTGGAGGACATTCACATGAATGTGGAGGCCCGGCTGAAAGACCTGATTGGCGAACCCGCAGGCCGGTTGCACACCGCCCGCAGCCGCAACGATCAGGTGGCCGTCGATTTCCGGTTGTGGGTCCGCGATCAGTGCGATGCCGTGGACACCGCCCTGGCCGCGTTGATGCAGGCGTTGCTGGTGCAGGCCGAGGAGGGCGCCGATTGGGTCATGCCCGGTTTCACCCATTTGCAGGTGGCCCAGCCCGTTACATGGGGTCACCATATGATGGCCTATGTCGAGATGTTCGCCCGCGACCGGTCCCGGTTTACCGATGCCCGCGCCCGGATGAACCAATCCCCGTTGGGGGCCGCAGCCCTGGCCGGAACCGGGTTTCCGATTGACCGCCACATGACCGCTGCCGCCTTGGGCTTTGACGGCCCGACCCACAACAGTCTGGACAGCACATCCGACCGCGATTTCGCGTTGGAGTTTCTGGGGGCCGCCAGCATTTGCGCCATGCACCTGTCCCGGTTCGCCGAGGAATTGGTGATCTGGTCCACCGCCCAGTTCCGGTTTGTCGCCATGTCCGACCAATGGTCCACCGGGTCGTCCATCATGCCCCAGAAAAAGAACCCCGACGCCGCCGAGTTGATCCGCGCCAAGGTTGGCCGGATTTTTGGCGCAAATACCGCGCTGATGATGGTGATGAAGGGTCTGCCCCTGACCTATTCCAAGGATATGCAGGAGGACAAGGAACAGGTGTTTGACGCCGCCGACAACCTGATGCTGGCCTTGGCCGCCATGACGGGGATGGTCACCACCATGACCCCGCAGCGCGAGATATTGCGCCGCGCCGCTGCCACCGGATTTTCCACCGCCACCGATCTGGCTGATTGGCTGGTCCGCGAATTGGGTCTGCCGTTTCGCGAGGCCCACCATGTCACGGGCGCGCTGGTCGCCATGGCAGAGGAGAAAAATTGCGACCTGCCGGACCTGTCATTGGACAATATGCGCACCGTGCATCAAGATATCACAATGGCCGTGTTTGACGTTCTGGGTGTTGAAAACTCCATTGCGTCCCGCACCAGCCATGGCGGCACCGCCCCGGTGCGCGTCCGTGAACAGATTGCCGGCTGGAAAGAGGTGTTGAAATGACCCTTCGGTTTTGCGTTGTCGCGTTGGTTTTGTTGGCCGCCTGCGGGGCCGATGACCCGCCGTTTCGCCCTGCTGCATCCGCAGGCGTGAACGTGGGACCGGGTGGCGTATCCACCACCGGCGGCGTTGTCAGCACCAATGGCACGATCACCATCGGCGTGGGGTTCTGATGTCCCCCTTGCGGATGATCTATGCAGCACTTGCCGTTTGGGGTGCCATCCACCCGATGTATTATTTTGTCACCTACATGCGGGAAACCGGCACCGGATTGGGTGGGTTGATTGACGCATGGTATGTCAATGCGTCAACCACTGGCCTGACGTGGGACCTGACCATTGCCGCCATAGCATTGACCGTGTGGATCGTGGCCGAGGTGGCCGTGCGCCGCAATTGGGTCGCCTTGATTGCCATTCCCGCGACGTTCGGGATCGGGGTCAGTTGCGGATTGCCGCTCTATCTGTTTTTGCGCACGGCACCTGTCAGGTAGCGCGCCGGAACGTCAGACATATCCCAGCCTTTTCATCAGCGGGCCGTGCGCCGCAACCAGCCGTTCGATCTGTGGCTGACCCAGCGCCGATGTCCATGCCCCCGGTTCCCCGTTACGAAAGAACGCCGCCTGTGATGCAGGGTTTTCGTTGAACCCGTCCTGTTGTTCCTGACCGCGCAGTTCGTCAAAGGCCGCGTGCGCGATGGCCCGGTCCAGACGCCGCCGGTTCACTTTGACCCCGATGGTCCGCAGTACGTTTCCGAACGCCTTGACCGGGTCGGTGTGCATGTCTTCGTATCGCAGGACCAGAACCGGAAATGCCTGTTGATTGGTCCAGCTGATCACATGGCTGTTCCAGTCGCTGGTGAATTGCACGGCTGTTGTTGCCCCGCTCACCACCGCCTCGCGCGCGGACATGCGGGCCAATGCGTCGTCAATCGACAGCCCGTATTGGCTGGCAAAAGACACCGCCACATCGCCCGGATGCCGCACCACATAAACCGCCCCGCGTGTCAGTTGCGGCGGGATCAGCGCGACCCCGTCCACCGTGCTGTTGAAGCAATGGGTTTTGATGAGCGTGATCGCCCCGCCCGCGTCCCGTATCCGTTCCAGCGCCCGTGTCCGTCGCGCAATCACCGATTTGGCGTCTTTGGGGTCAAACGCCCCTTCGCTGACCATTGCGTAGGGCCGCACGTCGCCGTCGGATGCCCCAAACCCCGCCAATTGATTGATCGACAACGGTGTTTCGCTGTTCAACAGGTAGTTGCCCAGAAACGCCCGCAGCCATGTGTTCCCCGATTTGGGATAGGAGGCGAGCCAATGGAGGCTGTTTGGGGAGGTCATGCGCGGTGTCCTTTGCCGATTTGCCCCTTTGTGCAGATGGAACGGCGCGGTGTCCATGCATCGCCTTGGCCTTTTGCGCCAATCTGCTAGGTAGACGCTGGCAAGGCAAAAAGGGGATATTGGTTGGACCATTTTCAGTATCGTGATGGCGCATTGTTTGCCGAGGATGTCCCCGTGGCCGAGATCGCCCGCGCCGTTGGCACCCCGTTTTATGTGTATTCCAGCGCCACGTTGTTGCGCCATTACCGCGTGTTGGATGACGCGCTGGCCGGTATGCCCCATACCGTGTGTTACGCCATGAAGGCCCTGTCCAATGTCGCCGTCATCAAGCTGTTGGGCGATGCCGGTGCCGGTGTAGACGTCGTGTCCATGGGCGAATATCTGCGTGCCAAGGCCGCAGGTATTCCCGGTGACCGCATCGTATTTTCCGGCGTGGGCAAGACCGCGCAGGAAATGCGTGTCGCGCTGGAGGGCGGTATCCGCCAATTCAATGTCGAGAGCGAGCCAGAGATGGAGGTGTTGAACGCTGTTGCCCTGTCGCTGGGCACCGTCGCCCCGATCACCGTGCGCGTGAACCCCGATGTCGATGCCAAGACCCACGCAAAAATCTCGACTGGCAAGAAGGAAAACAAGTTTGGTATTCCGATCAGCCGCGCCCGTGCCGTCTATGCCCATGCCGCCCGTCTGCCCGGTCTGAAGGTTGTCGGCATTGATGTGCATATCGGCAGCCAGTTGACCGATCTGGCCCCGTTCGAGGCCGCCTATCGCATGGTTGCCGATCTGACCCAGACCTTGCGCGCCGATGGTCATGATATCACCCGGCTGGATCTGGGCGGCGGATTGGGTATCCCCTATGCCCGGTCCAACGAAGATCCGCCGTTGCCCTCCGACTATGGCGCAATGGTCCGCCGCACCGTTGGCCATCTGGGATGCGAGATCGAGATCGAGCCGGGCCGGTTGGTTGCCGGGAATGCCGGTTTGCTGGTCGCTGCCGTGATCTATGTTAAATCGGGCGAGGACCGCGAGTTTCTGATCCTTGATGCCGCGATGAACGATCTGATCCGTCCAGCCATGTATGATGCCCACCACGATATTGTGCCCGTGATCCAACCCGCGCCGGGTGTTGACCACGTCCCCTATGACATCGTTGGCCCGGTTTGCGAAAGCGGCGACACCTTTGCCAAGGGTCGCCAGATGCCCCCTGTTGCGGCAAATGACCTCGTCGCGTTCCGATCTGCCGGGGCGTATGGTGCTGTTATGTCCAGCGAATACAATTCCCGCCCGTTGGTGCCCGAGGTTCTGGTGCAGGGGGATCAATTTGCGGTTATCCGCCGACGTCCTACCTTTGACGAAATGATTGCCCGAGATACCATACCGGCATGGTTGTGACTCGTTTCGGGTCTTGTCCAAGCTGCACCCGAACCGCAAAGGAGTCGCCCGCTGACCCGCACCCCTGATCCCCTTGCCCATTTGCGTCTGCCCGTTCTGGCAACCCGTGCCGGGATGGTCGCCGAAGAAATCGTGCGGGCGTTCTGGCCGTTGTGGACGGTGGTGTTTGTGGCGCTCGCCCCCCTTATGCTGGGCTGGCAGGATGTTCTGCCGATCGAGGCCGTGTGGATTTTGGCCGTGGCCGCCGTTGTCGGCGTGATCGTGACCGCCTTTTTGGGTGTTCGCAGAATACGGTGGCCCAGCCATGCGCAGGCCGTCGCCCGTGTCGATGCCCGGTTGCCCGGACGCCCCATCGCCGCCTTGTCCGACAGTCAGGCCGTGGGGGCCGGTGATCCCGCGTCCGAGGCCGTCTGGCGCGCCCACGTCGTCCGGATGGCCGACCGCACCAAGTCCGCCCGCGCCGTGCAGCCCGATTTGCGGGTCGCCGCGCGGGATCCCTTTGGTCTGCGTTATGTCGCGTTGTTGGTGTTTGTCGTGGGCGCCTTGTTCGGGTCCGTGTTGCGCGTGGGGTCCGTGGCCCAGATGGGGCCGGGGTCCGGCGATGCCGTGGTGGCTGGCCCGGTTTGGGAAGGTTGGGTGGAACCCCCGGTCTATACCGGCAAACCGACCCTGTATCTGGCCGATATTCCTGCGGGCGATCTGCGGGTGCCGGTGGGCAGCACCATCACCTTGCGCCTGTATGGCGAGGTTGGCGCGCTGTCCGTCGCCGAAACCGTATCGGGCCGGGTTGGCGATGCTGTCGGGGCTGCCACCGATGCCGAACACGAATTTATCGCCGTGCAGGATGGCACCCTTGCCATTGCTGGTCCCGGCGGTGCCGAGTGGCGCGTTATCCTGATCGCCGATGCCCCGCCCACCGTCGATCTGACCGGCCCCGTTGAGGCCGACGCCGAAGGCCAGATGACCCAGCCGTTTCAGGCGATGGACGATTACGGCATTCTGACCGGGACCGCCACAATCGCGCTGGATATGTCCCGCGTGGAGCGTCGTCACGGTCTGTTGGCAGACCCCGACCCGATTGCCCCCATCGTTCTGGATTTGCCGATGCCATTTTCCGGCAACCGTGCCGAGTTTGAGGATGTTCTGGTCGAAAACCTGAGCGAGCATCCCCTTGCCAATCTGCCCGTGACCGTCACCCTAGAAGTTACCGATGCCGCGGGCCAAGTGGGCCGGTCTGCCCCCGAACCCATTGTTTTGCCCGGTCGCCGGTTTTTCCAGCCTGTTGCCAAGGCTGTGATCGAGCAGCGCCGCGACCTGTTGTGGACCAAGGACAACGCCGCCCGCGTCGCCCAGATATTGCGCGCCGTCAGTCATCGCCCCGAAGATATTTTGTCGGATGAAACCACATACCTGCGCCTGCGCGTCACCTTGCGCCGGTTGGAGAGTTTTGCCGGGCTGCAGACCGTCAATCTGACCGACGAGACCCAGACCGAGATCGCCCGCAGCCTGTGGGACCTTGCCCTGCAATTGGAAGAAGGCAGTCTGGCCGATGCCCGCGAACGGTTGCGCCGCGCCCAGGAACGGTTGGCCGAGGCCATGCGCAACGGGGCCAGCAAGGAAGAAATTGCCGAGTTGATGCAGGAATTGCGCGACGCCACCAATGATTACATGCAGATGCTGGCCGATCAGATGGAGCCCGGCGAGAACGGCACCGACCAGCCCGATCAGGCCCAGGAGTCGTTCGAGTTCACCCAAGATGAATTGCAGGCCCTGATGGACCGCATTCAGGAGCTGATGGAAGAAGGCCGCATGGCCGAGGCCGAGGCCCTGATGGAGCAGTTGAACCAACTGCTGGAAAACATGCAGATCACCCAAGGCGAAGGTCAAGGCGGCCCGCAGACCCCCGGTCAGCAGTCCATGCAGGATCTCGCCGATACCCTGCGCGATCAGCAGGATCTGTCCGACGAGGCGTTCCGCGAGTTGCAGGAGCAGTTCAACCCCGGCCAGCAGCCGGGCCAAGACCCGCAGCAGGGTCAAGACGGTCAAGAGGGACAACAAGGCCAGCAGGGGCAACAGGGTCAGCAGGGGCAGGAGCCCGGTCAGACTCCGCAAGGCGGGCAGGACGGCCAAGGCCAAGGGGCCGGTGAACAAGCCGGTGAAGGCCAGCAGGATGGCCAAGGTGCCGGTGGCGAAGGGTCCGAGGGTGCCGACCGCGATCTGGCCAGCCGTCAACAGGCCCTGCGCGATGAACTGGCCCGCCAGCGTGGCAACTTGCCCGGTGTCGATGGCGAAGCCGGAGAGGCCGCCCGCCGCGCCCTTGAACGTGCCGAGGGGGCCATGGACGGTGCCGAGGATGCTCTGCGCGACGGCGATATGGCCGAGGCGATTGACCGCCAAGCCGAAGCCATGGACGCCTTGCGCGAAGGGATGCGCAATCTGGGCGAGGCATTGGCCCAGAATGGCACGCAGGAACCCGGTCAAGGCACCGAACAGGGCGAACAGCAGGGCCGCCTGCAACCCAACCGCCGCGATCCGTTGGGCCGCGAGATGGGCAATATGGGCCAGTTGGGCACCGAGGAAAGCATGTTGGACGGTCAGATGGACCTGAACCAGCGCGCCGTCGATCTGCTGGATGAAATCCGCCGTCGCGCCGCCGAGCAGGAACGCCCGCAGGTCGAGTTGGATTATCTGCGCCGGTTGCTGGAACGGTTCTGAGCCGTCAGGAGGCGGGCGGCCCGTTCAGCCGCGTCAACAGCCCCTGCATTTGCAGATCAAGCCAGAGCCGCAGCCCATCCACCCATTCCGCATAGGCCCCAAGTGCGGGCGCGAGCGGGGGCACGGCATTGCCCAATGGACCCGCCAAGCTGTAAACCGCTGTCCCCACAGCCCCAAGAACCAGCACCGTGACAAAGCCGAGCCGGAAGCCGCCCCGCTGCCGTTCCTCTGCGACCTCTGGGTCGTCGGTCAGGTGCCCGCGCCCTTGGGAGGGGCTGAGGCTCGAGTTGATTTCCTCGATGTCGGGCAGGAGGGCCTTGCGCGCGCCGGGTCCGCCCGCCGCAGGATCGCCGCGCAGCCGGGCCATCCGACGTTGCACGGCCACGGTTTCGGGATCGTCCACGGGGCCTTGGTCGATCGCCAGATCG
>JBGSIZ010000127.1:0-4904 GCA_041742255.1 Marivivens sp. | reverse complement strand
CCCCGCCCCCATGTCGGGCGTCGCGGATCCGGGCGTTTTCGCGGCCTTGATCGGTGCCGCGTTGTGCGTGGGCGGGGCGGAAGTGTTCCGCGACAATGCCGCCCAAACCATATTGCCCGCCTTGACCCCGCCTGCCGGATTGGAGCGCGCGAATGGCCGGTTGTGGAGCGTTGAATTGGTCGGCAATGCCTTGATCGGCCCCGCGTTGGGCGCTTTTTTGATTGCGGTGGCGGTGCCGCTGCCGTTTGTGACGAATGGCGCGATTTACGGGGTGGCCGTTGTCGTGGTCTGGACCATGACGGGCGTGTTTCGCCCCGGTGCGGGCGGGGCCAGTCCGGGCCCCCGGAACTGGCGCCGGGAAATGCGCGACGGCTATGTGTTTTTGCGCGATGCCCCGCTGCTGCGCCGATTGGCCGTTATCACGGGGGTCTGGAACCTGTTTTTCCAGATGGCGATGATCGCGCTGGTTTTGCATGTGCAGGAAAACCTGTCGCTGGGACCTGTGGCCTATGGGATGATCCTGTCGGCGGGGGCCGTGGGCGGCATTGCGGGCGGGGTGTTTGGGCACCGCATCATTGACCGGTTGGGACCGGGGCGCACGGCGCAATGGATGCTGGCGGCGTCCGCGCCTGCCTTTCTGGGGATGGCGCTGGCCCCCGGTGCGATGACGCTCGCGCTGGTTCTGGCGGTGTTTGAATTCAGTGGGCTGGTTTGGAACACGGTATCGGTATCGTATCGGCAGCGCGCCATTCCGGACGCCCTGTTGGGCCGGGTCAACAGTCTGTATCGGTTGCTGGCGTGGGGGATGATGCCGGTGGGGTTGTTGGCGTCCGGCCTGATCGTGCGGGCGGCGGATGCCGTGGGTCCGCGCGACATCGCGCTGCTGGCCCCGTTTTGGGTTGCGGCGCTGGGTGCGCTGGGTCTGACCGTTTTGGCGTGGCGCGGGTTGGGCGCGGGATTTGCCCCGCGTTCGTAGGTCTGCGCCGTATTTGCAGCCCTGCCCCGGCGTGTTAGACCCCCCATATGCTTGATATATTCCTCAAGACCTTGCCCTTTTTCGCGTTGATCGGCCTTGGCTATGGGGCGGGGCGGACCCGCTTTTTCTCGGCCGAGGCGACCGCCTATCTGACCAAGTTCGTGTTTTATTTCGCCCTGTCGGCCATGCTGTTCCGGTTTTCGTCCAACCTGACGCTGGCCGATATCCTCGATTGGCCGTTCGTGTTTGCCTATCTTTGGGGGACCATGACGATCTATCTGGTGGCCACGGGTATTGCGTTCCTGCGGGGCCTGAGCGTGGCCGAAGCCGCCGTTGAGGCGCAAGTGGCCGTGATCGGTAATGTCGGGTTTCTGGGGATACCCATGCTGGTGCTGCTGCTGGGGGAGGCCGCCGTTGGCCCCGTCATGCTGGTGCTGGCGGTTGATCTGATCGTGTTCGGATCGTTGATCGTGATCCTGATCACCGGCAGCCGGGACGGGCGCATGTCGGTGCGGGTGTTGGGCACGGTGGGCATGGGCCTGTTGCGCAATCCGATGATCGTGTCCATCGTTCTGGGCCTGCTGGTGTCCGGGTTCGCGTTGCCGATCCCCGCCCCCGTCAACGAATTCATGACCATTCTGGGCGGGGCCGCCACGCCGGGCGCGCTCTTTGCCATCGGCGCATCGCTCGCCACGAAATCGGCGGAACGGCTGGAGGTGGCGGTGTGGTTGTCGGCGTGCAAGCTGGTTCTGCACCCTGCCGCCGTCGCATTTGCGGCGCTGGTGATGTTTCCGGTCGCCCCCTATCCCGCGGGCGTGATGATTGCGGCGGCGTCCCTTCCGGTGGCGGGCAATGTCTATATGATCGCCCAACATTACGGGGTTGCCCCGCAGCGGGTGTCGGCCTCGATCCTGATATCAACGGCGGTCAGTATCGTGACGGTGTCCGCTGTCATCGCCTTTGTCACTGGCCAAGGAGGCTGAGATGTCCGACGCACCCCCCACCTATACCGCCTTGCCCCTGCCGGATCGCCGCGAGGTGACGGATGATCAGATGCTGACCGCCGCGCAGGATTTTCTGGCCGATATGCGCACCCGCCATTCCATCCGCGACTATATCGACCGCCCGGTGCCCCGCGCCGTGATCGACACCTGTATCGCCGCCGCAGGCACCGCCCCCAGTGGGGCCAACCAACAACCGTGGCATTTCGTGGCCATTTCCGATCCCGCGATGAAATCCAGCATCCGTGCCGCCGCCGAGGAGGAGGAACAAAAGTTCTATGGCGGGGGCGGAGGTGATGCGTGGCTGGCCGCCCTTGAACCCATCGGCACCGATGCGTCCAAGCCCCATCTGGATATTGCCCCTTGGTTGATCGTGATTTTCGCCCAGCGGTGGGGCGAACGCGACGGCGAAAAGGTCAAACATTACTATGTCCCCGAAAGCGTCGGGATCGCCACGGGAATGCTCATCACCGCCTTGCACAAGGCCGGGTTGTCTTGTTTGACCCATACCCCCAACCCGATGAAATTCTTGAATGATCTTTGTGACCGGCCAGAGCGGGAAAAGCCTGTGATGATCCTTGCCGTGGGGCATCCCGCCCCGACTGCCACTGTCCCCGCCGTGGCCAAGAAAAAGAAACCGCTGTCCGAGATCATGACGGCCTTTGACGGAGACCAGTCATGAAAACCATTTCGGAAAACCGATGCTTTGGCGGGGTGCAAGGGGTGTATTCCCATGCGTCCAATGCCACCGGCACAAACATGACCTTTGGCCTGTTTCTGCCCGCCCGCGCCGTAGATGGACCGGTGCCTGTGTTGTGGTTTTTATCCGGCCTGACCTGCACCCACGAAAACGCGATGGTCAAGGCAGGCGCACAGCAATGGGCCGCCGAACAAGGCATCGCGCTGTGTTTCCCCGACACCTCGCCTCGGGGTGACGGTGTGGCGGATGACGACGCCTATGATCTTGGGCAAGGGGCCGGTTTCTACCTGAATGCCACGCAGGACCCCTGGGCCGCGCATTTCCGGATGTGGGATTACATCGCCGATGAACTGCCCCGCGTCATCACCGCCAATTTCGCCATCGACCCAGACCGACAGTCCGTCACCGGCCATTCGATGGGCGGCCACGGCGCGCTGACGCTGGCCATGGGCCTGCCGGGGCGGTTCCGGTCCGTGTCCGCGTTTGCCCCCATTTGCAACCCGACCGCAAGCGATTGGGGCCGCAGCCAATTCACGTCCTATCTGGGGTCGGTCAAGGCGGGCGAGGCGCATGACGCCACATTGTTGATGCGCGGCCAAGGGTTTGACGGCCCCCTGTTGATCGACACCGGGACCAAGGACCAGTTCTGGGTCCATCTGGGGACCGAGGCGATGGCCGCCGCCCTTGCCGCCCAACGCCAACCCGGCGCGCTGCGGTTGCAGGACGGCTACGACCACAGCTATTTCTTTGTCTCCACGTTCATGGAGGACCACGTCGCGTTTCATGCCGAGGCCTTGTATTCGTGACGCTGTTCATCGACGCCGATGCCTGCCCGGTCAAGGACGAAGCCGAACGGGTCGCCACCCGACACGGGGTGCCGATGAAACTGGTGTGCAATGGCGGCATCCGCCCGTCGCGCAACCCTTTGGTGGAGTTGGTCATTGTGGCCGATGGCCCCGATGTCGCCGATATGTGGATCGCCGACCGTGCCGGGCCGGGCGATGTGGTGGTGACGGGGGATATACCGCTGGCCGCGAAATGCGTGGCGGCCGGCGCGCTGGTTCTCAAACACAATGGAGAGCCGTTGACGCAGGCCAATATCGGGCCGGTTTTGGCCACTCGTGATCTGATGGCGGATCTGCGCGCCGCCGATCCGTTCCGCATGGGTGGCGGCAAAGGGTTCACCAAGGCCGACCGGTCCCGGTTTCTGGACATGCTGGATTGGGCGTTGCGACAGGCGGCCACCCAACGCTGACCGCGCCGCGTCCGGGTCCGCCCCCGAGGTGTCGCAAAGGGACAAGACGGCGTGGGCGATCCGCCCTCCCTTGGGCGTCAAAGGAAATCCGATGTCTGTCCGTCTGATCCAGAATACCGCCTTTCTTGCGGCGGGGGCTGCTGCCCTGTCGGTCACGTTCTTTTCGTTCAACGATATGGCGATCAAGTTCCTGTCGGGCGGTTACGCCCTGCACGAGGTCGTGTTGATCCGGTCGGTCGTGGCCCTCATGTTCGTGCTGGGCGTGATTGCACCGCTGAGCGGCGGATTGCGGATTGTCCGGACCCGCAGGCTGCCCCTGCATCTGTTGCGGGGGTTGTTCGTGGTCACCTCCAACATGCTGTTTTTCCTTGGGCGGGCCGCGTTGCCGCTGGCCGATGCGGTGGCGTTGTTTTTCATCTGCCCGGTAGTGGTCACCGTGTTTTCGGTGATCTTCCTGCGCGAAACGGTGGGGCGGCACCGTTGGGGGGCCACGTTGCTGGGCCTGTGCGGCGTGGTGGTGATGATGCGCCCCGGCACCGACAGTTTTCAGGTGGCATCGCTGTTGCCGCTGGGGTCTGCGGTAGCCTATGCGGGGATGCACATGCTGACCCGCAAGATCGGCCAGACCGAAGGCGCGGCCACGTTGTCGTTCTATATCCAGTTGACGTTCGTGGTGGTGTCGCTGGCCATGGGGCTGGCGGTGGGCGGCGGGCAATTGGCGGACGGGGCGGGGCCGTCGTTGTCGTTCCTGTTCCGGGCGTGGGTCTGGCCGGACCCCGGCGACTATGTGCTGCTCGTGGCCATCGGCCTTGCGTCGTCGATTGGCGGCTATTTCATCGGGGTCGCCTACCGGATGGCCGATGCGGCCTTTGTCGCGCCGTTTGAATATCTGTCGCTGGTGTTGGCTGTGGTCTGGGGCCTGACCATTTTTGGGGAATGGCCTGACCTTGCGTCGTTCGTGGGGATCGCGAT
>JBGSIZ010000126.1:0-4325 GCA_041742255.1 Marivivens sp. | reverse complement strand
ACGGGGGTGGTGATCCCGGCCCCCGCAGCGGCCACGATCCGGGACAGGTGCAGCATCGCCTCGCCGGGGGCGAGTGCGGACAGGATATTGCCCAGCGCAAAGGCGGCAAACCCCGCCGCCAGCACACGCCGCCGCCCGATCCGCCCCGTCAACGCCACCAGAACCGGGGACAACACCGCATAGGCCAGCGCATAGGTGGTCATCAGCCACCCCGCCCGGCCCGGCGACACGCCAATGTCATCGGCCAGCGGGATCAGAAACCCGATGACCATGAACGCCCCCATGCCAATGACGAAATTCGCCGCCGACAGGATCGAAATAACGGGGTTCACATCATCCCCATGTGGGGTGGAATTTTCCACCGGGGGACAGGGTGAAAATCTCGGCCCCGGTGGCGGTGATCCCGATGGAATGTTCAAACTGCGCCGACAACGATTTGTCCCGCGTCACCGCGGTCCAGTCATCGGCCAGCACCTTGGTTTCGGGGCGGCCAAGGTTGACCATCGGTTCGATGGTGAAAAACATGCCTTCTTCCAGAACCGGACCGGTTCCCGCGCGGCCATAATGCAGCACGTTGGGCGGCGCGTGGAACACCCGGCCCAACCCGTGCCCGCAGAACTCGCGCACCACGCTCATCCGGTTCGCCTCGACATAGGTCTGGATCGCGGCCCCGATATCGCCGAACCTGTTGCCCGGTTTTGCGGCCTCAATCCCCAGCATCAAGGCGTCGTGGGTCACGTCGATCAACCGCTCGGCCTTGCGGGGCAGGTTTCCCGCCACATACATCCGGCTGGTGTCGCCATACCAGCCATCCAGAATGACGGTCACGTCGATGTTGAGGATGTCGCCATCCTTCAGCAGCTTGTCACCAGGGATGCCGTGGCACACCACATGATTGACCGAAATGCAGGACGCATGTTGATACCCGCGATAGCCGATCGTGGCGGACACCGACCCCGATTGTTTGACCCAATCGGTGATCATCCGGTCCAGTTCACCCGTGGTCTGCCCCGGCACCACATGGGCCGCGATATCGTCAAGGATTTGCGCAGCACAGCGGCCCGCGGCGCGCATGCCTGCGAAATCGGCCTCTTCGTAGATGCGGATCCCGTCCTTGGTCAGACGGCCTCTGGTATTCTTGTCCACGGTGGCCCCCTTTGGTCCTTTTGCCTGCACATATGCCAAAACCGGCGCGGGTTCTAGACCTGCACGGGCAAGGGGGCGCGTAACGTGATCCCGGCGGGGTCAATGTGACAATCATAGGCCGCGACCGTGACGCCCATGGCCCGTGCGGCGGTCATGGCGCGGGCATAGGCGGGGTCGATATCATTGGCCAGGGCCACGCGGGTGCAGTCGGTCCGTTGCACCACAAACAGCAGCAGGGCGCGGTCGCCCTCGGCCACCCGGTCCGCCAGACAGCCCAGATGCCGGGTGCCCCGCGCCGTCACGCTGTCGGGAAATTCGGCCAGACCGGGGCGCCGGGACAACGTCACGCTTTTCACCTCCAGCCACAGCCGCCCCTGTGGCCCCTCCAGCAGGAAATCCACCCGGCTGTTTTCGCCATAGGGCACCTCGGCGCGGCGGGTGTCGTGGGGGATCAGACCGCCCGCCAGCGCCTCGGCCATGACCTTGTTCGCGGCACTGGTGTCCACCCCGGTAAAATGCCCGTTTTCGTGATCGACCAACCGCCAGCCATACCGCAGCTTGCGCGCGGGATCGTCGTTGGGTTCCAGCCAGACGCGGGTGCCGGCAACGGCAAGGCCCAGCATAGACCCCGGATTGGCGCAATGGGCGGTCACCTCGGCCCCGCTGTCCAACCGGACATCGGCCAGAAACCGTTTGTAACGCCGGATCAACCGACCGGGGACAAGAGGAGTGGAAAACTGCATGTGCCCTGCCTATACCACCCATGACCAACAGGAGAACCCCCATGCCAAACCCAACCGCCGCCATGCTTGTCATCGGGGATGAAATTCTTTCGGGGCGCACCCGCGACGGCAATACGCAATACCTTGCGCAACGCCTGACCGAACACGGGATCACCCTGCGCGAGGCGCGGGTGGTCAGCGACGATCAACCCGCCATCGTGGCCGCCGTCACCGCGTTGCGGAAGGGGCATGACCATGTGTTCACCAGCGGCGGCATCGGCCCCACCCATGATGACATCACCGCAGACGCCGTTGCCGCCGCGTTCGGCGTGTCCATCGGGGTGCGCGACGATGCCCGCGCGCTGTTGGCCGCCCACTATGCCGCCCGCGGGATGGAGTTTAACGATGCCCGCCAGCGGATGGCCCGCATCCCGGACACCGCCACCCTGATCGACAACCCGGTCAGCATCGCACCGGGGTTCAAGATCGGGAATGTCCATGTGATGGCCGGGGTGCCGTCGGTGTTTCAGGCAATGGTGGAATCGCTGCTGCCGACCCTGACAGGGGGGGCACCGTTATTGTCCCAAAGCTGGCGGATCGACCGGGGCGAAGGCGACGTGGCCGGGCCGCTGGCGGCATTGGCGGCAGATTTTGCCGACCTGTCCATCGGGTCCTATCCGTTTCAGCAAAACGGGGCCTATGGGACCAACATTGTGGTGCGCGGTCAGGATGGCGGGCGGATTGGGGCCGCGATTGCCCGGCTTCAGGACCTGTTCCCGGCATGACCAACCCGACCGTTCAAACGCTTTATGCCGTGACCGAGGCCACATGGCCGCCGATCCGGGCGTTTGCCTGTGGGCCGTTCACCCTGCGGATGGGGGGCGGGGCAGGCAGCCGGGTGTCGTCGGCCACGGCAAACGGGGCGTTCACCGACGCGGACATTACCGAAGCCGAGGCCGGGATGAACGCGCTGGACCAACCCCGCCTGTTCATGATCCGGGACGGGGACGACGATCTGGATGCCGCCCTTGCCGCGCGGGGCTACGCGGTCAAGGACCCGGTGACGCTCTACTGTGCGCCCATCGGCACCATCGCCACACACCGCCCGCCCCCCGTCACCACGTTCGAGGTCTGGCCGCCGCTGGCCATCCAGACCGAGATTTGGGCCGAAGGGGGCATTGGCGCGGCACGTCTGGCCGTGATGGACCGGGCAGCGGGCCCCAAACACTCGATCTTGGCGCGGCTGGACGAACAACCCGCCGGAACGATGTATCTGGGCATCCACGCAGGCATCGCGATGTTTCACGCGCTGGAGGTTCGGGGACGGTTCCGCAGACGGGGACTGGGCGCGGATATAATCCGGTCGGCGGCGTTCTGGGCGCGGGACAACGGGGCCAGCCATATGTCGCTGGTGGTGACACAGGCGAATGTGGGGGGCAACGCGCTCTACTCTGGTCTGGGGTTTGCGGTTGTGGGACAGTATCATTACCGCATTCTGGAAAAGGCCGCGCACCCATGACCGATGACGCCCCCACCGCCCTGCACCTGCCACAGGTGGACCCGCTGCCCGACGCCACACAGGCCTATTTCGATCTGTGTCAGGACAAGCTGGGCATGGTGCCCAACGTGCTGCGGGCCTATGCGTTCGATATCGACAAACTGAACACGTTCACGGCGATGTATAACGACCTCATGCTGGGGGCGTCCGGGCTGAGCAAGCTGGAGCGCGAGATGATCGCGGTCTGCGTGTCGTCGGTCAACAAATGCTATTACTGCCTGACGGCGCACGGGGCGGCGGTGCGGCAATTGTCCGGGGACCCCAAACTGGGGGAAATGCTGGTGATGAACTGGCGGGTGGCCCCGCTGGACGCGCGGCAAACGGCCATGCTGACGTTCGCAGAACGGTTGACGGTGGCCAGCCATTCGGTGACCGAAACCGACCGGGACGCGCTGCGGGCAGTTGGGTTCACCGACCGGGATATTTTCGACATCGCGGCAGTCGCGGCATTCTACAACATGACCAACCGGGTGGCATCAGCCACCGACATGCGCCCGAACGACGGGTATCACAGCCTCGCCCGATGATGCGTCGGGGGGGTGCCCTGCTGATGCTGCTGTGGCCCTGCGCGGGGGCCACGCTCACGCTCGATATGCCGGCCAATTCGGTGATGCGGGCGGAAACGGTGACGCCGCAATCGACCTATGACATGCCGGTCGGGCCATGGGCGAACGGGACGATCCCGGTGGCGCGCGGCGACGGCGAGGTGCGGCAACAGGCGTGGCGGATCAACGCGGGCGGGGTGACCACCCAGCAGATTCTGGCCCCGTTGCGGGCGCAACTGCTGGACCAAGGGTTCGACGTGGTGTTCGAATGTGAAACGGACGTCTGCGGCGGATTCGATTTCCGATTTGGCAGCGATGTGATGGGGCCGCCCGACATGCAGGTCAATCTGGGGG
>JBGSIZ010000125.1:0-2120 GCA_041742255.1 Marivivens sp. | reverse complement strand
CGGCATCGGCCTCGGCGCGGTCCAGCGTCAGGATCAATTCCCCGGCCTTGACCGTGCCGCCGTTGGTCAGGGCAGGATGGACGCCCATCACGGTGCCCCCCACCGACGCGCGCAAGGCAAGGGTGCGGCGGGCCCGCAGATCGCCAAACGTGACCAGTTCGGGGATGACGGCGCCGGGGGTCACCTGCACCACATTCACCGTCAAAACCCGTTCACGCTGCGGAAACGCGCGGGGTTCCTGTGACATCCGGTCAGACACGGCACCCGACACGGTCATCCCCGCCCACGCCAACAGGGCAAGGGTGGCCGAGATCAGAAAAATTCCAACAAGGCTGCGTCGCAGAAACTGCATCGGGGTCGGGTCCCTTTCGGTTTGTGTCAGACGTAGCAGGTCAAGGGCGCAGGTCCACTCGCGATCCCGTTATTCGGGGATAAACGGGGCTGGCGGCTATTTCCGTCGCAAATGTTCGTCCAGCCGGGGCATGATTTCCACAAAATTGCAGGGCATGTGGCGATAATCCAGCTGTTTGACCAGAATATCATCCCACGCATCACGGCAGGCACCGGGGCTTCCGGGCAAGGCAAACAGATAGGTGCCTTGGGCAACACCGCCCGTGGCGCGGCTCTGCACGGCGCTGGTGCCGATCTTTTGCATCGACACATGGGTAAACACGGTGCCAAAGGCCTCGATTTCCTTTTCATACACATCGCGGTGGGCCTCGATGGTGACATCGCGGCCGGTCAACCCGGTGCCACCCGTGGTCAGGATCACGTCGATGGCAGGATCGGCGCACCATTGGCGCAACTGGTCGGCAATCACCGGGCGCTCATCGGGCAGGATATGACGGGCGGCAAGGGTGTGACCGGCGGCGGTCAAACGCTCCACCAGCGTATTCCCAGACCGGTCATCGGCCACGGTGCGGGTATCGGACACGGTCAGCACGGCAATGCGGACAGGCAGAAACGGGCGGGTTTCAGACATTCGGGTCATGTGCGGCGGGTCTCCAGAACCAATTTGAGGGCCAACAGGCCAAAAACACTCGCAGAGGCGGCGCGCAGCACGCGGTCAATGGCGGGGGTGCGGGCCATCGCGCGGCCCAGACGCCCGGCAAAAATGCCCACCCCGGCATTGATGACAAACCCGCCCCCGGCAATCACCGCGCCGAAAATCAGGAATTGCAACAGAACGGCACCACGGGCCGGGTCCACAAACTGCGGGACAAAGGCAAGGATGAACAAGATCACCTTGGGATTGGTCAGGTTCACGACAAACCCGTCGCGAAACGCGCGGGCGGGGCGGACCGGAACACCGTCTTTTAGGGCAAGGGGGGCGTGCAGGGTCCGCCACGCCAGCACCAACAGATACACGACACCGATCCAGCGGATCACGTCAAACACCTGCGGCATGGCGGCAAACAAGGCCCCCAATCCGGCCCCGGCCACGCCGGTTGTCACCAGACAGGCGGCGGATATTCCGGCACTCGCGGCGATGGCGGGCACCAGCCCCGCGCGCAACCCCATCGCCAGACAAAACAGCATATCCGCCCCCGGCGTCAGGTTCAGGGCAACGGCGGCAGGCACAAACGCCAACAGGATCACCGGGTCCACAATCCAGACATCCGGCGTCACAGCGGGGCACCGGACAGGGCGCGCACCTTTGCCTGCAACGCCAGCAGATCGGCCCAGGCCTCGCGTTTGGCTCCGGGATTGGCCAGCAGATAGGTGGGATTGACCATCGGCAAGGCAGGGCGCACCAACACCTCGGCCCACTGGCCACGCAACCGGGTGATGCCATCCCGGCCCAGCAAGGCGCGACAGGGGGTGTTGCCCATCAACACGATCAGGCGGGGATTGGCGAGCGTAATGTGACGCTCCAGAAACGGGCGCATCATGGCAATTTCGTCAGGGTCGGCGGGCCGGTCAGACGGGGTGCGCCATGGCAATGCAGGCACCAGATAGGCGGCGGTGGCGGGGTCCGGGCTGTTGCGGGACACACCGATCGCGGCCAGCATCCGGTCCAGCAACAGGCCCGCCGAACCCACGAACGGGCGACCGTCCACGTCATCCTCACGGGTGGGGGGGTCGCCAATGATCATCACGCGGGCGGCGGGCAAACCGTC
>JBGSIZ010000124.1:0-3510 GCA_041742255.1 Marivivens sp. | reverse complement strand
CCACACTTCGCCAATCACCCCGCAGAGTGCGCCGCACCCCAGCGCCTCTTCCATGGTCCACAACAGGTCTGCCGGTTTTGAAACCGTGACGTGCAGGATGTTGATGTTGCTGGGCAATCCGGGCAGGTAAGGCCGCCCCGTTTCCTTGCGCGAGAGCCTGTCCTGCACCCAGAGCAGGGGTTTGTCCAACCGCAGATGCGCCAGAACGAACCCGGTCACCGCCCCGTCGCAGACCCCGTTTGCGGCGCTGTCCACGAACACTTCGTTCAGCGTCGCGTCCGGGATGGTATCGGGGTGTGTCGCCCTGTTGCGCAACAGATCGCTGGCCCGCCGGGTGGTGTGGGGTGGTTGGCTGGTGGTCACGGGAATCCCCCCTTTGCGGATTTGTTCCTGATTTGTTCTAGTCCACCCTATGCCTGTCGTCAAATCGTGATCTGTCTTCATCCTGGTGTTGCGGTGGTTTGTCCGGTTCGCCGCTGTGGCCAAAACGCGGAGGGTTGCATGCGCTGGACTATTGTTTTGGGAATGGCCGTTGTCACCGCGCAGGGGGTGGCCCAAGCGGTTCCCGATCCCATGCCGCCCCGCGCGCCGCCCTTGCCGCCTATGACCGGACGCTGGTCCTGTTGCCCGAGTTTGCCAAGCCGGACTGGCGCATCATGGATGAGGTTGCCGCCATTGCTGCCGCCGTCAAGGTGCCGGACGCCCCGTTAACGCCTGCGTAGGTTTCGGCCATTGTGATGTTTCTGGACAGTCTTACCGACCAGGCCGCCATTGACGGGCGGTTGGGCGTTCCCGCCACCGTGCCCAGCGGGTTGGTGGTCCCGAACCCCTGAAACCGGGCCGGGATATTGCGTCGGTATCCCGGCGGTATCGCGTCGGTTTGGTTTTTGCAGTGGGGCAGCACCGGGAGGGGGCGCCGCCCCCCGGCGCTGTGCGCCTCCCCCCGAGGTATTTTTGACGAAATGAAGGGGATTAGGGCCGGACGATTGTCAGCCGCTGGTCTGTTGCCGTTTCAAGCGTTGTGGTCGCCCCGTCGGCATTCGGCCATGTCACCGTCACAGAAGCCATTGTCGCATCCCCCAGACCAAACTGCCGCGGCACCGCTTGCCCCCCGGCATGGCCGCCCCCGATGGTGATCTGTTGCGTTTGGCTGATCCCACCTGCCGTCACCGTCACCAGCGTCCCTACCGCGTTCCGGTTGCCCCCGCCTGCTGCAGGTCCACCGCCAGCCAGTGCCCGGTGTCCGCCGTCACGTTGCGGTAAAGCTCCAGATTGGCCCGCCGATTGACCACCACAAGGTCAAGCCGCCCATCCAGATCAAGGTCCACCAGCGCCGCCCCGCGTCCCCGGTCCGTGCTGGCCACCCCCGCCACGCCTACCATTTCGGTGAATGTCCCGTCTGCCCCTTGCATCAGCAGGTTGTTGGGGTCGTGAATGGCGTTGGTGGGCATCTGGTCTACGTTGCCTTTGGCGATGAACAAGTCCGCCCGCCCGTCATTGTCCACATCCCCGAATTGCGCGTGCCATCCGGTGGAGGGCCGCCCGTCTGATCCGTCAAAGGGAATGTGTGCCGTGGTTCCAAGCGTGAAGGGTGCCGGTTCGTAAGTGCCTTCGACCGTTGCGATCTGCATCAGCTGGTCGCCCATGGAGGTCAGCATCACCTCGGGCAGGCCATCGCCCGTCAGGTCGCGCGAGGCGATCCCCATGCCCCAGAGCGAGACCTTGGCCCAGCCGTCATCCTCGGTCAGGAACCGCCTGTCCCTGATATCCCACATCTGTTCATAGCCGCCCCGCACATAATATTGCCGGTCGTTCGATATCCGCAGCGTCATCCGCCCCCGTGCGTCATTGGCCGCCAGCATGGAAAGCGCGCAAAAGCCGGGGGTGAGCGGGCGGGGCGCGTAGAGGGTTTCAACGAGCGTCTGGTCTGCGTTTGTCATGTCCACGGCATCCAGCCACAGGTTGTCATCGCAGACCTCGAACGGGCCGTTGGGGTTGGTCCGGTCCACATAGTGTCCGACCGCCATGTCGGGCCATGTGTCCCCGTCCCACCATGCCGTGAATGCGGTGGACCAGCGTGGATCGTCCGGCAGGCCCGCCGCCGTGCTGCCATCCGTAAAGGTGCAGTCCCCGGCCCCGAGCAGAAGGTGGTCCCGTCCCGTGGTCAGGACGTAAAGGTCCATCGCCCCGTCCCCGTTCTGGTCCAGCGGGTAGGCCCCGACCGTTCCGGCGATATCCGCGAAGGGGGCCGCGACAAAGCCCATGCCCCCGGTGTTGCGCAACAAGAGCGCCGGGCTGGTTCCCCCCGCCGCGAGGATGTCAGGCAAGGCGTCGCCGTTGCAATCGAACACCGCGACCCCGCCCCCCACGAAGTGGTCCCAGTCCCCGGTGTCTTGATGCGGCGGTAGAGTGGCCACCGAAGCAACATACCTAAAGTGAAAGACGTCCGATCAAGACAAGATCCCCGGTGCTGTTGCCGATTGCGATGCCGGACCTTGGCCCAAGGCCGCGTCCGTTACCGCCGCCAGCGCCAGCGCCGAGGCCCCCCGCGCCCAGACGAAATCCCCCCATGCGTGGATTTCCACCCGCGTCGGGCTGCGTCCTTGGGTCAGGGTCATGGATTGCATTTCGGCCAGCACCTCGTCTGCATAGAGGTATTCATAGCGCATCCGTTCCCCCGACAGGATGATAAGTTCGGGATCGAACAGTTGGATCACGTTGGACAGCCCCACCGACAGATACCGCCCCGCCCGCCGGAAAATGGTGCGCGCCGCCGTATCCCCCGCCTTGGCCTGACCATAGAGGGTTTCGAGCATCTGATGCGGGCTTTGCAGATTGCGGGTGTTGCGACCGAGCGCGGTTGCCGCCTCTCGCCCCAAGGCGTAGTCGGCCACATAAGCCTCCAGACAGCCCCGCTGGCCGCAGCGGCACAGCGCCCCGTCCAGCTGCACCTTGGTGTGGCCGAGTTCCAGCCCCATCCCCCGCGACCCCCGAAAGAGCCGGTTGCCCAGCACAAGCCCCATGCCGACCCCGTGTTAGATGGTCACCACCGCGAAATCCCAAATCGCCCGGCCCGCCCCGAACCACAGTTCCGCCAGCGTCAGCACGTTGGCGTCGTTGTCCACCAGAACCGGCACCCCGAAGCGGTCCGCGCAAGCCTGACAGAGCGGGATATCCAGCCCCGCCACCAAGGGCGACCACGGCACCGTCCCCGCCCGGTGATCCACCACCCCCGACAGTCCGACCCCGATTGCGTCGATCTGTGACAGCCCCAGACCGACCGACCCCAGCAGAAGGTCGATGAGCGCCTGCATTTCATCCAGCAACTGGTCCAGCGTTTTGCGCACCGGGGGCGTGGGCAGCGTTGCCTCGGCCAGAATGTTGCCTGAAAAGTCCGTCAGCACCGCCGAATGCCGTTCGTCCGACAGTTTGAGCCCGATCACCCGCCGCCCGTCCGGCACCACCTCGAGCGCCACAGGGGGCCGACCGCGGCCTTGTTCGCGGGGCGCG
>JBGSIZ010000123.1:0-5746 GCA_041742255.1 Marivivens sp. | reverse complement strand
CGCCGCCCCGCCCGCAGCGGCAACACCGGCAGCCCCCAACATCGGCACACAAACACCGGCACGGTCCAACGCGCCGCTGATCCTCCCCGTCCAAGGGTCAATCATCCGGGAATACGCACGGGGCCGGTCTGATGGGATCGACATCGGGGCGCCTGCGGGCACAGCGGTCAAGGCCGCAGCAGCAGGCACCGTGGGTGCCGTGACCAAAGACACCAACGGCATCGGCATCGTGGTGCTGCGGCACGCCAACAACCTGCTCACAGTCTATCAATTCGTGGACGGCGTGACCGTGGCCCAAGGGGCGTCGGTGACCCAAGGGCAAACCATCGGCACCGTCGCCAACAGCACGCCGCCGCGCCTGCATTTCCAAGTCCGGCAAGGCACCGATTCGGTCGATCCCAAGGGCTTCTTGCCGTAACAGACCGCAGCGCCCAAACCGCCTGCCCCCCTCGCCTTTGTGCGCCAAATATCCCGGGGGGAGTCCGCAGGACGGGGGGCAGCGCCCCCCTGCTACAGCGTCACACCGCGCCGCCCAGCCAAATCGGTAAAATACTGCCAAGCCACCCGGCCAGACCGGCCACCACGGGTGGCCTGCCACTCAATGGCCTCGGCACGCAGGTCTTGGGGGGAAATCTCCACACCCCAAGCCTCACAATAGCCCGCGATCATCGCCAGATACTGATCCTGATCGCAAGGATGGAACCCCAACCACAACCCGAACCGGTCACTCAACGACACCTTTTCCTCCACAGCCTCGGCGGGGGAAATGGCGGTGGAGCGTTCATTTTCGATCATGTCGCGGGGCATCAGATGGCGACGGTTGGACGTGGCATACAACACCACATTGTCCGGGCGGCCCTCGATCCCGCCATCCAGAACGGCCTTCAGGGATTTGTAATGCACATCGTCATGGCTGAACGACAGGTCATCGCAAAACAGCACAAACCGGTGCGGCGATCCGCGCAACAACGCAAGGCACCTGCCAATGCTGGCCAGATCCTCGCGCTGGATCTCGATCATCTTGAGGTCGGGATATTCCGGCACAAGCGCGCCATGTATGGCCTTGACCAGACTGGACTTTCCCATCCCCCTTGCACCCCACAACAGGGCATTGTTGGCGGGCAAACCACGGGCAAACTGGGCGGTGTTGGCCATCAACGTATCGCGGGCGCGGTCCACGCCGACCAACAACGCCACATCAATCCGGGACACGGCGGGCACAGGCACCAACCGATCAGGATCAGTATGCCACACAAACGCGGTGGCAGCGGCGAAATCCGGAGCGGGCAACGGCGCCGGGGCCAACCGCTCCAACGCCTCGGCAATCCGCAGCAGGGTCGCCTTGCTCACGCGCCGTCCTCGTCTGCGATGTCGTCAAACAGGCTCTCGCCCTCTTCGATGTTTCCATCGGCGCGGGCCTTGGCATCCTTTTGGTTCTCGACGCGCTTCACCAACAGGATGGACACCTCATACAACCCGTACACCACGACGAACAGGATCACCTGGCTCATCACATCGGGCGGGGTGGCCACGGCGGCCAGCACCAGAATGGCGACCACGGCGTATTTGCGCACGGCGCGCAATCCCCGGGAACTGACCAATCCGGCCTTGCCCATCAGTGTCAGCAAAACGGGCAATTGGAAACACAACCCAAACGCCACGATAAACTTGATGGTCAGGCTCAGATAGGCTTGGGCGGACCCTTGAAACAGAATGCCAGCCGCTTGGGTGGCGGTTTCGCCTTCGGCCACCACGGCACCTTGTTGAAACCCAAGGAAGAATTCGAACGCCAACGGAGTAATAGCGTAATAGGCGAACGCCGCGCCTAGAAAAAACATGAACGGCGATGCGACCAGAAACGGCAGAAACGCGCCCTTTTCGGATTTATACAAACCCGGCGCGATGAACCGCCACATCTGGTAACTGATGATGGGAAACGACAACACCAACCCGCCCAGAAGCGAGATTGAGATGGCGACGAAAAACCCTTCCTGCAGCGCGATCAATACCAGACCACAGTTTTCCTGCCCCCGGTCGGCAAGTGCCTGACACAGCGGTTGGGTCAAAAAGTTGAAGATCGGGTTCCAGACGGTAAAACAGATCACCATGCCGATGATGAACGCCACCAGAGAATTGATCATCCGGTTGCGCAACTCGGCCAGATGCTCGATCAACGGGGCAGAACTGTCGTCCATGTCGTCTTGGGTGCTCATGCCTTGGCCTTCGGTGTCTTGCGGGGTGCGGCAGTTTTGGGTGCGGACTCGGGCGCCGGGGCCGCTTTTGCCGCCGCTTCGGGCGCATTGGCAACCTTGGCCGCCTTTGGCTTCGCTGCTGCCTTGGGTTTCGGCGCAGGCGCAACCACCGGAACAACCGCCGGGGCACTCACCCCCGCATCGGCCTCCATTTCGGCAGCGGATGCAGCAATGGCGGCGGCCTGCGCCTCGCGGGCCTTGCGATCCTCCACGATCTTGGTGGCGGCGGCGTCGTACTTGGCCTTGGTTTCCTGCCGTTCCTTGGACAGAGCCTCGGTGGCACCGCCCGGCTTGAACCCGGACATGCCGGTGGCCTCGCGGATTTTGTCGATGCCGAATTTTTGCGGGTTCGCGGCGGCCTTGATCGTCTTGGAGATATCCTTGACTCCGCTTTCGTCGGCGGCAGCCTCCATCGCGCGGCTAAACTCGCGGGCCATGCCGCGGGCCTTGCCGGTGAACTGCCCCAATGTGCGGAACATATTGGGCAAATCCTTTGGCCCGATCACGATCAGGGCCACGATGCCAATCAGCACCATTTCGCTCCAGCCCATGCCAAACATCTGGGGTCGCCTTTACATTTCAGGGGGTCAGATCATCCAAACCAAGGCTCAGACCTTGTCGGTTTCCTTGGCCGGGGTCACATCGCGGGCCGCATCGGCGGTCTTTTCCTCGATCTCGGCTTTGCTGTCATCGACACCCTTCTTAAAGGCGGTGATACCCTTGCCAACTTCGCCCATCAAGGACGAGATCTTGCCACGTCCGAACAGGACCAGCACAACAACGGCAATCAGCAAAAGGCCGGGCAGGCCGATATTGTTCAACATCTGTTTTCTCCCATGGCAGGTGGTGCAGGTCACACCACGCGGTTTCAGGCACGACCCTACGGCGGGGAACGCATCAGGCAAAGGGATAAATGCGCCTTCGGGTCGTGCCTGCTGACAGCAAACTGTCAGTTGGCCACTGGGCGATTTTCCAACAGCGCAAGGGGTTTGGCGACGGCAGAACCCTCAAACTGACAGGTTTGCGCAATTGACCGCACCCCGCCCCGCGTGGCACGTCTGGGATATGGCCCGTGATGACCGCCTTTTTGACCTGATCCAAATCCTGCGGGATGGGGCGCTGCACACGGCGGCGGACCTTGGGGCACGGCTCGGGGTTTCAACCCGGACCATCTGGCGGGACATGGCCACCTTGGCCGACAGCGGCCTACCCGTCGAAGGCGAACGGGGGGTTGGTTATGTCCTGCGGGCACCCGTCAACCTGCCGCCTCTCGCGGTCACCCGCGATGAATTCGAGGCACTGCGCCTTGGCCTTGCCCTTGTGGCCTCGGGATCAGACGCTGGCCTGCGGCGGGCGGCGTCCAGCCTGCGGGCCAAAATCAGTGCGGTCACCCCCTTGGCGCTCAGCGACACAGGGGCGGACAGCTTTGTGTTCACCGGCGTCGCGGCAGCACAGGCGGCTGTGCACATCGGCCCCTTGCGGCGGGCGATCCGGGACCACCTCGTGGTGCAGATCATGATGACAAACGGGCCTACGGACCGGCTGCGGCCCTTGCATCTGGGATTCTGGGGAACCTACTGGACGCTCGTCGGGTGGAGCGAGAAAGAAAACATCTTCAACCACTTGCGTGTCGATCTTATTGCATCACTTCACCTTGACGGGGCAGGATTTCTCAGCAGTCCGGGGCAAACGCTGGATGACTGGATCACCGGACAAACCGGGGCCTAACCGGGCATCCGGGCCGGAAAAACAAAACACCTGTCGCGGCGGATCATCAACCACAACGGGGTGCCGACCTTGGGCAGAAACACCGACGGGATCTGGGCGCGCAGAACCGATCCGTCAAAATCCATCTTGAACTCCACCAGACTCTCGGACCCCATGAACCGGGCGCGCTGCACGACGCCACGCGCCGGGGTGCCTTCGGCAGGGGTCGGCAACGGGCCCTTACCAGCGCGGTCAAAATCAATCCGCAGATGCTGCGGGCGAATAACAATCTCGACCTGCGTGCCATCAGGGACACCTGGGGCCAGAAATTGGCCAAAGGCGGTGGTGGTCAACGCGCCCTCAACTTTGCCTTGGATCACATTGATATCGCTGAAAAATCCTGCGGCATCGCGGTCCACGGGGGCGTTATAGATGTTATAGGGGGCACCGCGCTGCACGATTTTGCCGTCGCGCATCAGGGCAATCTCGTCGGCCATGCGCATGGCCTCGCCCGGCTCATGGGTGACCAACAGAACCGACGCACCCTCGCCCTTCAGCACATCCAGCGTCTCGTCCCGGATGTCATCGCGCAACCGGTCGTCCAGCCCGCTGAACGGTTCGTCCATCAACATGATCCGGGGGCGCGGGGCCAAGGCGCGGGCCAGCGCCACGCGTTGCTGTTCGCCACCGGACAACTGGTGGGGATAGGCGTCAATATGGCGGGTCATCCCGACCTTGCGCAGCAATTCCTCAACCCGGGCGCGCATCTCGGCCTTGGGACCGCGCAGACCGAACGCGACATTGCCCGCAACGGTCAGATGAGGAAACAAAGCGAAATCCTGAAACATCAACCCGATAGACCGGGCTTCTGGGGGCACGCGGGTCACGGTATCGCACACCAACTGGCCATCGACATAGATGGACCCGCTGTCCTGCATCTCGACACCGGCAATCAGGCGCAACGTGGTGGACTTGCCGCATCCGGACGGGCCCAGCAAACAGGTCACCTGCCCCGGCATCACGGACAACGACACGTCATCCACCACCTTGCGGCCGCCAAACGACCGGACAAGCGATTTGATTTCAAGCCGTGGATGGGTCTGTGCGGTCAAGCGTCATGTCCGACTGAATAAATCAGGTTTTCCAAGGGCAAATATCAACCCACCCCGCAGAGGGCAAGGGTCACAGCGTCGCGTTGATCGCTCCCCCGTCCAGAAGGATATTCTGGCCCACAATGAACCCTGCCTTTTGCGAACACAAAAACGCGCACATCGCGCCGAATTCTTCGGGCGTGCCATAGCGGCGGGCGGGGATCGTGGCCTCGCGCTGGGCGCGGGCATCTTCCAGCGACAGGTTCTGCGCCCGCGACACCGCACCGTCCAAGGCGTCGGCGCGGTCGGTGGCATGGATACCGGGCAACAGGTTGTTGATGGTCACGCCGTGCGGGGCCACCTGACGGGCGGTGCCGGCAACAAACCCGGTCAACCCGGCGCGGGCGGTGTTGGACAGACCCAACTGGGCGATCGGGGCCTTGACCGACCCCGAGGTGATATTGACCACCCGTCCCCACCCCTGTGCCATCATGCCGGGCAAAACCGCCTGCATCAGGGCCACAGGGGTCAGCATATTGGCATCAATGGCGGCAATGAAATCGGCGCGGGTCCAATCGGACCACAAACCGGGCGGCGGCCCGCCGGCATTGGTCACCAGAATATCAACGGGGCCGGCAGCCTCCAGAACGGCGGCGCGGCCATCTTCGGTGGTGATGTCGGCGGCCACGGTCACAA
>JBGSIZ010000122.1:0-9167 GCA_041742255.1 Marivivens sp. | reverse complement strand
GTTGACGGATGCGGTGTTTGGCACGTCCGTCACGCTGGACGTGTTGTCGAGCGATGACATTCTGGGGCTGGAGGGCTGACCATGACAGACCATGGCCCTCAAACCGCCCCTGCCGTGCCCCCGAAAACCGGGATGCGCCCGGGGATCCGCATATTGTTGATTGTCTCGCTGGCGTTCAACCTGTTGATTTTGGGCGTCGTCGCGGGCGGTATGCTGGACGGGCGCAGGCCGGGGGGCATGGGTGGCGCGGATATGACGCTGGGCGCCTATGCCCGCGCGCTGGATTTCGAGGATCGGCGCGCGATTGGCCGCGACCTGCACGAACGGATGCAATCGCGGCCCGTGCGCGGTGCAGAACGGGCACAGGCGATGGCCGATTTTCTGGCTGCGATTTCGGCGGACCCGTTCGATCCCGCCGCCGTGGAGCTGTTGTTCGAGGAACAGCGCGACCGGGCCACCGGTGCCATGCGCGTGGGACAAGAGGCGTTGTTGGCCCGGGTCGCGGCAATGACCCCGGCAGAACGGGCAGAGTTTGCGGCGCGATTGTCCCACGAACTGGGGTCCGGTCGGCGAAGCCGCTAGACGCGGCCCGACCGCATACATGTATCGCCCGGAACCCGTCAGGCTGCGGTGCGCGCCATTGTGACCGTGTTACGCCCTGCGGCCTTGGCGGTATACAGCGCCTGATCGGCGAGCGCGATCATCGCATCCACGTCGTGGGGCATGAGCACCCGGTCGCGCGCCATCGCCACACCGATGGACAGCGTCACGCGGACCGGACCCCCCGCAACCTCGGTCACCGGGGAGTGGTCAAACAGGGCGCACAGCCGTTCGGCGGCCATCTGCGCCTCGGCGGGCGATGTGTCGGGCATGGCGATCAGAAATTCTTCACCACCGATCCGGGCAATGAAATCCACCATCCGCAGATTGCCCCGCAACCGGTCCGCCACGGCCATCAGAACCTTGTCCCCGACGGCGTGCCCATGGGTGTCATTGACCTGCTTGAAATGGTCGATATCCAGAACCATGACGGCCCACGGCAGACCAGTCGCGCGGGCCTTGTCCGCCAGATTGGCCAGATGGGGCAAGGCATAGCGGCGGTTGTAAAGCCCGGTCAACGGGTCCGTGATCGCCGCCCGCAGCCCGGTTTGCACGGTGTCGCGCAACCGGTCCATGGTCAGTTTCTGGCGCAACAAGCGGCCCACGCGCAGCGCGATTTCCTCGATCGGGGCGGTTCCGGACACCACATCCTGTGCCCCCAGATCAAGCGCGAGTGCGGCGGCATCCGGGTTGTCCGGCCCCGTCAGGACCAGCAGCATCATCTGCCGGGTTTCCGGCCTGCTGCGCAAATCGGCAATCAGGCGGTGCAGTTGAATGGCGGTTTCAGGCTGCCGGGCATCAAGGATCAAAACATCGGTGGGCGGGCCATTGTGTTGTGCGGCATTCGGGGTATCGCGCGGGGTATCCCGTGGCGCAGACAGCACCGTTTCAGGGTCGATCACCTGCACCCGGTGGCCGGATGCGGCCTGCAACGCCCGCGCGCAAGGGATCGTGGCGGCCACATTGCGCGACAGGACGGTCACTTGGGCGGGGCCGCTGAACTGTGCCGGGGGGTCGGCAAATCCCAACGCCCGGCTGGTGTCCTGTCGCAGGTCCATCTCGATCTCGGCGTCGCGTTGCCGCAACAGGCACCGGATTTGCGCAAGCAACAGATTGTCCGACAACGGTTTGGTTAACAGACCATCCGCGCCCGCCTGCAGCATGGCGATCCGGTCCGCCGCCCGGTCGAACCGACCATAGCCCAGAACCGGCACCCGGGCCAGATCGGGCAACTGCCGCAGGCCTGCCACAAACCCCGCCACGCCGTCCGCAAGTGCTGTCATGTCCATCAACACCAGATCGGGGGAAATCGTGGCCGCCGTTGTCAATCCTTCGGCAAGGGTTGCCACAGGAAACACTTGATACTGGGCAGCCTCAAGGCGAACCTTTAACACGATGCGGCTGGTGGCCACCGTGTCGATAATGAGGATTCGCCCGGACATCACATCTCCTTTCAAGGGAAAACACGCCCCTTGGAGACTGAAGATGGAGGGAATTGGTTAAGAAACGGTTTCCGTAATCGTAAGGAATACGAATGAAGAATGAACAAGCCGAAACAATCGCGTTACACGCTTTGGCGTGGATCGCGGGGCACGAAGAATTGCTGCCCTTGTTTCTGGGGGCGACGGGTGCCTCGCTTGCCGATTTGCGCCGTCAGGCCCCGGAACCTGCGTTTCAGGCGTCCGTTCTGGATTTCCTGACGATGGAGGATGCGTGGGTGATCGCGTTCTGCGACGCGCTGGGCCTCAAGTATGAGGACCCGATCCGTGCCCGGCAAACCCTGCCAGGGGCGGGGCATGTTCACTGGACATGACCGCCAGCGCCCGCCGATCTTAACGGTTCAAACCCGCGCCGCAATCTTTTTGCAGGTCGCCGCCACATAGGCCGTCATCGCCCCCGCCACTTGCCGCCGCCCGAACCATCCCAGCGGTTTTGCCCGGTGCGTGGACACGGCGATGGTCAGGGACGTGCCGGTGTCATGCGGTTCCAGCGTGGCCTCGAACCGATCCAGCGGGGGGACGGGGCCATAAAGCCGCGCAAAGAGCGCCGATCCGTCGTCTGTTGGCCGGTCGGACCCGATGGGCGGCAGGCGTTCGGCGGGATCGTAGGGCCACAGGTTCAGCGGCGTCTGGGACACCACCAGCCGATGCGGCGGGTCCGACAGGTCGATCGTTTCGGAATAGACCAGATCGTAGACACCGGCACTCACCCGGCATTCGGACACCGCCCCGGTTTGCCCCTTGGTCCCCGATATCAGGTCCGAGGCCAACAATTCCCCGTTGAAATTGGTGACCGAAATCGCCCCGCGATGGACCAGCAGCGCGGCAAAGATCTGTGGCATGGGGGCCGGGATCACAACGGTTTTGGAAAACGGACCATATGGAACTGTCATGCGCACCAGATACCCAATAAAGCTGCGGCAACGGTGTGCGATTGGCCGCGCAAAGGCAACCCCGATGCCCCGGCGCACCATGACCACGACGACGAAACGGAGCAGACAAATGATAACAGACCCGACATCCCTTCAAGGAATTGTGTTCGACAAGGACGGCACCTTGTTCGATTTCAACGCCACATGGGGGGCGTGGACGGCGGGGATGATTGCCGATCTGGCCGGGGGGGATGCCGCCCTGAGCGCGCGGTTGGCGGACATTCTGGGCTATGACCTGTCGGCGCGCGTGTTCCAACCGGGGTCCATCGTGATCGCCGAAACCACGTTGGTCGTGGCCGAGGCCGTGCTGCCCGCGCTGCCCGGCGCGGACCGGGATGATCTGGTGCATCGGATGAAATCCAAGGCCACGCAGGTGCCCCAGATCGAAGCGACGCCCTTGCGGGCGCTGATGCAGACGCTGGCGGGGCGGGGACTGCGGCTGGGCGTGTGCACCAATGATGCGCAGGGCCCGGCGCACACCCATCTGGCCCGCGCGGGCATTGACGGTCTGATGGATTTTGTCGCGGGCTATGACAGTGGGCACGGTGCGAAACCCGGCCCCGGACAGTTACACGCGTTTTGTGCGGCCACCGGGCTGGACCCCGCGCGGTGCCTGATGATCGGCGACAGCCTGCATGACCTGCATGCGGGCCGCGCGGCGGGGATGGTGACGATGGGGGTTCTGACCGGACCGGCAACCCGTGCCGACCTTGCCCCCCATGCCGATGTGGTGCTGGCGTCCATTGCGGACCTGCCGGACTGGCTGGCAGGTGGATCGCAGGGCTGAACGGAGGGCTGAACGCGGGCGCTGCGCAGAAATGCGACAGGTTCTGTCGGTAACGCGCCCGCCTTGGCGCGCAAACCTTGCCAGACTATCCCGAACCACAGGGAGACCGCCATGACCGACACCCCCCAACGCAAGCGGCGCAGTGGCGGCCGGGCCGCCAATACCGCCAAACGCAGTCTGGAACTGTTCCCGCAGATGCCGTGGCGGATGCCTGTGAACACGGACAAACCGACCGAACCGCTGGGCGAGGGTGGCGTGGCGGCAATCCACGACGGCGCGATGCGCATTCTTGAGGATATCGGGATCGAGTTTCTCAACGAAGAAGCGCTGGTGCTGTTCAGGCAGGCAGGCTGCACCGTCAACGGGACGAATGTGCGGATGGGCCGCGATTGGGTCATGGAGATGGTCCGCCGCGCCCCTGCGTCGTTCACCATCACCCCCCGCAACACCGACCGGACCCTGACCATTGGGGACAATGTGATCCTGTTTGGCAATGTGTCGTCGCCGCCCAATTACCACGACCTTGATCTGGGTCGAAAGGTGCCGGGGACGCGGGCGCATTGTGCCAACCTGTTGCGGTTGACCCAGCATTTCAACTGTATCCATTTTGCGGGCGGCTATCCGGTGGAACCCGTCGATATCCACGCAAGCGTCCGGCACCTTGACGTGTTGTTCGACAAGCTGACGATCACCGACAAGGTGATGCATGCCTACAGCCTTGGCCCCGAACGGGTCGAGGACGTGATGGAAATGGTGCGCATCGCGGGCGGCCTGACCGAGGCCGAGTTTCGGGCCACGCCCCGGATGTATACCAACATCAACTCCACCTCGCCCCTGAAACACGACGTGCCGATGATCGACGGATGTTTGCGGTTGATCCGGCGGGGGCAGGCGGTGGTGGTGACGCCGTTCACGCTGGCGGGGGCCATGGCCCCGGTGACGATGGCGGGTGCTGTGACCTTGTCGATTGCCGAGGCATTGGCGGCGATTGCCCTGTTCCAGCATGTGGTGCCCGGATGCTCCTGTGTGATCGGGACATTCACCAGCAACGTGGACATGAAATCGGGCGCGCCTGCCTTTGGCACGCCTGAATACATGCGGGCCACCCAGATGACCGGGCAGATGGCCCGGTTTTACGGGTTGCCGATGCGGGCATCGGGGGTTTGTGCCGCCAATGTGCCCGATGGTCAGGCGATGTGGGAAACCTCCAATTCGCTGTGGTCGGCAGTGCAGTCGGGCACCAACATGGTGTATCACGCGGCCGGATGGCTGGAAGGCGGGCTGATCGCCAGCCCCGAGAAATTCATCATGGATTGCGAAATCCTGCAGATGATCCAGCGGTATATGGAGCCGATGATCGTGGCCACCGCCCCCGAGGATATCGCCGTGGACGCCATCCGCGAAGTTGGTCCCACTGGTCACTTCTTTGGTCTGCAACACACCCAGGACCGCTATGAAACTGCGTTCTATGAACCCTTTGTATCGGACTGGCGCAATTACGAGGCGTGGGAATTGTCCGGTGCGGTCTGGACCCCGGAACGCGCGAACCGGATGTTCAAGGACATCCTGACCCATTTCGAGGAACCGCCCATGGACATCGCCATCCGCGACGAACTGGCCGATTTCGTGGCCCGCCGCAAATCCGAAGGCGGCGCGCCCACCGATTTCTGACGCGCCTTGCCGTTGGTGCGGGAGCCTCCGGCGGCGGTTTTTTCGGCAGTAAGAAACTGGGGATTGCGCGAAAATGACCAGACCTGCGTGCGCTGATGCAGGGGCGCAGAGCGTTTGTCTCGGTGTTATATCGGTTTCAGCACAGGAGAGACCCGATGACCCAGTTTGCCCTTGATACCTTTGGCGATGTGACGCGCGGCCCGGATGGCGCGCTCGTGCCCCACGATCAGGTGTTGCGAGATGTGGTGGCTCAGGCTGTTCTGGCCGATGCGGTGGGCGTGGACCATTTCGGCATCGGCGAACATCACCGCGACGATTTTGCGGTGTCCGCCCCCGAAATATTGCTCGCCACCATCGCAGCCCGGACGCAGCGGATCACCGTGGGCACCGCCGTCACCGTGTTGTCCACCGACGATCCCGTCCGCCTGTTTCAGCGGTTTTCAACCTTGCAGGCCGTGGCCGGGGGCCGCGCCGAGGTGGTTCTGGGGCGCGGATCGTTCACCGAAAGCTATGGGTTGTTCGGCCATGACCTGCGCCAGTATGAAACCTTGTTCGAAGAACGGCTGGACCTGTTTGCCCGCCTGTTGGCTGGCGGCCCTGTCACATGGGCGGGCACGACCCGCCCGCCGTTGGACGATGTCCGGATCTATCCCGACATGCCGGCCGGTGGGTTGACTGCGTGGATTGGTGTGGGGGGCAGCCCCGAGTCCGTGGTGCGTGCCGTGCGTTATGACATGCCCATGATGCTGGCCATCATCGGCGGCGCCCCGTCCCGGTTCCGCCCGTTCGTGGACCTGTATCACGATGCCTATCGCCAGACCGGCAAGACCCCCAAACCGCTGGGCGTCCATTCTCCCGGCCACATTGCCCCGACCGACCGCGAAGCACAGGACGCCGCATGGGATGGCTACAGCGCCTTGCGCAACCGGATTGGCCGCGAACGCGGGTGGCCGCCTGCCAGCCGTGCCGAATTTGACCGCGAGGTCACCCATGGGTCGATGTATGTCGGCAGCCCCGCCACCGTCGCCGCCAAGATCGCCCGGACGGTGCAGGCGTTGGACCTTGCCCGGTTCGAGATGAAATACAGTCAGGGGACATTGCCGCATGACGACCTGATGACCTCTGTGCATTTGTATGGCACGGAGGTGATCCCGATGGCCCGCGATATTCTGGCGCGGGGCAAGGCGGCCTGAGGCGGGCACCTCAAGCCGGGTTGCCGGGGTGTGCTGCGCCCCCTAGGGTTGCCGGGACATTGGTAACCCGGCGATTTCAAGATCATGACCATCACCCTGCGCCTCAACGATTTCGCGGCCTTTTTTGACGCCCCGTTTGCCGCTTATGGACCGGGCACCGCCTATGTGTCCCCCTTGCGGTCCGATCTGAAGCGGTTTGTGGACACTGCCCAGAACCCGCTGTTCCGCGATCCGGGCAGCGATCTGGTGTTCTGGACGGCGCACCGGGCGGGCCGGGTTGTTGGCCGGATCACCGCCCATGTGCATGGCGCGTCCAACCGGGCCCACGGGCTGTCGCGCGGATATTTCGGGTATTTCGACTGTGCCGACGATCCGCAAGCCGCCGCCGCCTTGTTGGGGGCCGCCGAGGAGTGGTGCCGCGCCAAAGGCTGCACCGAGATTGCGGGCAATTTCAACCTGACCGCGATGCAGCAAATCGGTGTGATGACCGACGGGTTTGACCGCCCGCCCTATCTGGATCTGGTGTGGTCGCCGCCCCATATTGCCCGGCTTTTGGCCGACAACGGTTATGCCCCCACCTTTCCCATGACCACCTTTGCGCTGGACCTGACCACGGCCATTCCCCCCGCCATCGGACCCAAACAGCAGGCCATTCTGGACGACCCCGATTTCACCTTTGCCCCCATCCCCCGTTCGACCATCCCGCAGCGGATGGAAGAGGCGCGGCTGATCCTCAACGCCTCCTTTGCCCGCAACCCGATGTTCGTGCCGGTGACAGCGGACGAATTCCATTTTCAGGCCAAGGATATGAAATGGGTCATGGACCCCCGAATTTCCGCCGTGTTGCACCATCGCGGGGTGCCGATTGCCTGCATCATCTGCGTGCCGGACCTGAACCCGTTTCTGGCCCGGATCCGGTCCCGGATGGGGGTGACCGCGCCGTTTCATTTTCTGGCGCACCGGATCCGCAACCGCCGCGCGGTTCTGATATTTTCGGGCGTGTTGCCCGAATGGCAAGGGCGCGGGGTCAATCCGGTGGTGTTGCGCCGTGTCATTCTGGCGATGCAGGCGGCGGGGTATCACAGTCTGGGCAATACATGGATCGCTGATGTGAACGGTCCCAGCCTTGCGCAAAAGACCAAGGCAGGGGCGCAACCGCTGCACCGCTTGCACCTGTTCGCCAAACCGATCTAGAGCAATTTGAGGTAGTCGATCAACGCGGCCTTTTGCGTGTCGTCCAGCCCCTCGACTTCGGCCACATGGCCTGACGCGCTCATGCCGAAATCGGCGGTGTCCACCAGCAACGGCGTGGACCACGGCACATAGCCTTCCGGGAACATCCAGCCATCCCCGTCCAATTGCCCGGCGATGCCCACCCGCGCGGTGTCGATCGCGTGGCCCCCGGCCATGAACCGGGCCGGGCGGGCGTCGGGCGTCAGAAGGTGCCACAGGGTCGGCACCGATCCGTTGTGCAGATAGGGGGCCGTGGCCCACAGACCGGACAAGGGCGGCGCCGCATAGCCAGTGACCGTCACCGCCCGGAATTCACCAAACAAGGTGGCGTTGGCCGCATCGGCAAAATCTTGGGTCACCAGCGCGGACCGTTCCGGGTCGGTGCCCACCGTGCCGTGCCAGTTGGGGAACCGGGTCAGGCGGGGGGTGGTCAGGCTGCTGTCATAGGTGCCGTGGCATGCGGCGCAGCGGTCTGCATAGATCGCTTGCCCTTGTGCCGCCCGCACCGGATCAATCGGCCCCGGAAACGGCTGTGGGCGGTAGGTTTCCAGCCATGCCACCACATCCCGGGCCTGGTCCCAATGATCCTGCGCCACAGCGGGTGACACCCCCATCGCGGGCACCGTGAAATAGGCGATCATCGCAGCAAGGTTTGCGCGGTGGGTGTCGTCCACATCCGCAGGCGTCATCGCCCGGTCGGGGTCTGGCAAGGCATAGGACCCCGACAACAGCAACCGCCGCCGCAACAGCCGGTCCCCCAGATCGGGCAGGGAATTGAAGGTGCTTTGGGTCACCACCGTTCCGTCCGGGATCAGACCCAACCGGTTGCGCAGACTGTCCAACCCGTTGGTCGCCCCCACCGTGGACAACCGGAACGGCAGGAATGATCCGTATTGCGCGTCGCGCTGGGCCACGGTAGCCCGCAGGCGCGGCAGCACCGCATGGCGCAGTGTCAACCGTTCGCGCAGCGATGTGTCCGGGAACCGCGCCAGCGCCACCTCCATCAGGGCCGCATCGTCGGCGTCGCGGAACGCGGTGAACAGGCCCATCGTATAGCCTTCAAGGTTGATGGATGTGTTCCCCATGCCCAGCCACGCCCGGCTGGTGTCCGGTTGCCCCGCCGCGTCATAGGTGACGGACGAATGGCATTGCGCACAGACCGCGTTGCCAATGGTGACCTCGATCGGAGGCCACAGGCGGGACGCTGTGCCCGTTGTCTGGCCCAAGGGGCCGCGCGCCACGGGTTGCGGCA
>JBGSIZ010000121.1:0-12888 GCA_041742255.1 Marivivens sp. | reverse complement strand
ACCTTCATGGCGGGCGGGTCGGATGCGGCATTCGCGCAGGTGGCACCGCTCTTTGACGTGATGGGGCAAAAGGCGGTGCATTGCGGACCGTCGGGCAACGGACAAGCGGCAAAGATCTGCAACAACATGATCCTTGGCGTCAGCATGATTGCGACGTGCGAGGCGTTTGCGCTGGCGGATAAACTGGGTCTGGATCGGCAAAAGATGTTCGATGTGGTCTCCACCTCGTCGGGCTATTCCTGGACCATGAACGCCTATTGCCCGGCGCCCGGCGTCGGGCCAAAATCCCCGGCAGACAACGACTACAAACCGGGGTTCGCGGCAGAACTGATGCTCAAGGACCTGACACTGTCACAAATGGCGGCGATGGGCGCGGACGCGGACACGCCCATGGGGCAACTTGCAACAGACCTCTACCACCGCTTCGTGCAGCTTGAGGACGGACGCGGCAAAGATTTCTCGGCCATGCTCCCCCGCTTCGAAAAACGCGGGCGGGGGTAACGGGGCATACCCCCCTGCGACACCACGGCCCGCAACGCATGTTGACTTGCTGAGCCTCAAGGCGCACAATACATGCAGTTATTCAAATGTGACACCGAGGAGGGTCATTCATGTTCTCTAAAAACGTCGGCAGCATCGACCGGGTTGCGCGGATCGTCGTGGGCCTCGCGCTGATCGCGGGATTTTTCCTCAACGGCGGCGGCACCTACAGTTGGCTCTACCTTCTGGGGATCATCCCCTTGGCAACCGGGATCATGGGGTCCTGCGCTCTGTATTCGGTTTTCGGGTTCTCGACCTGCCCGATGAAGAAAAGCTGATCCAACAGACCAAAGGCGGGGCCGTTAACCTCTCCGTCTTTGGCCATTTCGACACCGACGGTATACCGACGCAAAACCGCCGCAATATCCCGTCCGGTTTTGCCCCGTTAACCTATTCCGCAGCGACCCGGCTTTTCGGGTCCAACAGCACCCGCAAATACCGGCCCGTGTGGCTCGCATCGACCTTGATGATATCCTCGGGCGTGCCCGTTGCCACAACGTAACCCCCGCCATCGCCGCCCTCGGGGCCGATGTCGATGATCCAATCGGCGGTTTTCACCACGTCCAGATTGTGTTCGATCACCACAACCGTGTTGCCCTGATCGACCAATTCATGCAGCACTTCCAATAGCTTGCGAACATCCTCAAAATGCAGGCCGGTGGTCGGTTCATCCAGAATATACAGCGTGCGGCCCGTGGACCGCTTCGCCAATTCCTTGGACAACTTGACCCGTTGGGCCTCGCCTCCCGACAGGGTCGTCGCCTGCTGGCCCACCTTGATATACCCCAACCCCACCCGGACCAAGGCATCCATCTTCTCACGGATGCTAGGCACGGCGCGGAAAAACTCTTGGGCATCCTCGACAGTCATATCAAGAACGTCTGCTATGCTCTTGCCTTTAAACGAAACTTCCAGCGTTTCGCGGTTGTATCGCTTGCCCTTGCAGGTCTCGCAGGTGACATAGACATCGGGCAGAAAATGCATCTCGATCTTGATGACGCCATCCCCCTGACAGGCTTCGCATCGGCCACCCTTGACGTTGAACGAAAACCGACCCGGCTTGTAACCCCTTGTTTTCGCTTCCGGAAGGCCCGCGAACCAATCGCGGATCGGGGTGAACGCCCCGGTATAGGTGGCGGGATTGCTGCGCGGAGTCCGGCCAATGGCGCGTTGGTCAATATCAATGACCTTGTCCAGATGCTCAAACCCCTTGATCGTCTCACACGGGGCCGGGGTCTCGCGCGCACCATTCAACTTCATCGCGGCATTTTTATAAAGCGTTTCAATGGTTAGCGTGGATTTCCCGCCTCCCGAAACGCCCGTCACACACACAAACTTGCCCAACGGAAAATCGACCGTGACCTCGTGCAGGTTGTTGCCCGTAGCCTTGACCACGGTCAGCATTTTCTTGTTCCCGGCGCGCCGCACGGTCGGCACCTCAATCCGGCGGGTCCCGGTCAGATATTGCCCGGTCATGGACGCAGGATCAGCCATGATTTGCGCAGGCGTGCCGCGCGCGACCACCTGCCCACCATGCACCCCGGCCCCCGGCCCAATGTCAAACACATAGTCGGCCTCGCGGATGGCCTCCTCGTCGTGTTCGACCACAATCACCGTATTGCCTTGATCCCGCAGGTTTTTCAGGGTCGTCAACAACCGGTCGTTGTCGCGTTGATGCAGACCGATGGACGGCTCGTCCAACACATACAACACCCCCGTAAGGCCGGACCCAATCTGGCTGGCCAACCGGATACGCTGGCTTTCGCCGCCCGACAACGTCCCGGCGTTGCGGCTCAACGTCAGGTATTCCAACCCCACATTGTTCAAAAATCCCAGCCGTTCGCGCACTTCCTTCAGAATGGCGCGGGCGATTTCGTTCTTCTGCTTGCTCAGACTATCAGGCACGGCAAGGCACCAGTCATAGGCCTCGCGGATCGACATTTTGACAACTTGGCCGACGTGCAGACCAGCAATCTTGACGGCGAGGGCTTCGGGCCGCAACCGGTATCCGCCACAGGCCCCGCAGGACCTATTGTTTTGATATTGCTCGAATTCTTCTCGAATCCAGGCGCTGTCGGTTTCCTTGTATCGGCGCTCCATGTTCGGGATGACACCCTCGAACGCGCGCTTGACCTGATACACCCGGCCGCCTTCGTCATAGCGGAACTGGATCTCGTCGGTGCCGGACCCGCGCAAAAACACCTCTTGCACGGCCTCGGGTATCTCTTTCCAACGGGCGTTCTTGTTGAATCCGTAATGCTTGGCGATGGCCTCGATGGTTTGCAGGAAATAGGGGGATTTGCCCTTGCGCCAAGGCGCAATCGCCCCATCGGCGATCTTGAGCGTCACATCGGGCACGACCAGCCGGTCATCGAAAAACAGCTCCATCCCCAACCCGTCACACACCGGGCAGGCCCCAAACGGAGCGTTGAACGAAAACAGGCGGGGTTCGATTTCGGGGATCGTGAACCCGGACACGGGACAGGCGAATTTCTCTGAAAAAACAATGCGCTCCGGCTCACCCTCGGTTGGCGCGGTTTCCAGAATGGTGATCCCGTCGGCAAGGTTCAACGCAGTGCGGAAACTGTCGGCCAACCGGGTTTCCAGCCCTTCACGGACAACGATCCGGTCCACCACAACGTCAATGTCATGGCGGAATTTCTTGTCCAGAACCGGCGGATCGTCCAGTTCGTGAAATGCGCCGTTCACCTTGACCCGCTGAAACCCTTGCTTGCGCAGTTCCAGAAATTCCTTGCGATACTCGCCCTTGCGGTCACGAACGATCGGGGCCAGCAAATAACCGCGCGTCCCCTCCTCCATCGCCATAACGCGGTCCACCATGTCCTGCACCTGCTGGGCTTCGATGGGCAATCCAGTGGCGGGGGAAAACGGGGTGCCGGCGCGGGCGAACAACAGACGCAGGTAATCGTAAATCTCGGTCACGGTGCCGACCGTGGACCGAGGGTTCTTCGATGTAGTCTTTTGTTCAATCGAAATCGCTGGGGACAAACCGCTGATGTGATCCACATCGGGCTTTTCCATCATGTCCAGAAACTGGCGGGCATAGGCCGACAGGCTTTCGACATACCGGCGCTGGCCCTCGGCATAGATCGTATCGAACGCGAGCGATGATTTGCCCGACCCGGACAGACCCGTGATCACCACCAGTTGATCGCGCGGAATATCCACGTCGATGTTCTTGAGGTTGTGTTCACGCGCACCGCGCACTTCGATGAATTTTTGTTCCGCCATTTGGCCCCCCGGCACTGTCCAACCTTAGATAGAGGAGGGGCCGGGAACCTCCAACCGAAAAATGAGAACAAGACGGGAACGCGGCGCAATTCTGGAAATATTTACGCACGCGATCCTTTACATTTCGTTTTCCTAATGTATTTATGAACCCAACACAGCAAAGGACGACCAGAATGCACACTCCCCTTTCGATCCATGACGCCATCGCGAAATCGGCGTCGCAGGACATTATCGTTATTGACCTGCGCGAACCCGCGGAAATTGCGGCGACGGGTGCGGCGCGCGGGGCGCTGCGCCTGCCGCTGTCTTTGTTGCCGATCAAGGCGGCGCAGGATTGCCCGGACCGTCCGGCGGAATTGGGATCTGGCAAACCGATTGCCTTGTATTGTGCGGCAGGCGCGCGGGCCGAACGGGGCAAGGATATCCTTCATGCCCTGGGCTATGACAGCGTCCACAACATCGGCGGCTTTGGCCATTGGGCACAGGCGGGCGGACCCGTGGACCGCTAGGGACTGGTTTTCCAGACCTTTTACCATCTTGGACTAGCCAGATGGACATCAACGTGGAATCCTGCGGCATCATTGACCGACAGGATTTCCCATGACCCGATTCCTCGCGCTCGCCGCAATGCTTGGCCTTATGCCAATCGCGGCCTTGGCCCAAGACAAACCAAACACCATTCTCGTGCTGGACGGGTCGGGGTCCATGTGGGGCCAGATCGACGGCGTGGCGAAAATCACCATCGCGCAACAGGTCGTGGGTGACCTGCTACAGGATTTCCCGGCGGATCAGGGGCTTGGCCTGACGATTTACGGGCACCGCACGCGCGGGGACTGCACGGACATTGAAACGGTCGTGGCCCCGGCACCGGGAACTGCGGCGGCCATTGCGGCGGCGGTCAACGGGATCAAACCCTTGGGCAAAACGCCCATGACGGATGCAGTCATCGCGGCGGCTCAGGCGCTGCGCTATACCGAAGACACGGCAACCGTCATCCTCGTCTCGGACGGGGTGGAAACCTGCAACCCGGACCCCTGCGCCGCCGCCCGCCTGCTGGAGGAGGCCGGGATCGGCTTTACCGCGCATGTGATCGGATTTGACGTGGGCGCGGACCCGGACGCGCTGGCCCAGATGCAATGCATCGCAGACGAAACCGGCGGTCAGTTCCTCACGGCGGACACGGCGGATCAATTGACGGCGGCCTTGGCGACCGTTGCAGCAGCGCCCGCACCAGACCCCGCCCCCCAACCTTCCGCCATCACGTTTCAGGCGTTCGAGGGCGAAGATACCGTCACCGGCACCCAGATCACCGAAGACATCATCTGGACAGTGACCGGACCCGCGGGCGAAACGCTGGTTGAAAATCAGGCCGCCGCGAATTTCGATCTGGACCTCACCGAAGGGGCCTACACCGTCATCGCCCTGCGTCCCTCGACCGAAGACGTGTCCGAAGGCACTCTCGACGTCGTGGGGATCGCGGATTTCTACACGGCCTTTTTCCCGGCACCTGTGCTGTCGGCCACCTTGACGGCGCCCGAAACGGCGGCACTGGGGTCCACCATCGACGTGACGTGGGATGGGCCGAACGACACCCGCGACTATATCGCGGTCAGCGACCCCAGTCGGGGGGACTACGTCAACTACATCTATACCGAGGATGGCAACCCTGCCCGCCTGTTGATGCCGCCCAAAACCGGCACCTATGAACTCCGGTATGTGTCCAACGCGACCAAAGACATCTTGGCCACCCGCCTGATCGAGGTGGCCCCGGTCGAGGTGACGTTGAACGCCGCCGATCAGGCCGTTGTCGGCGCGCAAGTCGAGGTGACGTGGACCGGGCCGGACTACGCGCGGGACTACATCGCCGTGGGCAAGGTCGGGGATGACCGCTATATCAACTACACCCGGACAGAAGACGGCGCGCCTCTGATGCTTGAAATGCCGACCGAGGCGGGGGACTATGAAATCCGCTACCACCTCAACCAACGGGGCGAAATCCTCGCGCGGCGGGTGATCACGGTCAGCGACGCGGTCGTGACGCTGGACGCCGCCGACTCCGCCGCCGTGGGGGCCACGATCCCCGTGACATGGACCGGGCCGGATTACGACCGGGACTATATCTCGGTCGGCAATGTGGGCGAGGATGGGTATATCAACTATACCCGGACCGAAGACGGATCGCCCTTGATGCTTGAAATGCCTGCAGAACCGGGGGCATTTGAAATCCGCTACCACCTGAACCAAGGAGGGGAAATCCTCGCGCGGCGGGCGATCACGGTCAATGCAGTCGAGGTTGGCTTGGTGGCACCCGACACCGCGATTGCGGGGGAACGGATCACGGTGGGCTGGACGGGCCCGAATTACGACCGGGACTATATCGCGGTGTCGGCGGTTGGGGACGGTGGCTATGTCAACTACACCTACACCGCAGACGGCAATCCGCTGACGCTCGAAATGCCAACGCAACCGGGCGACTACGAAGTGCGCTATGTCCTGAACCAAGGGGCCGAGGTGTTGGTGGCGCGGCCCATCACGGTCACCGGGCTCAAGGTCACGCTACAGGCGGACGGAACCGCACCCGCAGGGGCCACGATCCCCGTCACCTTTGAGGGGCCGAATTACCCGCGCGATTACATCGCGGTCGGGCGGGTCGGGGACGACGGCTATATCAACTACACCAATACCGAACACGGCAATCCGGCGCAGGTTCAGATGCCCGGCGAACCCGGCGACTATGAACTGCGGTATGTCCTGAACCAAGGGGCAACAATCGTGCAACGGTTGCCCATCACCATCGCCGCTGTCACGGCACAGATCGTGGCCCCGGACACCGGGGTGACAGGAAACGACCTTGTTGTGGGTTGGGACGGGCCGGGCTACCCCGGCGATTACATCGCCATCGGCGTCCCTGGGGACAACAGCTATCTGGACTACGCGCGGGTATCGGATGGCAATCCGGTGACGGTGCGGCTGCCGGACACGGCGGGCACCTATGAACTGAAATACATCCTCGACCAAGGGGCCATCGTTCTGGGCACCCGGGCAATTGAGGTCACGAAGTAAAGACAAAAAGGGCGGCCCAACCGGGTCGCCCTTTGCGTTTCGATTTGGGCAGGGTGGGTTAAAACCCACCTTACGCCCTAAAAATGGATCGCGCGCCCATAGGCATCCAGCACGGCCTCGTGCATCATCTCGCTCAGCGTGGGATGCGGGAAAACGGTCTGCATCAGGTCTTCTTCGGTGGTCTCCAACTGGCGGCCTACGACATAGCCCTGGATCAGCTCGGTCACTTCGGCCCCGATCATGTGGGCACCCAGCAACTCACCAGTTTTGGCATCAAACACGGTCTTGATCATACCTTCGGGTTCGCCAAGGGCGATGGCCTTGCCGTTGCCGATGAACGGGAACCGGCCCACCTTGATGTCATACCCGGCCTCTTTCGCCTTGGCCTCGGTCAGGCCGACACTGGCCACTTGCGGGTGGCAATAGGTGCATCCGGCAATCGACCCCGGCTTGATCGGGTGGGCATGTTTGCCCGCGATCAGTTCGGCAACCATCACGCCTTCATGGCTGGCCTTGTGCGCCAACCACGGGGCACCGGCGATATCACCAATGGCATAGAGCCCCTCAGCACCAGTGCGGCAGAATTCATCGGTGACCACGTGGGTGCGGTCGATTTTCACTCCGGCATCTTCCAGCCCCAACCCTTCGACATTGCCAACAATGCCCACGGCGGAAATGACGGTATCAAACTCGCGTGTCTCAACGACGCCATTGATCTCGATATGGGCGGTCACACCTTGGCCCGGACGGCGGTCCAGTTTCTTGACGCCGGCCTTCTCCAGAATGGTCATCCCCTGTTTGACAAAGGATTTCTTGGCAAAGGCGCTGATTTCGGCATCCTCAACGGGCAGGATGCGGTCCATCACCTCGACCACGGTCGTTTTGGCACCCAGCGTATTGTAAAAGCTGGCGAATTCGATGCCGATGGCACCCGACCCGATGACCAGCAAATTCTTGGGCATCCGCTTGGGGACCAGCGCGTGTTTGTAGGTCCAGACCACATCGCCATCAGCCTCCAGCCCCGGCAATTCGCGGGCGCGCGCACCAGTGGCGACGACGATGGCAGGGGCGGTCAGATCCTCGGTGCCTTTGTCGGTCGTGACGGTCACGGTGTTCTTGCCGGACAGCCGGGCCGTGCCCCTGATCGTGGTCACCTTGTTTTTCTTGAACAAATGGCCGATGCCACCAGACAACTGCTTGGCCACGCCGCGCGACCGTTGCACCACGGCGTCCAGATCATAGGAAATGCCCTCGGCCTTCAGACCGAACTCCTTGGCGCGGTGCATCAGGTGAAACACTTCGGATGACCGCAACATCGCCTTGGTCGGGATACAGCCCCAGTTCAGGCAAATACCGCCCAGATGTTCACGTTCCACGCACGCAACATTCAGGCCCAGCTGGGCAGCACGGATCGCCGCAACATATCCACCGGGACCGGCACCAATCACAATCATGTCGAACGTCTTGGCGGACATCTGGGTCTCCTCGCTTGCCAAACTAGTTTGACGTTAAACTACTTTGGTCCAAAGCTCCAGTGACGTTGGGGCATGACAGGCATCAACGGGATGCATGGCGCGAAAATCCTGCGCCGGGATGGCGTCGGTGGTCAATTTCACTTGCCCGGCGTGGCCTCGACCCGGTTCCGGCCGCCCTCCTTCGCGCGATACAGGGCATCATCCGCCAGTTTCAACAACTGCTGCGGCAAGGTGCCGTGGCCGGGAAACACGGACACGCCTGCAGAAACTGTCACCCGCGGCAACAGCATGTCCATATACCGGACCTGCGCGCTGGCGACCTCGGTGCGCATGGTTTCGGCCAGCGCGATTGTCTGTTCCAGCGTGGCACCGGGCACCAGCACCGCAAACTCCTCGCCACCCAACCGGCACACCACTTGCCCGTCGCGCATCACATCCTGCACCTTGGCGGCGATCGTGCGCAGCACCATATCGCCCGCATCATGGCCGTGGTTGTCGTTGAACACCTTGAACTTGTCGGCATCAAAGGAAATAAGGCCGAAACCGCGCGGCGGCGTGCCCGCATGGGCAATCTCTCGGCGGATCGCATCCATGAAATATCGGCGGTTATACAACCCCGTCAGCGGGTCCCGGATGGACTGATCGTGCAGTTCATCGCGCAACTTCACATTCGCAATCGCCATGGAAATATGTTCGCCACACCTGATCGCAAACACCCCGTGATCGCGGACATGGGCCGCCGTTTCCGTGTTGTGATCAAACCGGATATGCAGCAATCCCACCGTGTCGCCATGGGCCACGATCGGTACACAGATATATTCAGCGACCTCTACCCCGTGGTTGTGATCCGCCACATGGTCGCACACAAAACACATCTCGGACGTGTTGAACGCATAGGATCGGCCCCGCCGCAACGCCCAGCAACTGTCGGGGGAAATGGCGTTGTGCAAATCACGGGTGTTCCAGTTGCAGGTGCCGTCCAGCACATCGCGGGAATTCGAATAGATATACAATTCGCCCTTGGACCCCGGCAGCAGGCGTTCCATGAACGCGCGCACGATTTTGTATAGCTCGCCCAATGACTTGCAGCTTTGCAACCATTCGTCCAACTGGCTCAGCAGGCGGGCTTCGGACTGGCGGGCGCGTTCGGTGGCAAGGATTTCCTGCGCCTGATGCTCGGCGTCCTCTGCTTCCTGTTTGGCCACGGCAAGGTCGCGGGCGGCGGCGCGGGCCTCGGTCACGTCGGTGAAGGTGACCACATAGCCGCCCCCGCGCGTGGGGCGACCATTGGTCAGAACCACCCGCCCCGATGGCAACACCCGGTCAAAGGCATAGGGTTGCTGGGCCCGGATCATCGTTCCGGAACGGGCGGCATCGGCGGGTTTTAATTCGCCCCGATCCATCGCACGCGCCCGAAACGTGTCGCGCGGCATGCCCACGGCGATGTCATCGGCCCCGATTTCCAGAACGTCATAGATGCGGCTGTTGTGCAGTTCGCACAAACCCTCGGGCGACCAGACGACGATCCCCTGTTCCATGATGTTCATGATTTCGGCGGCAATGGCGGCCCGGTCCAGATTGGCCGGGTCCACGTCAAAGGCTGTGCCTGTCACTACGTCGTGTTTCACCCAACCTCCCGCGTGCATCGCCTCCGGTTGCGGACGGCTCTGCAACGCTAGGGGTGCCACGGTTTCGATGGGCTTAACAAAACCTGGCGACATCGCCAAAACTGTGAACAGTCTTAGGTATCTTGCGATTTGGCAGCATCCTGTAACGCGCGGACCACAGCACCATAGGCTCCGGCGTCCAGCCACGCCTGCTCGGTGGCACTGGTCACACGGCCCAATGCGGCGTTGCGGAACGGAAACCGGCCAAACTGCCGGATCACCTCGCGATGGGCGCGGGCGTGCAGCGGATCGTTGCCCGCGTCGGGCAACCGGGTGCCCATCAGGTCAACGGCACGATCCTGATCAATCAGGTTCTCGGAATGCATCAACGGCAAATAGAAAAACTGCCGCATCGGCTCGGATTGCGTCAAATCCCAATCCTGGGCGATGGCTGACTTGGCAGCGGCGCGGGCCATCGGATCGGTGGCAAAGGCCGCTGCCTGCCCGCGAAACATGTTGCGGGGGAATTGATCGGTCAGGATCAGAAACGCCAAAGTATCAGCCGGGTCCATCAACCACAGCCCAAGGGCACCGTCACGGGCATCCTCCCACAAGGCGCCAAACCGGGCAGCAATCTCGGCGTCAAAGGCGGGATCAACGCGATACCATGCGTCCGCGCCACCGTCGCGCCAGAATGCCATTACGTCACTTGCACTTGGTCGGGTCATGCCGGGCCGCCTTTCTGGTTCTGTTCGGTATCCATATACACGCCTTGGGCCACTTCGGCAGCCACCGGGGACGCGGACGCCATAACGGGGGCGTATTTGACCATCTCGGACACCGGCGTGGTGGACTTGCGGCGGGTCATCCGCCACGCGGCATAAATCGCCAGTCCAAACATCAACCCGGCGACATAAATCCAGAACCCCTCGGGGCCAAACTGCTCCATCGCCCAGCCTACGAAAAACGGTCCGGAAATGGCACCCAACCCGTTGATGAACAACAATCCACCAGACGCCGCCGCCATATCCTCGCGGTCCAGATAATCGTTGGCATAGGCGATCAACAAGGCATACAGCGGGTTCGACGTGCCCCCGACCGCGGCGGACCCGATCAGAATCACGATGTAATTCGTGCCGCCAAACACCGCCAAAATTCCGCCCGCACCGCCGATCAGGGCCAGCGCGAAAATCAGGATGCGGCGGTCCATCCGGTCCGACACCCAACCGATGGGATATTGCAGGACAAGGGCCGCGATGTAGACGACCGACACCATCAACGAAATCTGGCCCACGCTCAGCCCGGCGCGGGTGCCATACACGGCCGACATTCCGAACTGTGCGGCAAACACGCCGCCCAACAAAAACATGCCCATGCAGGCCAGCGGGGACGCGGCAATCAGGCGGCGAATGGACAGCGGCTTGGTCGTTTCAAACACCGGGGTGGGGCGGACCGACAACAGGATCGGCATGAACGCCAGCGACACCAGAACCGACGGGATGATAAAGATGATGAACCCGCCGATATCGCCCAGAACAAGGATATACTGAGCCAGAACGATGCCAGCCATCTGCACGATCATATAGAGCGACAGCGCCTTGCCCCGGTTTTCATTGGTGGTGGCGGAATTGAGCCAGCTTTCCGCCGTCACATAGACGCCGCAAAAACAAAACCCGATCACGGCGCGGCCAATGGTCCAGGCCCAAGGTTCGGTCAGGGCGGGATACAGGATCAGAACGGCGGAAATCGTGGACCCAAGGGCGGCAAACACGCGGACATGGCCGACGCGGCGGATCATTTCCGGGGCGGCACGGGACGCAAACAGGAACCCCATGAAATAGGCGGACATGACCACGGACATGGACAGGGTCGAAAACCCCTCCATCTCGCCGCGCAGGCCCAGCAACGTGCCTTGCAGGCCATTGCCGATCATCAACATGAAAATGCCCAGCAACAGCGCCCACGAACTGCTTAGAACTTGGATCATCGCATCGGGTCCTTATCGGATACGCCACTTTGTACCCGGTCTATGTCGCATGTGCAGCACGGCAATGACAGGCCGCATCCGACACCCCTGTTCCCGAACCGACGACCGGGGCTATGGTTCGCCACCATCGGGCAGCAACAACGACGCATCGCTATAGCTGAAAAACCGGTATTCTTGGGCAATGGCATGGGCATAAACGGCCCGGACCCGGTCCACCCCAATCAAGGCGGACACCAGCATCATCAATGTGGTCTTGGGCAAGTGGAAGTTGGTCATCAACCCGTCGGCCACGCGAAATCGGAATCCGGGCGTGATGAAAATATCGGTGGGGCCGCGCCACGGGGCGACGCCGTCATCGGTGGCGGCACTTTCTATCAATCGCAAGGCGGTGGTGCCCACCGGGATCACGCGGCCACCTGCGGCCTTGGTGGCGTTGATCTGTGCGGCAGCATCGGGCGTGACCTCGCCCCATTCGGCGTGCATCTTGTGATCGGCAATGTCATCGACCTTGACCGGCAGGAACGTGCCAGCGCCCACATGCAAGGTGACATAGGTGACCGTGACGCCACGGGCCTCCAGTGCGGCCATCAGCGGGGCATCGAAATGCAGCGACGCGGTGGGGGCGGCAATCGCTCCACTATGGCGGGCCCACAGGGTTTGATAATCCGCCTTGTCGGCCTCGTCAGGGGCGCGCAGGGCGGCGATATACGGGGGCAACGGCATCGCCCCGGCCACCGTCAACGCCGCATCGAAATCGGCGCCGGTGCGGTTGAACCGCAAATACCCCTGCCCTTCGGCGCGACGGTCCATAACGGCGGACAGATCGGGGGAAAACACCACCACCTCGCCATCCCGGATTTTCTTGAGCGGTTTGACCAACGCGGCCCATGTGCCGTCCGCCTGCGGCTCCAGCAGGGTGGCCTCGATCCGGGCCTCCGTCACGCCTTCGGCCCCGGCGCGGGCG
>JBGSIZ010000120.1:0-13936 GCA_041742255.1 Marivivens sp. | reverse complement strand
TCGGGCAGTAGCCACCATGCGGCCACCCGGGCCCTCTACCCGAACAGACCCGACGCCCACCCCCGGCAGGGCAAGGATCTGCCCCACCTCGAACCCGTCCACCTGACGCAGCGACAGGTGCATCCGGTGCAGCACGGCGTGCAATTCGGCGGGGGCGGACAGCACCGCATCCTGAAACGTCACGGTCCAATCTGCGGCGCGGGTATCGACTTGCGCGCGCTGCGGTTTGCCCCGGTTCGCGGGCAAGGCCAACATCATCTGGCCGCGCCGCTCGGTGCCCGGAACATCCACTGTCAAACGGATCACGCGATACTCCGCCTCGGCAAGGATCAGACCAGCGGCGCGGGCGTCCCGCACGCGGGGACCGGGAACAGTGCCCGTCAGCCATTTGGCCATATCGGTTCCGGCACCATCGCCCGGCACAATCTGCAAAAATGTGGCCAACAACGGCCGCACCATCGCGGCGTCGGTCCCGGTCACAAGCCGGGGGGTGGCGGCGACCGTGGCAACCCGGCCCATCGTGGACATCTCGATGACAAGGGCGGACAGTTCGGTATCAAATTGCGCAAGACCCAAGGGAGCCTCGGCGGTCTGCACCTGAAACATCAACTGATCCGGGGGCAATCCGTCCAACAGGTCATCGAGCCGAACAACCTCCTCGGCCACATTTGAAACGACCACGGACAAACCCAACGCCCCGACTGCCGCGCGGGCAAATCCAACGCGGAGCAACCGGGCCCCGCCGTCGTCCGTGGCATCACCGGGCGCGTCCGGCGTTGGCAACGCAGGCCGGGTCATCTGCCGCAACACATGGTTCCGCGGGGTCCCGTCGTCCTGCGCCATCATGCCAAATCTCCGGTTGGTTTGTGATACTGCCTTGACGCTAGCGCTGCAACCTTACGAAACGCTTAAATTACTCGGCAGCCAACGCATCCGGACCCGGCAAAACGACACGAAACGCGGCCCCGCCCTGCCCCGGCAGATACGAAATCGCGCCGCCCAACCGGCCCATGATCTCGCGGCTGATGGCAAGGCCCAGACCGGCCCCACCGGCCTTGCGCTGGTCAGAAAGGCGCGAGAATTTCTCGAAAATCACCTGCTGGCTGGCAGTTTCAATCCCGTGCCCGTTGTCAATGAAATCAACGACTGTCTGCGCCCCCACCCGGCGCACATCTATGCGCAATTCGGGCGCCGGGGCGTCACAATATTTCTGGGCATTGGCAATCAGATTGATGAAGACCTGCGTCAACCGGTCCAGATCGGTGGACAACGCCACGGCCTCGTCGGCGCGGCGGCGCACAATCCGCAGCACAGACGCCTCGGCACCCGTCGCGGCCACGGCCTGATCCAGCAAATCGCGCAACGTCCCCAGTGATGGGGACAATGTCACCTGCCCGTTTTCCAGCACGCTCAGGTCCAGAAGGTCATCCAGCAACCGGGTCAACCGCTGGGCTTCGTTATGGATGATCCCGGCAAATTTGGCGGCCTCATTGCGGCTGGGACCACCATCGCGCAAAATCTCGGAAAAGGCCCGGATGGACGTCATGGGCGTGCGCAACTCATGGCTGATCTGGCTCAAGAATGCATCCTTCTGGATGGACAAGGCGGTCAGTTTCTCATTGGCTTCGCGCAGGGCGCGGGCGGTGCGGTCCTGTTCGGCGGATTTTGCCTCCAACCGGTTGGAATACTCAAGGATCTGGGCGGCCTCATCAGCCACGGCAATCAAATCCTCGACGGACACATTGGCGCCCTGCACCAACTGGCCCATCATCGCATGGGCGGTGGCGGCGCCCACGGACCCGGCCATTTCACGCTCCAATCGGTCCACGAAGCCGGGGGTGACATCGGGCAGATACCCGGTCTTGCCTTGCCGGGCGGCTTCGCTTTGAAACAGGGTCTGGGCCTCGGTGGCACCCAGAATACGTTGGGCCATGATCAACAAATCCTCGGCCTCGGCGGTGCTGCGGGTCCAGGTGCGGGTGTCAGCGGAATGTTCAAAGACATTGACAAACTGGGCACCCTGCAACCGTTCCATCGGGGTCGGAAACGACAGAACAGAGCCCGCGAAAAACGCCAGCGCGTTCAGGGCCAGGGACCAGAATATCGCATGCAGCAAGGGGTCCATGCCCGACACGCCAAACAACGCCTGCGGGCGCAACCACGCGATCCCCCACGGGCCGGCGTCCAGAACGGCCTGCGGCACCACGGCATCGGCCCCGAACGACGGCAGGAACAAGGTCCACGCCCAGATGACAAAACCAATGGTCATGCCTGCGGCCGCCCCCACCCGTGTGGACCCGCGCCAGAAAATACCGCCGATCATCGCAGGCAACACCTGCACGACGCCGGTGAACGAAATCAGACCAATAGCGGCAAGCGCCGTGCCACCACCCGACAACCGGAAATAGATATACCCAAGGCCCAGAACGCCCAAGATCGACAACCTGCGGGCCAGCAAAACAACATAGCGCACATCGCCCGACATCACCGCGCCCCGGCGGGTCTGGCGCAACCAGATCGGCACAACGATGTGGTTTGAGACCATCGTGGCCAGCGCAATCGTGGCGACAATCACCATCGACGTGGCCGATGAAAACCCTCCCAGAAACGACAGGATCGCCAATCCGTTGCGGCCCTCGGCCAAGGGGACGGTCAATACAAACAGGTCCGGGTTCGATCCGGCAGGCATCACGTTCAGGCCAACGACGGCAATCGGGACCACAAACAGGCTCATCAACATCAGATACAGCGGAAACGCCCAGCTTGCGGTGGCCAGATGGCGTTCATCCGAGTTTTCGACGACCAGCACCTGAAACATCCGGGGCAGGCACAAAAACGCGGCCCCCGCCACAAACGTCAGCCCCACCCAGCGACCCGCCGATTGATCCCACTGCGAAATCGGGCTGGCGTCGATCAGGGACAGGGTGGGCCCCACACCCCCCGCAACGCCCCAGACCACAAAAATACCAACGGCCAGCAGCGCGGCCAACTTGACCACAGCCTCCACAGCGATGGCGATGACAATGCCATGATGGCGTTCGTTGGCGTCCAGATTGCGGGTTCCAAAGGCGACAGTGAACAACGCCAACCCACCCGCAACCCACAAGGCGGCGGAATTCAGTTCATCCGCACCCCATTGGCGACCCTCGGACCCTACAAATACGGCAAGGGAAAGGGTGACGGACTGCAACTGCAACGCCAGATACGGTGTGGCTGTGACCACAGCGATAAAGGTGGCCAGAACGCCCAGCGCGGTTGATTTGCCATAGCGGGACGATATCAGATCGGCCAGCGACGTGATCCGCTGCGTGCGGCCGATGCGGACCAACCGGCGCAACACCCACCACCATCCGACCATGACCAGCGTCGGGCCCAGATAAATGGTCAGATATTCCAACCCAGACCGGGCGGCATAGCCGACAGCGCCGTAAAACGTCCACGCGGTGCAATAGATCGACAAGGACAGGGTATAAACAACGGATGTGCGCAGCCACGCGCTTTTGCCCCGTTCGGCACGGCGCTCGGCCAGAAAGGCCACGAAAAACAGGAACGCAACATACAGCAGCGCCACCAGAACCAGAACATTAAACGACACCATCAGACGGCTCCGTCCACAGGGGGCGGGGCATCGTCGGCAGGGGACGGATCAGGGCGCAACCACCGGACCACGACAAACGTGGCCAAAATCATCACCGCCCACAGGGCAAAAAGATAAATCAGAACATGGGACAACGATATGGCATCCGGCCCGCTCCCCGGCCACATCAACGGCAACGCCATCAGAACGGCACCCACCACGGGCAGGCTGCGCAACACATCGCGCATCCGGCGCTGGCGATAGGTGCTGCGGGCCAGAAAAACCGGCGTGGGCGGCAGGCGCATCATGGCGGGGTCATGTCGCGCAGGTTCTCCAACACCTCGGCATTGGAAAACGGCTTGGTCATGAACCGGGTCACGCCGAGCTTTTCGGCCAATTCGCGGTCGCGGGTCTGACCCCGCGCGGTCAACATCAGAACGGGCAGATGGATGGTGCGGGGATCGGCGCGCAGATCGCGCAGAATGTCATACCCGCTTTTGCCGGGCAGCATGACATCCAGTATGATGATGTCGGGGGGCATGGCGGTGATCCGGTCATTGGCGGTTTCGCCGTCCGAATGGGTATGCACGGTCCATCCGTCGCGGGTCAGAATGAAACTGATCGCCTCGATGATGTTCGGCTCGTCCTCGATCAGCAACACCCGCTTTGCCATCCCCCCGACCCCTCCCAAGGCCACGCCGCAACCGGCGCCGTTGGCAAACTATCGCGCCAAAGGGGGGCAGTGTCAAAACCTCGTGCAGGGGGCTCGGTTCACGTCAGAACAGATGGCTCTCGACGGGCATCGCAAGCGTCGCGGGGGCAGACGCGGCAGCCGGGACCAACGGGTTCGGGATCACCGGTCATGGGACCGCTTTGGGGCACAACCAACATCACGGCCTCAATGGTCGGGGGACGATCAAACCGGGGGGCAGGATTACGATCGGCCATGGCATAACAGGCAAACCGCTGTGGCATGGACCCCGGCAAGGCAACAGCGCGGCGCAAAGGCTGACCGGGCATCGACAGCACCTGATAGAGCGGCCAATAGGGACAGGCAGCACCAACTCGGGGCAAGGCAAACCCGGCAACCGGCTTGAACAGGGTCAACACACCTGCGCCATCGCAGACGGCAATCCCGGTGGCGGGGTGACCATCCGTCTCGGGCACCATGGCCAACCGGATCATCACATCGGTCATCGGGCGACCATACCGGGCGGCCAGAACGGCCGGGTCATGACCAGCGGCAAGGGCCGATGTGGCAAAGTCGGGATCGGGCATGGCAACGGCCAGCGCTGCAAACCGGGCGATCCATGCTTGCGCCATCGGACGGGCCAGCGGGGACAACGTGGCAATCTCTGCAACGGTGTCGGCACCCGCTGCGCCTTGCCAGCCATGGCGGACCAACCAGGCATCCACCTCCTCGGCGGGGGACAACGGGCGCTGTCCGGCGTCGCCGGGGGCCTCAAGAAATCCAACCAACAGGCGGCTCGCTTCGGCCAGCCTCTGACTGTCCTGATAAATATTGGCGTGAAACCGGGCCTGCCAATCGCGGTCTACGACCTCGGTGCCCACCAGAATGGACGACGTCGACCGGATGGATGTGGCGGCCGACAGCACCTCGTGCAGCGATGTGGCAAGACGGGGATCGTGGGCCAATCGGTCGGTCAACGCGGCGACCTCGCCGTGCAACCGGGCCAACCGTTGGGCCTGGGCCGCGACCAAGGCGGCCCACCCCGGAAATCGGCCCGCGAAATCTTCGGTCAGGTCCACTTCGGCCATGGTCGCGGCGGGATCACCCGTGGCATGGGCGGCCTCGGACGCGGCCAGCCGCAACTGCTGCAACAACCCGGCCTCGGCACCATCGGCCAACACGGAGGGGTCCACGTCCAGCGCGCGGGCGATGGCCTGCAACACCCGGCCCGCGATTCTGCGGCGGTTGTGTTCAATCAGGTTCAGATAGGACGGAGAAATCCCGGCAGCATGGGCCAGATCGGCCTGCCGCATCGCCTTGTCCATGCGCCGGGCGCGGATACGGGCACCGGTCAGTTGACGTTGAGGCATCTTGATTCCATTCGGTTTTCCGGGATCTTTCTGCACATGCGAGAAAATGAATTTACACTGTATGCGATTGCATTGTGTAAGTCTTTACAAAATAATTATGCTTTTAGAATGGGTTGTTGCGAATTTTTCTAACCTGACACGATACTGACACAGCATTGTAAAATGCACGCCGCTCGCGGGTAGGAGGCCCCGGGTAGCATTTCACGCACAGGGAGGGACAAATGTCCAAATCGAACTTCTCGCGTCGGGGCGTCCTGAAGTCGGGTGCCGTTGTTGGCGCCGGCCTCGCTATGCCGACGATCTTTACCGCATCGTCCGCTTACGCTTTCACCAACGAACCCACAGGCGATGTGGTCAAATTCGGCTTTAACGTGCCGCAAACGGGGGCCTATTCCGAAGAAGGGCTCGACGAACTGCGGGCACAGGAACTGGCAGTCGAACACCTGAACGGGATCGGCGACGGCGGCATGCTGAGCACCTTCTCGTCCAAGGTTCTGGACGGCACGGGTATCATGGGCAAGCGGGTCGAATTCGTGACCGGCGACACCCAGACGAAATCGGACGTGGCGCGCGCCTCGGCCCAGTCGATGATCCAAAAAGACGGCGTCATCATGATCAACGGCGGCTCGTCGTCGGGCGTGGCCGTGGCCGTGCAGGGTCTGTGCCAAGAGGCCGGGATCATCTTCATGGCGGGTCTGACCCACTCCAACGACACCACGGGCAAAGACCGCAAGGCGAATGGCTTCCGCCACTTCTTCAACGCCTACATGTCCGGTGCGGCGCTCGCTCCGGTGCTTCAGGCCGCCTATGGTGCGGATCGTCGGGCCTACCACCTGACCGCCGACTACACCTGGGGCTGGACCCAGCAGGAATCGATCCAGGCCTCGACCGAAGCAATCGGCTGGCAGACGGCAAACAACGTGCTGACACCTGTGGGCGCCGGGGACTTCTCGTCCTACATCGCGCCCGTGCTGAACTCCGGCGCGGACGTTCTGGTGCTCAACCACTACGGCGCGGACATGGTCAACTCGCTGACCCAAGCGGTGCAGTTCGGCCTGCGCGACAAGCAGGTCAACGGCAAGACCTTCGAAATCGTCGTGCCGCTCTACTCGGAACTGATGGCATCGGGTGCCGGCTCCAACATTCAGGGCGTCTATGGCTCGATGAACTGGAACTGGCAGCTGCAGGATGCGGGAACCCAGGCGTTCGTCAAATCCTTTGGCGAAAAATTCGGGCGTCCGCCGTCGAACGCGGCCCACACCTGCTATGTGCAGACGCTGCTCTATGCGGATGCGGTCACACGGGCCGGGTCGTTCGCACCTTGCGCCGTCGCCGAAGCCCTCGAAGGTTTCGAATTCGACGGAATGGGCAACGGGCCGACACTCTACCGCGCCGAAGACCACCAGTGCTTCAAGGACGTGCTCGTCATGAAGGGCAAGGATGCGCCGTCGAACGAATTCGACACGCTGGAAATCGTCGAAACGACGCCGGTCGCTCAGGTCACCTATGCGCCTGACCACCCGATGTTCGGCGGAGCCGAGGCCACCCTTGGCGCTTGCAACGACGGGGCCTGATCGTTTCAGGGCCTGATCCTTTCGGATCTGATCTGTTAACGTAAACTGGTCGGCCGCGCGGCTTTCGCGCGGTCGGCCCTTCCCTGCCCGCGTGGCACGGGAATGCCATCCAGCACCATCTACAAGGACAGGGCGGGGACAATGGACGACATCATCCTTCAAATTCTCAACGGGCTCGACAAAGGGTCGGCCTATGCGCTCATCGCGCTTGGGCTGACGCTCATTTTCGGGACTCTCGGGGTCGTGAACTTTGCGCACGGGGCGCTGTTCATGATCGGGGCGTTCTGCGCGGTGTCGATGCAGCGCCTGTTCGCGATCAGCCACGAGGTTATCGACGAAACCCAAAAGGACTTTCTGGGCAACCCGCTCAAGGTAAAAGTGCCCTACCTGGAGGGCTGGTTCGGCCCCGAGGTGGGAAGTTGGCTCATTGACTGGGCGGTGCCGCTGTCGATCCTGCTGACCATCCCGGTGATGCTGGTGATCGGCTACGTCATGGAACGGGGACTGATCAAACGGTTCTACAAACGGCCGCATGCCGACCAGATCCTTGTGACCTTTGGGCTCGCGATCGTGCTGCAAGAAGTGGCGAAATACTTTTTCGGGGCCAACCCGATCCAGACACCGGCGCCGGATGCGTTCCGGGGGTCGCTTGATTTCGGGCAATGGTTGGGGTTCGAGGCGAACGCGATCATCTATCCCTACTGGCGGCTGGTCTACTTCATGTTCTCGGCGGTCATCATCGCGGCGGTCTTTGCCTTTCTGCAATTCACCACCTTCGGGATGGTGGTGCGGGCTGGCATGGCAGACCGGGAAACCGTGGGGCTTCTGGGCATCGACATCGACAAGCGGTTCACGTTCATGTTCGGGCTGGCGGCGGCGGTCGCGGGGATGGCGGGAGCGATGTATACGCCGATCCTGTCGCCCAGCTACGACATGGGGATGAACTTTCTGGTGCTTTCGTTCGTGGTCGTGGTCGTGGGCGGCATGGGTTCGCTTCCGGGGGCCGTCTTTGCGGGCTTTCTCCTTGGGATCCTGCAATCCTTTGCGTCCATGAACGAAGTCAAATCTCTGCTTCCCGGCATCGACCAGATCATCATCTATCTGGTGGCCATCATCATTCTGCTTACACGTCCGCGGGGCCTCATGGGCCGCAAGGGCGTGATGGAGGACTAAATCATGCTTGGACTTGACAGCAAGGACACCCGGCTTTTCCTGATCGTCATCGGCATGACAATGCTGGCGCCGTTCCTTCTCAACCCCTTCCCGGCAGGCAGCGCGATGGCGCAGTTCAACGCAGGCTACCCGGACCTGATGCAACGGTTCGTGATCTTCGGGATCTTCGCAATCGGGTTCAACATCCTTTTCGGCCTGACAGGCTATCTGTCCTTCGGACACGCGGCCTTCCTCGGGATCGGGTCCTATTCGGCGGTCTGGATGTTCAAACTGCTCAGCTACAACGTGGTGCCGGCAATCCTGTTGTCGGTCATCGTGGCGGGCCTGTTCAGCGTGGTGATCGGCTATGTGTCGCTGCGGCGGTCGGGGATTTACTTTTCCATCCTCACGCTGGCCTTTGCCCAGATGTGCTACAACCTTGCGTATTCGGTTCTGACACCGATCACCAACGGGGAAACCGGGCTTCAGGTCTATGCCAACGACCCGCAATATCTGCTGGGGGATGGGCCGACGGTGACGCACCTGTTCGGGCTTGAAATGCGGACCAAGGGGACGCTGGACCTTGGGCCGTGGTCGTTCGATTTCTCGGTCGGCTACTACTTTGCAGCGATCATCATGCTGGTCATGTTCTATCTGGCGATCCGGATTTTCCGGTCACCGTTCGGGATCATGCTGCGGGCGGTCAAATCCAACCAGCACCGGTTGAACTACACCGGGGTCAACGCACGCCCCTACACGCTGGCGGCGTTTGTGATTTCGGGCATGTATGCGGGACTTGCTGGGGGGCTTCTGGCGTCGATGGACCCGCTGGCGGGGGCAGAACGGATGCAATGGACGGCCTCGGGCGAGGTGGTCTTGATGACCATCATGGGCGGGGTGGGCACGCTTGTGGGTCCGGTCCTGGGGGCAGGCTTTATCAAATACGCGGAAAACATCTTTTCCAAGATCAACGAAAACGTGTTGCACGGCTGGTTCGGGTTCCTGCCAGACGGTCTGGAAAACGCGGTCGTCTGGGTGGCGGCGCGGTTCGTGGGCGAAGGCTGGCACCTGACGCTTGGCCTCATGTTCATGATCGTCGTGATCGCCCTGCCCGGCGGTCTGGTCGAAGGCGGTCAACGGATCGGGCGGCTCTTTGGGCGCAAGAAACCGGCAGACGGAACCGCACCCGCCACCAAGCCAGCGGAATAAGGGACACAACAATCATGGGTATTCTCGAAGTCAAAGGCGTGAACAAGCGGTTCGGCGGGCTACAGGCGCTGGGCAATGTGAACCTGAGCGTGGCGGAAAACACCTGCCACGCCATCATCGGCCCCAACGGCGCTGGCAAATCGACGCTCCTGAACGTGCTGGTGGGCAAACTCATCCCGGACTCCGGTTCGGTGATGTTTGACGGCCAATCGGTGCTGGGACGCAAACCCTACGAAATCAATCAGCTTGGGATCAGCCGGGTGTTTCAGACGCCGGAAATCTTTGGCGACCTGACGGTGTTTGAAAACGTCCTGATCCCCTGCTTTGCCAAACGGGACGGGTCGTTCCGGCTCCATGCTCTGGAAAGCGTGCGGCACGAAAAAGCGATCATCGAACAGGCCGAGGCGATGCTGGACGATGTCGGCATGCTCGAAAAACGGAACATGCATGCGGCTTCGATGTCGCGGGGCGACAAACGGCGGCTCGAAATGGCGATGTGCCTTGTGCAGGAACCCCGGCTGTTGTTGCTGGATGAACCCACGGCAGGCATGGCGCGGGCAGACACGGAAAACACGATCCAACTGCTCAAGGATATCCGCACCAAACGCGGGATCACCATGGCGATCATCGAACACGACATGAACGTGGTGTTCAGCCTTGCGGACCGGATCACCGTTCTGGCCCAAGGCACGCCGCTCGTCGAAGACACGCCCGACAAGATCAAGGGCCACCCCAAGGTGCGCGAAGCCTACCTTGGCGAAGCGCAGGTATAGGGATCATCACCATGAACAAACCCTTCGACAAAAACGTCAACAACGCCGCCACAGCGGCCAAATTCCTCTCGGTTTGGGATATTCAGGCCTATTACGGCGAAAGCTATATCGTCCAGGGCGTCAGCTTTGACATCCACGAAGGCGAGATTTTGGCGCTGTTGGGCCGCAATGGTGCGGGCAAGACGTCAACGCTGCGGGCAATTGCACGGCTGGACAATCCGGCGCTCAAACACGGGGAAATCTGGCTGGACCATCAACCCCTGCACAAGATGCGCAGCCATCAGGCGTCGGCAGCCGGCATCGCACTCGTGCCCGAAGACCGGCGGATCATCCCCGGCCTGACGGTCGAGGAAAACCTGAAACTGGCGCAAATCGCACCGCCCGTCGGCTGGTCGCTGGAACGGATATACGGGCTGTTCCCGCGGCTTGGCGAACGGCGGACGCAGGAAGGCGTGACACTGTCGGGCGGCGAACAACAGATGTTGGCCATCGCGCGGGCTTTGGCGCGGGACATCAAGGTGCTGCTGCTGGACGAACCCTACGAAGGTCTGGCCCCCGTGATCGTGCAGGAAATCGCGAAAACGCTCGCGATTATCCGGGATCAGGGGATCACGACCATCATCGTGGAACAAAACGCTGTGGCGGCGCTCAAACTCGCGGATCGGGCGGTCATTCTGGACACCGGCACCGTGGTCTTTGACGGTTCCGCCAAAGAAGTGCTGGACGACGCCGATCTGCGGGCAAAATATCTGGCGATCTGAACACCCGGCGGGCGCGGCACCGCGCCGGCCTCCTCAAATACAACAGACAAGGGACAGTCATGTCTGCCAAACTTTACCCCCCCTCCGCCGCCCTCGCCGCCTCTGCCCATGCAGACAAGGCAAAATATGACGCGATGTATGTGGCATCGGTCACCGACCCGGACGCGTTCTGGGCGGAGCAGGGCAAGCGGATCGACTGGATCAAACCTTATACGCAGGTGCAAAACTGCGACTTCACACTGGGTCAGGTGGCGATCAACTGGTTTGCAGACGGCACGCTGAACATCGCGGCCAACTGCATTGACCGGCATCTGGCGACGCGCGGGGACCAGACGGCGATCCTGTGGGAACCGGATGACCCGGCAGACGCCGCAAAACACATCACCTACCGGGAACTGCACGCGCAAACCTGCAAAATGGCCAACGTGTTGAAATCGTTGGGTGTGGAACGGGGGGACCGGGTGGTTCTCTACATGCCCATGATCCCCGAGGCGGCCTATGCCATGCTGGCCTGCGCACGGATCGGGGCCATCCATTCCATCGTGTTTGCGGGTTTCTCGCCCGATGCGCTGGCCAACAGGATCGACGACAGCAAGGCCAAGGTGGTCATAACGTCAGACGGGGCACCGCGCGGCGGCAAAGTGACCAACCTCAAGGATAACGTGAACAAGGCGCTGGTGAACTCCAACACCGACCCGCGCGTGCTGGTGGTGCAACGGACCGGGCAACAGGTGGCATGGGTGGCCGACCGGGACGTCTGGCTGCACGAGGCGGCGGCAGAAGTCCCCGATGACTGCCCGGTAGCAGAAATGCGGGCCGAAGACCCGTTGTTCATCCTTTACACCTCCGGCTCCACCGGCAAACCCAAAGGCGTGGTGCATACAACAGGGGGCTACATCGTCTACGCCTCCATGACGCACCAATACACCTTCGACTATCACGACGGGGACGTGTTCTGGTGCACCGCCGACGTGGGTTGGGTAACGGGGCATAGCTATATCGTTTATGGACCGCTGGCGAACGGGGCCACCACGCTCATGTTCGAAGGAGTGCCAACTTGGCCCGACGCGGGCCGCTTCTGGGAGGTTTGCGCGAAACACAAGGTCAGCCAGTTCTACACGGCACCCACGGCGATCCGGGCGCTCATGGCGCATGGCACGGGACCCGTTGAAAAACACGACCTGTCCTCGCTCAAACTTCTGGGAACAGTGGGCGAACCCATCAACCCCGAGGCATGGAACTGGTATAACGACGTGATCGGCAAAGGGGCCATTCCGATCGTGGACACCTGGTGGCAAACAGAAACGGGCGGGCACCTTCTGACGCCTTTGCCCGGTGCGACGGCGACCAAACCGGGGTCGGCCACCCTGCCCTTCTTTGGGGTGCAACCGGTGATCCTCGACCCCACAACCGGGGTGGAACAAACCCAAACCGCCTGCGAAGGCGTCTTGTGCATCAAGGCATCGTGGCCGGGGCAGATGCGAACCGTCTGGGGCGACCATGACCGGTTCGAAAAAACCTATTTCTCGGACTACAAAGGCTACTATTTCTCCGGCGACGGCTGCCGCCGGGACGAAGACGGCTATTACTGGATCACCGGGCGGGTTGACGACGTCATCAACGTCTCGGGCCACCGCATGGGCACAGCCGAGGTCGAATCGGCGCTCGTCGCCCACGAGGCCGTCGCGGAATCCGCTGTCGTGGGCTACCCGCACCCGATCAAGGGGCAAGGGATTTACGCCTATGTCACCCTGATGAACGGGCTTGAACCCAACGACGACCTGCGCCGGGAATTGGTCAAATGGGTGCGCACCGAAATCGGGCCCATCGCCTCTCCGGACCTCATCCAATGGGCACCCGGCCTGCCCAAAACCCGCTCGGGCAAGATCATGCGGCGGATCTTGCGCAAGATCGCGGAAAACGATTTTGGGGCGCTGGGGGATATTTCTACCCTTGCGGACCCTTCGGTGGTGGACGACCTGATCGCCAACCGTATGAATAAATCCTGATTATTTTGCCACTCAGGTCTTGAGGGCCGGGGCCAGTCCCCGGCCCTTTTGTTTTCAAAACCTTCACTTTGGGATTCTGGAACCCCGGTGTAACCTTCACGCATTGAACGAAACTGATTTCACGAGTGCATAAATGGCAAATCCCGACTGGATGGAATGGATCACTTGGTTACCGCCCTATACTCTGGCGGAACTGGTCGCAAAACCTTCGGATGTGCCCGCCTACAACGGCTTTTATGCGTTCAATCTGGACTACGACAAACTGCACAAGGACCGAGTGTTGTATATTGGCGAATGTCACCGGGATCATGGATTTCAGGCACGGTTCCGGGACTATCTGCACCCGGACCCCAAGAATTCCAAAACAAAACACAAGGCCGCATTGTTCCTGCAAGATTACCGGCTGACCTATCCCAGCCGGACGGTCTATGTCCGGTTCTGCCCCATGGACACCGACAAACAGACCCGGCGCGATCTGGAGGCGGCGATCATGCAATACTACAACGCATGGTTCAATTCACGGGACATGCGGTATGCCACGCATTTTGATACGTTGTAACGGGGCATTAACCATCGGTGATGAATTCCCGAACCCTTAACGACTCGCGGGGGCCGGGTGCGGTAATCTGAAAACGGTGGGGGCTTCATTCTGGAATGGAGCCTGCAATGGACCTCTCTGCACTCTCGGGAACCGGCCTTCGGTTGCCCTCGCCGGATATGGCACCCAAACACGTCGCGGACCTGCGGCCAACGGCGGATGCGGCGGCCTTGGCACAGCAACCGCAACCGCACCTGCCCTTGCCGCCCAGCACGGCACAGG
>JBGSIZ010000119.1:0-4437 GCA_041742255.1 Marivivens sp. | reverse complement strand
TCATGCAAGTCGCGATCGGCGCGGTCCTGTTCGGCCTTGGCCTGTCGGTCGGCGGCCTCGCGCAGGGCGCGTTGCAGGTTTTCGGCCTCGGTCCGGGCCTGATGGATCAGGTCGCGGGCAATCTGGCGCACAGACCCCCCGGCCCCCAGAACGCCGTCGTATTCGGTCATAGACAGGCGGGTGGCCTTGATCGGGGGCATCAGGCGGCCTCGCGGGTGGGGGATAGAGTGGCCAGAACGGCGGTGACAAGATCGGCCCGGTATTTGTCGCGCACAGGAGCGGGCACAGGGTCGCGCAGGTCATGCAACGACCGGGGCAATGTCAGGGCCAGCCGGGCGGCCCACGGCGGGGGCAGGGTCCAGATCCACGCGGACAAACAAACCTGACCTTCGGCAACAATCACATCCTCGGTGATGTCGAGGGGGTCCGGAACGGCTCTATCAACGGGGGCACCTTGGCCGCAGTGGGCCATGACCGCCTGCATGTCCGAACGGGTCAGGGGCAGAATGGACCGACGGCGGGCAGGGTCCATCAGGGACGGGGCCAGAACGGGGGCCAAACACCGCAGGCCGACATGCCGGGCAAGGGTGTCAGGGAACCCGGCCAACGCATGCAGGATCATCAGGGGCGCGGGAACGGGTCCGGGGGCCTGCGACATCGGGGCATCCGGGCCCCAAGTGTCGGCAATCATCCGGGCAATGATCCGGTCGGCAAACCGGGGATCGGCGGCAATGGCATCGGCCAGTGCGCCGGGCCACCGGTGGGGGGGCCACACGACCTGCCAACTGGAATGCATCGGGATCGGCGGCAGCGGGGCAAGGATGACATCCATGGCACTCACCGCCCCGGTTTCGGGCGGGGGGCGGCAGCGGGGGCCGGGCGGGACCGCACAAGGGTCATGGCCACAGCCAACGCCGCCAGAACCACGGCCAACAAGGCAATGCCGGATCCCAGACCGCCATCGCGCAACCCGGACGCCCCCCCTGATACCACATCGCGCCAGTCGCGGTCGGACATACCGGCAAGGGGGACCATGGACGCAGACGCGGCCACGGGCACCGCACCTGCCCCGGCGGGGGCGGCCAATGTCACCTCTGGGCCACCGGCCGGAAACATCACAACGGAAATATCGTCATACGACAGGTCAGCCACGGAAAACATCACGATGGACTTGATCCGGGCGACGTTGGGTTCGGGGTCAAACCCGGCCTCGTGATACAACGTGACCGATGCGCGGGCACGGGCGGGGGCAGGGTCATAGCGGTCCTTTGGGGGGGCGGTGACAAACACCCGGGCAGAGCGGACGCCGGAAATACTGGTCAGGGTCTGGGACAATTCCTGATTCATGGCGTGCATGAACCGGGCGTGCTGTTCAAACGGGGTGCCGATCATCCGGTCGGCCCCGAACACATCGCCCAACGACTGAAACTGTTCACGGGGAAACCCGGCATTCATCAGCAACGTGATGGACGACGGGACATCACCGGACGCGACCAGAACGGCATAGACGTTCTTTTTGTCGCGGTCGCGGGACGCGTCAATCCCGGCCGAGGCCAGAACGGCAACCATGGCGTTGGCTTCGGTTTCGTGCAGCCCGGAATACAAGGTTTCCTTGCAGCCCGACAGCAACAGACCAACCCCAAGGATCAAGGCGTAACGGGACCGGGGGCTGCGAAATCGGGCGGGTCTGGATGTCATCTGCGGTGTCCTTGACCAATGGCGTGGCTCCATGGTCGGGGATTGGGGGCACGGGGTCACCCCGGGGCAGCTACCCAAACGGCGGGTGGACTACGCAGGGAATTGCGTAGACCGGACGACAAACCGGGGATCAAATCCGCCCGTCAAACAGCCCACAGGGCACCGGTCAGGGTGCCCTGTGGGTTCGGGTTTATGGGCTGCGGCGGGGAACACGACAGCCAGCAGGATGGTCAGGATGGCGACAACATCTGGGCCAGATCGGTCAGGTTGCGACAGGCGGTCTTGCGGTAGATGGCGTTGCGGTGGGTTTCCACGGTGCGCACGCTGATCGACAACTGATCGGCGACCTCCTTGGTCTTGATGCCGGTGGAACAGGCCTCCAGCACCTCAATCTCGCGGGGGGACAATCCATACAGATTGCCGGACCGGGTCAGATTGCGGCGCAACCCGGCGAATTCGGTCATGCAATCGCGGGGCAAACAGGCATAGCCCTGCCCGACAGACCGGATCGCATTGACCAGATCATTGCCGGACGCCTCGCGGGGGACAAACCCGGCGGCGCCAAGGGACAAGGCGTGAAAGGCATAGGATTTCGTGGCCTCGGTGCCCATCAGCAAAATATGCATGGCAGGCAAGGCGGCGCGCAGTTTGGTAAACGTGTCCTTGCCCGACGGGCGGCCAATGGACAGGTCCAGCACAACGATGTCCGGGGTCACGGCGCGGCACAGTTTTATGGTGGAATAGCCATCCCCGGCTTGCCCCACCACGTCCAATCCCGGTTCTGCGGACAATCGGCTGGCCAGCCCCTCCCGGACAATTTCATAGCTATCGGCGATTACAATTCGTTTGGTCTCAGTCATCATGCGGTCTCCCGTTTGCTCCGACGTTGTGTAGGAACGAGTTTCCGTTTCCCTCCCCAGGGTCGCCGCCGGGTGGCTTGTCCTCCGAAACGGGGGGCCAGCAACACGGCAACAATGACGGTCTGCAATACTCCGGCACTCAACACAGATTTATGGTCGTCTCAAAACACGAAACAATCTGGCCCCCCACACCGTCATTGTTGACCTTATGGGACTCTGTGGGGAGCGACCTATGAAGAAAACAGCGGTGGCGGGCAATCGGGGCTTGCGGCTTTCCGCAGGCCTTTGGGGGCCGGGGGGCAGGCCGGTCAGGGCATCGCGATCAAGGCCTTCAATGCCTGAACATGCACGCCCAGAAACTCCAGCGACTTGGGGTTCTTCAACTGGCCGCCCGCGTCAAAGGCATCGTGGGCACCGCCAATCAGCACCTCGCGTCCGTTCAGCACGCGGGGGCCAAACGGGGCAAGGGCCAGACGCAAGGCATATTGGGCGCGGTCGCCGCCCCCCATTCCGGCAGCAGCGGACAGGATGGACACAGGTTTATCCATCCACGGGGCACCCTTGGTCCGGCTCACCCAATCCAGCGCGTTTTTCAATCCGCCGGGGATGGATTTGTTGTATTCGGGGGTGGCGATGATGACGGCATCGGCGCGGGCAATCTGATCGGCAAGGGCCTGCACGGCGGCAGGAATGCCGTGGGCGTCCTCCAGATCACCGTCATACAGGGGCAGGCGGATATCGGCCTCCTCGAACGTGTCGGGGGCAAACACCCGGGCGGCCTCGCGCAGCAGCATCCGGTTGAACGACCCGGCGCGCAACGAACCGCAAATTCCCAGCAATCGTGGCATGACAACTCCTTTCCAAAGTTGCCCCAAACCTAAGGCCAGCGGTGCAAAGGGCAACAGGCAGGGTTGCGCATCAAGGCGGGCGGGGCCACTCTGCGGCCAAAGAATGAGGGCAAATGATGGCACCACGGCACGGCGGACAGATCCTTGTGGATCAATTGAAAATCCACGGGGCACGGCGGGTGTTCTCGGTCCCGGGAGAAAGCTTTCTGGCAGCACTGGACGGGCTTTATGCGTCCGGGATCGACAACATCGTCTGTCGGCAAGAAGGCGGGGCGGCCATGATGGCCGAGGCCTATGGCAAAATGACCGGGCAACCGGGGATCGCGTTCGTGACGCGGGGGCCGGGGGCCACCAACGCCAGCGCGGGCATCCACATCGCGCAACAAGACAGCACGCCGATGATCCTGTTCGTGGGCCAGATCGACGCGGCCCACCGGGACCGAGAAGCGTTTCAGGAAGTGGACTACAAACAGGTGTTCGGGGGCCTGTGCAAATGGGTGGCCGAGGTGGACCAGACAGACCGGCTGCCGGAATACATCCGGCGGGCGTTTGCGGTGGCGGTGTCGGGGCGGCCGGGTCCGGTGGTTCTGGCGTTGCCGGAAAACATGCTCTCGGCGGTGGTGGATGTGCCGGACACAGGCGGGCCGCTGATCGAACTGTCGCCCACCTACACAACGCTGGCCGAGGACGCGATGCAGTGGCTGTCGGGGTTCGACCGGCCCTTGGTGATCGTGGGCGGGCCGCATTGGTCGCCGGATGCAGCGGCGGATCTGGCGGCCTTTGCCACGACCCAAGGGGTGCCGGTGGCGCTCGGGTTCCGGCGGCAGGATTATCTGGACAACCGGCACGCCTGTTACGCGGGGGACCTCAACGTTGGGGTCAATCCCCGGCTGGCGCAACGGCTGCGGGATGCGGACGGGGTGCTGGTGATCGGTTCGCGGCTTGGGGACATCGAAACGCAGGGCTATACGCTGGTGGACCCGGCGCGGCAGTCGCAAGCGATCCTGCACGTCCATTCGGACCCGGACGAG
>JBGSIZ010000118.1:0-2346 GCA_041742255.1 Marivivens sp. | reverse complement strand
GCCGCCCGGCCCGCGATCAGGCGCGCGGCGTCCAGCAGAACCCGCCCGCCTTCGACCCGCGCGGGATAGGTGGCAACGGACCCGTCATCCGCGCCTTGGGCCAACCCGGTTTCCAGCGAAAAAACCCAATTGTGCAGGGGACAGGTGACCGCGTGCCCATGCACGATCCCTTCGGACAATGGCCCGCCTTTGTGGGGGCAGCGGTCGTCAATGGCGAATACGCTGTCATCGGCGGTGCGAAACACGGCCACGCACCCTTGGGCCGTTTTGACCAACCGGGCCCCGCGCACCGGAATGTCGTCCAGTGCGGCGATGTCGATCCATGTTGGGTCGGGCCAGTGGGCATCGGCTTCGACCGCGGCAAAGCGGGTCATTGCGCGGCCTCCTGTGTCAGATCGGCAAGCGGGGCAAAGGCCGCCTGTGCCTGTGGCGTGGCGCGGTCCGCCCACGGGTCGCGTTGATACACGGTCTGGGACAGGTCGAACCGGGCAATCAGGGCCGCGCGGGTGTCCAGATCGGCCACGATCCGGTCTTGCACCCACGCTAGCCCCACCTTGGCCAGCCATTTGTAGGGGCGGTCCAGATACCGCGCATGTTCGCGATACAATTGGACAAAGGCGACGGTGAGGTCGATCGCCTCGGCCTCGGTCGCGACCTTGGCCAGACGTTGCGTTTCCTTGAGGTCCATGCCCGCGGCCCCGCCCACGCCAATCTCGTAACCGCTGTCCACACAGATGATGCCGACATCCTTGCAAGTGCTTTCGGCACAGTTGCGCGGGCATCCCGACACCGCCAATTTGACCTTGTGCGGGGTCCACGACCCCCAGAGCCGTTTTTCCAGCTTGATCCCAAGCCCGGTTGAATCCTGTGTGCCAAAGCGGCAGAAATCGGTGCCCACACAGGTTTTGACCGTCCGCAGCCCTTTGGAATAGGCGTGCCCGGACACCAGCCCTGCCTTGTTCAGGTCGGCCCAGATAAGCGGCAGGTCCTGTTTGCGCACGCCCAAGAGGTCGATCCGCTGCCCCCCTGTCACCTTGACCGCCGGGATGGCGTATTTGTCGGCGGCATCCGCAATGGCGCGCAACTCGGCTGGGTTGGTCATGCCCCCCCACATCCGGGGGACCACCGAATAGGTGCCGTCCTTTTGGATATTGGCGTGGTTGCGTTCGTTCACGAACCGGCTTTGGGCGTCGTCGGTATAGTCGAGCGGCCAATCCGCCAGCAGATAGTAATTCAGCGCAGGACGGCAGACGTGGCACCCACAGGATGTTTTCCAGCCCAGTTCCTGCATCACGGCGGCCATGGATTTCAACGCGCCCGCCTTGATCAGGCGGCGGGTGTCTTCGTGGGTAAGGTCGGTGCAGGCGCAGATCGGTTGCGCCGCGGGTTTTTCAAACGCGTCCCCAAGGGTCGCCGCCAGCACCTGTTCCACCAGCCCCGTGCAGGTGCCGCAGGACGCGCTGGCCTTGGTTGTGGCGCGGATGCCGGCAAGCGTGGTGGCCCCGCCGGTGATCGCCGTGACGATGGTTCCTTTGCACACGCCGTTGCAGCCGCAAATCTCCGCCTCAGGCGGCAATGCTGCAACGGCTGCCAAAGGGTCCGCGCCGGTCCCCCCCTGATAGGCGGGACCAAAGATCAGGCTGTCGCGCATTGGTGCGATGTCGGTGCCGTCCTTGATCAGGCCAAAGAACCATGACCCGTCCGCCGTGTCGCCATACATCACCGCCCCGATCAGGCGGTCGTTTTCGATCACCAGACGTTTGTAGACGCCGCGCCCCGGATCGCGGAACACGATGTCCTCGCGCCCCGGTCCATCGGCGAAATCCCCGGCACTGAACAGATCAACGCCCGTCACCTTGAGCTTGGTCGCGGTTTGCACCGGCTGGAACGCGGCCGTTTGCCCGGTCAGCGTGGCTGCCACCACCTTGGCCTGATCATACAATGGCGCGACAAGGCCGAACAATTGCTGGTTGTGTTCCACACATTCGCCCACCGCCAGAATGTCGGGATCGGATGTGACCATCTGGTCGGTCACAATGATGCCGCGCCCGATCTCAAGTGCGGCGTCGGTGGCGATGCGGATTTCCGGGCGGATGCCCACGGCCATGCACACAAGGTCCGCGCCGTAGACGGTGCCATCCTCGAGCGCCACGGCCTCGACCCGGTCGGTGCCCAGAATGGCCTTGGTCGCCCCTTTGCAATGGATGGTCAGGCCGCGCGCCTGTAAATCCTTTTGCAACAGATAGCCCGCCGCCGGGTCCAGTTGCCGGTCCATCAGATGGCCCATCAGGTGGATGACCGTGACGGCCATGCCGCGCTGGGCCAGCCCCGCCGCCGCCAGATCGG
>JBGSIZ010000117.1:0-2970 GCA_041742255.1 Marivivens sp. | reverse complement strand
CTCGGCGACGGCGCTGGCCGAACAGGTCCGGGTCGCAATAGGCGACACGCCCGCAACCGCGCTCATCATCGGGGCACTGGGGCGGGTGGGCAGCGGCGCGGCAGACCTGTGCCGGGCGGCCGGGATCACACCAACTCTGTGGGATATGGCAGAAACAGCCACAGGCGGGCCATTCCCGACCATCCTGCTCCACGACATTTTCCTAAACTGCATCCTCGCACGACCCGGCACCCCGGTATTCATCCCGGCCACGACCGGACCCACGGCCCGGACACTTCGGGTCATCGGGGATATCGCCTGCGACCCAGACAGCGCGTTTTCCCCGATCAAGGTCTACGACCGGGTCACCACATGGGACGCGCCCGTGCTGCGGGTCCATAACGCGCCACCGCTGGACGTCATGGCAATCGACAACCTGCCCAGCCTCCTGCCAAGGGAAAGCAGCGAAGATTTCGCCGATCAGCTCCTCCCCCACCTCCTGTCGCTGCCCACGATACAAACGGGGGTCTGGGGCCGGGCGCGAGACATCTTCGACGATCACGCCTAAGGGTTACCCGCGATACAACGCGTCCTCTTCGTCGGAACTGTCGATGCCAAGGGCCTCCAACCCGCTTTCCAGATGGTCGGCCAGATGTGGGGACCCCTTCAGATAATCGGCGGTCGGGATGGTGGCCTCGGCGCGGGCGGTGGCAACAGCCTCGGCCAGATCCTCGGGATCAAACGACCCCCGACCAATCCAGAACACAGCGACCAATGCGACCTGTTCATCCTCGTTCAACGCCCCGACAAAGGCGTCGAATTCGGCCTCGCCCCGGGGCAGTTCGCGGGCAATGATGATGACCTCGGCCACTTTGTCGGCAGTAATTTCCAGCATGGCACGCCCTTTTCTAAGTTGATTTGCATCGTCCGGGGAGAATCGGCGCACGGCTTTGATCTGGCGCAAAGGGCTACGGGCTATTTCGATCCGAACAGGCGATAATAGGCCCAGTCGGGCAAGAATTGCGACCCCCGGAACAGCCACGAAAACACCAACGGGAAGCTTTTCTTGAAATGCAGTGTGTTCATGTGGTCGAACACCTGCCGGGCGGCCTCCTCGGCGGTCATGATGAACGGCATCTTGAAATCGTTCTTGTCGGTCAACCGGGTCTTGATGAAACCGGGGTTGACCAGTTGGACATCAACGGGGGAATTGCGCAGATCGGCCTGCATGGACTCGGCCAGCCCCATCAACCCGGCCTTGGACGCGGAATACCCGATGGCACCCGGCAACCCGCGAAACCCGGACAACGACCCGGTCAGAACGATATGGCCAGCGCCCCGTTCGATCATCCCCGGAATAACGGCGCCCACGGACCGGGACGCGCCGATATAGTTGATCTCGGCCATCATCTCGGCCTTTTCATTGTCCCAATTCTGGGCGGTCATCGGCCAATAAACACCGGCCAGATACACCATGCCATCGACGGGGCCAATCTGGGCGGCAGCGGCCTCGACACTGGCGCGGTCGGCGACGTCAAGCGTGACATACGACGCCTTGCCGGGCAATTCGGCAACCAGTTCGCGCAGCCGATCCTCGGACCGGGCAGACACGATCACCTCGGCCCCCGCACGGCTCATCACAAGGGCGAGCGCGCGCCCCAATCCTTCGCTGGCGCCAATCAGCCAATAGCGTTTGCCTTGCCACTCGCGCATCACACGGCCTCCTTGCGGCGCATCGTGGCGACCAATTCGGCCACCTGAATACCAAACTTGCGGAACTGACTGCGGTTGATGATCGTGCCGTTCGGGGCCAGATACATCCAGTCTGTGGTGTCCAGAACATGCCCCCCGGCATCCTCGGACAATCGGATCTTGTAATTCAACAATACGGCAGACCCCTTTTGATGGCCACGGCCCGTGCCGACGACATCGGGGGCGGTGGCGGTAATGGCGCCATCATTGCCCAATGTCAGGGTCCATTGGCGGTCCTGCACGGCGCCGCTGTCATACCGGAATGTCTCGGACATGATGCCCACATTGCCATCCCACCGGGCGACAATATCGGCCACAAACCGGGACGTGACCCGCCCGGTCAGGCCATAAATGACACCTTCGCACAGGATCGGACCATTCAGATGCTGACGAATGTCAAACGCAGGCTCGGCACCGTCGTAATTTTCGGGCCGCTGGGCACGAAACGAAAACCGACGGCGAAACAGGGCAATGGCCCCCATGACGCACAAGGCCCCCAGCAGAAATGCGGTCAGGAACGGCATCAAACATCCTCCAGTTTGGTAGCGGCCAAAAGCCCGATCGCCACGATTTTCAACACAGACGGCACCAGCGCATACAGCACCGTCAACATGGTCAAGGCGGCGGCGGGCACGTCCTGTGCGCCCGCCGCGAACCCGGACCGTTCCAACAGCGGCAGCAACAGAACGGCCGCAAACGCGAGAGTGAACTTGTTCACCAGCGACCACAGGCCGAACCCCTGACCGCCATTGGGCGATATGGCAGCCATCCGGCGGGCAAACATCGCAGGCAACAGAGTCAGATCGGCACCGATGGTGGCCCCGGATAAAACGCAAATAACGGCGAACAGGGCGGCATCGCCTCGCCCCAACGTCAGGGTGAACGCAAACGCGGCCACGGCCAGAATCATCGCGGCCAGCAATACCCGCTTTTCATCATACCGCTGCGCCAACGCGCTCCACACCGGGGATGACACCGCGGCGGCAAGGAAAAACAGCACCAACAGCGGCCCTTCCCACCCCGGCGCACCCAACCGGGTCTCGACGTAAAACAGGAACAGCGTGGACGACACCGCCAGCGGGGTGGCATTGACCAACGCCAACACCAGCAACCGGCGGGCGACGGGATCGGCAATGATCTCGGCCATGCGGGATGGCTCGGCGGTGGTGCGGCCCGTCCATTCGGGCCACATGGCAAGGGCTGCAAGGCCCGCAACCCCGGCAAATCCCCACGCGAACA
>JBGSIZ010000116.1:0-21982 GCA_041742255.1 Marivivens sp. | reverse complement strand
GCCGCTGGTCACGATCAGGCGCAACCGGGGCAAGGCCGCGATCAGGGCGGCGTCAAAGGGCGTGCGTTCCCGCATCAGGCACACCGCATCAAACGGGGCCAGCGTGGCGGCGGGATCGGCCAAGGGCGCGTTAAACACGGTCACATCCAGACCGGACCAATCAGCAAGGCGCAACGCGGCGTTGGCATAGTCGTCAAGAATGGCGATTTTCATGGAGGCTCCTTTTGACGGGAACCATCCCCGATGCGGGTCTTGGGGTAAAGATGTCATCGCCCTGTTGCGCCGGGCGGCCAACCTGCGCACACTCGCCCCAGTTGTATCCCCCTCATCCAGACGCCGGAGGCCCCCATGTCCAGACTTCCCCTGATTGCCGCCCTTGCCGGGGCCACCCTTGGCACCGCCGCCCACGCACAGGACCAGAACCGGATCGACATCATCCGGCCCGATGCACCCGCGCTGACGGCGTTTGGGGATCACAAAGTCGGCGTTGCCACGCTGACCTTTACCAACCCCGGCCAGATTGATGTGGTCAACACAGGGGACACAGGGGCGATTGCGACCTATGACAGGACGCTGACGGTCGAGGTCTGGTATCCGGCCAGCCCGGACACGGTGCCGGGGGGAACCTATTCGGCCTTGTTGCGGGACGGGGTAACGGTGGTAGCGCTACAGGGTCAGGCGGCGCGGGACGCCGTGCCCGACACCGGGGCGACCTATCCGCTAGTGGTCCTGTCACACGGTTATCCGGGCAATCGCTTCCTGATGGCGCATCTGGGGGAAAACCTCGCGTCCAAGGGGTATGTGGTGGCCTCTATCGACCACGCAGACAGCACCTATGACGACCAGACCGCGTTCGGGTCCACACTGGTCAACCGGCCATGGGATCAACGGCTCGTGGTGGACAGCCTGTCGGGGCTGGCGGGGCCGCTGGGGGACATCATTGATGACCAATCGGTGGGCATCGTGGGCTATTCCATGGGGGGTTACGGCGCGTTGATCTATGCCGGGGCGGGCGTGACACAGGCCAGCACAGACTATGAATGGGGCGCCCCCCAAGGCCTGTTGCAGCGGAACATGGCCGGATCCGACAGCCACGCGGCGTTGGCAGATTCTCGGGTCAAGGCGGTCGTGGCGTTCGGGCCATGGGGCAACAACACCGGGTTCTGGGACGCGGCGGGGTTGGCGGGGGTGAACAAACCCTTGTTGCTGGTCGCCGGCGGGGTCGATGATGTGTCGGTCTATGCGGCGATCCGGGGAATATTCGACGACACCACGGGCACTACCCGGCATCTGTTGACGTTCGACGGGGCCAACCATAACGCGGGCGCGCCGATCCCATCGCCGATTGAAGGCTACGCCGTGTCCGAAACGCTCGGCTGGGCGCCCTTTGACCACTACGCAGACGCTGTGTGGGACAATGTGCGGATGAACAACATCGCGGCACACTTTCTGACCGCGTTTCTGGACCTTAACCTCAAGGGGGACGGGACGCGGGCCCCCTACCTCGATCTTGTTCCAGTGGCGGGCGACGGGGTCTGGTCAGTGAACCCGGACGGCACGCCTGCCGACGACAACACCTATTGGACAGGCTTCCCCAACCGGACAGCGGCGGGCCTGCGGTTCGAGACGAAAGCAGTCGGGGACTGACAAACCCCGATTGCCCCCGGCGCGGGCTTGGGCCAAACTGCACGCCAAATCAAGAAAGAGCAGCCCATGTCCGACGATCTCCTCTCCGGGGCCGATGCCTCCGACTACAACGCCTCCTCCATCGAGATCCTCGAAGGGCTGGAACCGGTCCGCAAACGGCCGGGCATGTATATCGGCGGCACGGATGAACGGGCGCTGCACCACCTTGTGGCCGAGGTGCTGGACAATTCTATGGACGAAGCCGTGGCAGGCCACGCGAGCCGGATCGAGGTGGAACTGCACGACGATTATTCGGTCACCATCCGCGACAACGGGCGGGGCATCCCGGTGGACCCGCACCCCAAATTCCCGAACAAATCCGCGCTCGAGGTGATCCTGTGCACGCTCCACGCAGGGGGCAAGTTTTCGGGGGACAGCTACCAGACCTCAGGCGGGCTTCACGGGGTCGGGGCGTCGGTGGTCAACGCGCTGTCGGACCTGATGGTGGTGCAGGTGGCGCGGAACAAGGAACTGTATGAACAACGGTTCTCGCGCGGCATCCCGCAAGGACCGATTGCAAAACTGGGGCCGACGCAAAACCGGCGGGGCACCACGACCACCTTTCACCCCGACGAACAGATCTTCGGATCGCTGCGGTTCAAACCGGCGCGGATGCTCAAAATGGTGCGGTCCAAGGCCTATTTGTTCTCCGGGGTCGAAATCCGCTGGAAATCGGCAATCAACGACGGCGAAACCCCGCTTGAGGCGGTGTTCCATTTCCCCGGCGGGCTTGCGGATTATCTGGGGGAAACGCTGGGCGGGGCATCGACCTATTCCGACCGGCCCTTTGCGGGGACGGTGGATTTCACCGAAAAATTCGGACTGCCGGGCAAGGTGGAATGGGCGATCAATTGGACACCGTCACGGGACGGGTTCATTCAATCCTATTGCAATACGGTCCCCACCCCCGAAGGCGGCACGCACGAGGCCGGGTTCTGGGCCGCCATCCTGCGGGGGATCAAAGGCTACGGCGACCTGATCAAGAACCGCAAGGCCGACCAGATCACGCGCGACGACCTTATCGCGGGGGGCTGCGCGCTGGTGTCGTGTTTCATCCGCGATCCGGAATTCGTGGGCCAGACCAAAGATCGTCTGGCAACCGCGGACGCCGCGCGTCTAGTGGAAAACGCCGTTCGGGACCATTTCGACAACTGGTTGGCGAATGACACCAAATCGGCGGGGGCCATCCTCGATTTCCTCGTGCTGCGGGCCGAAGAACGGCTGCGGCGCAAACAGGAAAAGGAAACGGCGCGCAAAACGGCGACCAAACGGCTGCGGCTGCCCGGCAAACTGGTGGATTGTTCGGCGACCGCGCGGGACGGCACGGAATTGTTCATCGTCGAAGGGGACAGCGCGGGGGGATCGGCCAAAATGGCACGGGACCGCAAGACGCAGGCGCTGTTGCCGCTGCGGGGGAAAATTCTCAACGTGCTGGGGGCGGCGTCGTCCAAACTCGGCACCAATCAGGAAATTTCCGATTTGACCCAAGCGCTTGGCGTGTCGCTGGGGTCGCGGTTCAACATCGACGATCTGCGCTATGACAAGATCATCATCATGACGGACGCGGACGTGGACGGGGCGCATATTGCGGCGCTGTTGATGACGTTCTTCTTTACGCAAATGCGGCCGATGATCGACCACGGGCACCTCTATCTGGCCTGCCCGCCCTTGTATCGGCTGACGCAAGGGGCGCGCAGGCTCTATGTGGCCAACGACGCCGAAAAAGAAGAATGGCTGGCCAAGGGGCTGGGCGGCAAAGGAAAAATCGACGTGCAGCGGTTCAAGGGTCTGGGCGAAATGGACGCCAAGGACCTCAAAGACACCACAATGAACCCCGCGTCCCGCAAACTGATCCGGGTGACGATCGACGAGGACGAACCGGGAGAAACCGGGGATCTGGTGGAAAGGTTGATGGGGAAAAAACCGGAATTGCGGTTCCAGTATATTCAGGAGAACGCTAGGTTTGTGGAGGAGTTGGATGTTTGAAATAGAATTAATCCAAGCAGAAGAGCAACTCTGGTTGGGCGCATTTCCAGAGCTCGGTGTAGGCTGGTCGACGAAAAGAGAGAATTGCCAGGTAGAACTATTCCGATCACTTGCAAAAAGAGATGCAATTCCAAAACACCGTATGATGCGCTTTATGGACAAACACTACAATCCGGGTGGATATGGAAAATCGATAAAAGAAGGTTTTGAGTCTAATGGTTGTCGTGGAGAGGATATACTTAGGTCAACCTCGTTCTCTAAGTTCTTACGCTATTTTGTTTTAGGACCAGATATTGAAGAATTGGCAGCATCTGAGTTTATGAGCTTTCTAGATGGATTGATGAAACCATTTACCTCTAGTGACATCGAGCCAGTTCGAAGAAAGGCTCGTGAAATCGCACGCAAGTTTGGCAGTAGCAGAGCGGACCGAAACAAGTATTTTGAATTGGCATTGGAGGCCAATCTGCCTCTTTCTGTTGCAGTTTCGGTACGGGACGCCGTTGGCCAAATCAACAAATAATAGCGTTGCGGACTCCAAGTTGAGGTTCGTTACAACAATCGAGGCAAACAGATTGTCAAGATTTCCATCAACCCATTTGGATAGCTCCCTATCTGACTTCCTCTCGACATCCCGCGCCCGACCCTCAGGGTGGGAAGCGTCTCAGACGCGCCCTCCCCGGGGGGGGAGGGTCGGGCGCGGCCCGGCTATGCCGGGCACGAGCATGGGATCACGTCCGCGTAGGGTGTGTGCTCTGCACGCACCTAACCTCCCCCTCAGGCGCCGCCGTCCCTAACGACTGGAGCAAATGCCTTCCGCATCCCCAACTGTTGCCTCGCCTGCACCGCACCGTGCGCACGATAAATCCATGGGGCCCCGCCGAAACCCCCACCGACCGAATACCGCCGGATTACCGATGCGATACCGATGCGCCAAAAATGCCTCGTCCCGGCCCGTTAACCTGCACTGGTTCTTGGGCGAAAACCTGCTAGCTTTGATCCATGCGCCTCGCCCCCCTCTTCCTCTGTCTGTTGCTTGCCGCTTGCGGACGGCCGCTGGATACGGCGGAAATGTCCTTTGCAAACAACCTCTTGGGCCCGGGCCTCGACCCTGCGCCGATCCGCATCAAACCCTCGCGCCTGATCGGTAACAACCCTGTCACAATCCCGACCCGGCCCCAGACCACCTGCCGCGAACGGATTTTCCCCGCGCCCACCACCCCCACGGTCGAGGCGCGGACAGCGGGGATCGTTGTTTTCTCACAACTTTTCACCAATCCGGATTGGTATCTGGACAGTTACACAGCACAATTTCCCGACCGCGTCTCGCTCGTGTCGGCGATGTATCTGGCCCACGAACTCACGCATATCTGGCAGTGGCAACAGCGCGAAAAAACCGGCTATTCCCCGCTCAAGGCAGCGGGCGAACATCTGGCCAGCGCGGACCCTTATCTGTTCGATCCCTCTGAAAACCCTGACTTTCTTGACTTTGGCTACGAACAACAGGCCAGTCTGGTCGAGGAATTCGTGTGCTGCCACACCATCGACCCCGCAGGCGCACGCACCGCCCGTCTGGCCCAATTGTTACAAGGTGCAACAGGCACCGCCCCGCTGGCGAGCCTGCCGATCCAGACCGCCATTCTACCGTGGGACGGCGCGGACCTGCGCGGCATCTGTTCCTAATTCTGTATGGATTCCAGATAGTTGGTCAGCGCGAGCAGTTTCGCCGGAACCGGCGTCGCCCCCACCATCACCTGCGCGCCCATATCGCCCTCGCCAAACTCCGGCATCGCCCCCGAAAAGTGCGGATTGCGGTTCAGACCGTCGATGGTGGACATGACATAATCCCTTGGAAACACGCCATTATTCCGCGCAGCCAAGGTGGTGAGGTTGGCCGGTTCCCGGATCAGGTTGGCGGCCATCGTCCCATCCCCCACCCCGCTCCGACCATGGCACGCGGCACAATTGTCCACGAATTCTTTGCGACCATCGACCGTCTGCGGCATGCAGCCCGCCGACACGATCAAGAGAATCGGCGCAATCCATTTGGTCAGCATCTCGGCCTCCTGTTGTTTTTCCAATAAAAACACGGCAGCCTGCCGCTTGCATTGATCCAGATCATGAGGATGTCCGCCATGCAAACGCCATATGTTGTGATGCTCTTGGCCGGCATAGGTGTGCCGATCCTTGCCGCGCTGAACGCGGCCCTTGGGCGCACCATCGGGGCCCCGGCGGCGGCGGCGACGGTGTTGTTTGCGGTGGCGTTTGGGGTGGCGCTGCTGACCGCCCTTCTGACCGGGCCGGGCGGTTTTGCTAAACTCTCATCCGCACCCAAGCACCTGTTTTTGGCGGGTTTTCTGGTGGCGTTCTATGTGTTGTCCATCACCTGGATCGCGCCAAAGATCGGCGTGGGCAACGCCGTTTTCCTTGTCCTGCTGGGCCAGTTGATATCAGCGGCGATGATCGACCATTTCGGGTTGTTTACCGCCACGCCCAACCCCCTGACCTGGTCGCGGGCAGGGGGCATCGCGTTGATGGCCTTGGGTGTTTTCGTGACCCAGAAGGTCTAGCGCAGGACCATATTCGACAGGCTGGCACGGATCACGCTAGCGGTGTCATCGCTGTCCGCCGACACGGCCAACCCCACCAAGGCCCCCGGCGCGCCCCCAAAGGCCGCCGCATAATCGCGTGCAAGATCAACGTTTTCGTCGAAACCGCCCGTGCCTGCCTGCCGCAACGCGACCGTCACACCTTGGCCCGGTGCATAGGGCGACGGCAGGATCGCGCCCCGGCTGTGGTTGCCGCCCCACGCATATTGCAGGATGCGCACGTCGGCGTTCCCCATAAGGCGGCGGATCCCCGCCCCTTCGAGCGTTTCGGCCACATCTGGCGGCAAAAACACGAAATAGACCGAGATGTTGCGGTCATCCCCGCCTTTGCGCGCCAGATCTGTGGCTGGCACCGACTGTTCCACCGCCCACGACCAACTGGCGTTTTTCGCGCCCCATTCAGCTTTTGGTAACCGGGTCCATGCTAGGGATACGGCACCATCAGACTGAATGCCCAGTTGGCGTCCGAAACTGTAATCGTTGGAGTTGAACAGCTGGAGTTTTTGTTCGTTCCACCCGGTGTTGAAGGCGACGGGTTCGGCCACCACGGGAAAACTGAATGCAATCGTTGCAAGAACGGTCAGAGAACGCAGAAACACGGGGGAACCTCCATCACGGTAACGTCCTTCTGACCTAGCGCAAGACGGGCGTAACATGGGTCACAACTGCGTGCCGCCTGCGTGAGGCGTCAGGTGGGCACAACCCGCCCCGCGTCCAGCCGGACAACTCGGTCCATCCGCGCGGCAAGGTCGAGGTTGTGGGTCGCGATGACCGCCGCAAGCCCGGTGTCCCGCACCAGCGCCAACAGGGCCGCAAACACTTTGTCGGATGTATCGGGGTCAAGGTTTCCCGTGGGTTCATCCGCCAGCAACAACCGGGGTTGATTGGCCAGCGCCCGACAGAACGCCACCCGTTGTTGTTCGCCCCCCGACAATGCCGCCGGGCGATGGTCGGCGCGGGGGCCGACACCCACGGTGTCCAATAGCATCCGTGCGCGTGCGGTCGCGTCGGAATTGCTGGTGCCATTGGCCAGTTGCGGCAAGACGATGTTCTCTAACGCACTGAATTCAGGCAACAAATGATGGAATTGGTAGATGAACCCGACCTGCGCCCGCCGGACCGCGGTGCGCCGCCTGTCGTTCAGGCGGGTCATGTCCTCGCCCCCGATGGACACTGTGCCTGCGTCGGGCGTGTCCAGCAGCCCCGCGATATGCAACAGGGTCGATTTGCCGGCACCCGAGGGGGCCACCAGTGCCACAACCTCGCCGGCCGCGACGGTCAGATCGACACCGCGCAACACCTGCACCGCATTGGGTTTTCCCGGATTGTAACCCTTGGTCAGGCCCGTCAGCACCAGCACCGGATCATTCATAGCGCAAGGCCTCGACAGGGTTCATGCGGGCGGCGCGGCGGGCCGGAAAGATCGTCACGATCCACGACAACGCAAGCGACAAGGACATGGATTTCACGATATCCGCCACCCGCAATTCTGCGGGCAGATTATACAGATTGCGCACCGACGGGTCCCAGACCCCGCCGCCCGCAAGGTAATTCACCGCGCTAAAAATCGGGTCGATATAGATTGCGAACAGGCAGCCCAACGCGACCCCCAGAACCGTGCCAACCGTGCCGATCCCTGCCCCGCAGATAAAGAAAATCCGCAACACCGACCCTTCGGTCAGGCCCATGGTCCGCAGGATGCCGATATCGCGCCCCTTGTTTTTCACCAGCATGATCAACCCGGAAATGATGTTCATCGACGCGATCAGAACAAGGATGGACAGAAGGACAAACATCACATTGTCCTCAACCGTCAGCGCCCGCAGAAACGCCCCCGAACTGTCCCGCCATGTCCAGACTAACACGCGGTCACCCGCTGCCTGAATGATCGGGCCAAGCGTGTCATCGACGGCGTCGGGATCGGCGACCATGACCTCGATCTCGTCCACGGCACCGTCCATGTTGAAAAACGTCTGCGCCTGTTCGAGCGGCATATAGACCCGTGTGCGGTCGATGTCATAGCGACCGGCGGTGAAGATATATACGACCTCGTAGGCCGACACTCTAGGACTGGTGCCAAATGCCGTGCGCGCGCCGTTGGGCGAGATGATCTTGACCTTGTCGCCGATGGTGACGCCCAGTTCCCGCGCGACACCCGACCCGATGGCAATGCCGTTTTCAAACTGGTCAATCGCGCCTTGCGACACCTCCGGCACGGCCACGCGGGGGATGCCCAAGAGGTCGTCGTAGGTGATCCCGAACACCTCGACACCGGAATTCGCCTCGCCGAAATTTGCCATGATCTGACGCCGGGTGATCGGGGCCGCCCGCGTCACATCGGGCACCCCGCGCAACCGTTCGGCCAGCGCGTCATAGTCGGTGATCCGGCGGTCCACCTGTCCGGTATCCGACCGCACCGCCGCATTGTAAACCGTCACATGGGCATTGGCCCCAAGGATCGTATCCACGAATTCCGTGCGAAACCCGGACCGGATCGCCAGCGTCACGATCAACGCGAACACCGCCAGCATGACCCCCAAAAGGCTGATCCAGGTCATCACGCTGACCCCGCCTTCGGCCCGTTTGGCACGGATATACCGCCAGGCGATCAACCATTCGAACCGGGAAAACGGGGCGGTGCTGCCTGCCATGTCTGCGCCTTTTGTTGTTGGCGGCAAGGTGAGGCTATTGCACGTCAGGGTCAAGCCTTGGCACGGGGCCTAACCGATCACCGGCGCCCCAAACTCAGGGTGCCATTTGTCGATAACGTCGCGCCGCCGCTGTTGCAGGCCCGCGACCATCCGCAGGACGCAGGCATAGGGGTCTTCGTCGATCCCACACAAGACCGCGATCTGGTCGGCCCAGTGACCCTTTGTCTGGCTTTGCTGCGCCAACCAGTCATCAAAATAAATCTGGACTGCGGTTGCGCCGTCATCACGGTCGGGCTCGCCCGCTCGCCGATGCGCGATCCAGCCCTTGATATGGGACTCAAGCGCAGCAATACCGCCGTCACCAGGCCGCAAGTCCTTGCGTTCAATGAGTTTTTGCAAATAGATGACCAGATCGGGGCGCGGTGGCTCTGGCTCGGGTGGTGGCCGCAGATGGGCGGGCAGGTCCCGGACTGCAGCGGCTGCAGCGGCGGTCTGATCGACCTCGAAATCCGTGACCAAGTCGAAGAACCGCGCATGTGCCGTTTGCGTATCGCCAAGGCTATCCAACAGCGCGCCCCAGCCCTGCGGCGCGGGTTGCCCTAAACGCGCGCAGACATAATCGCCAAAGCCGTCAAAGAACGCCTTTGCAAAACGGTCCTCATCCCCGGCGACAAAATGCCGATGATGCGCCCAGCCGTTCAGGCAGGCTTCAAACGCGGCAAGCGTATGGGGATAGGGCAATCGTTTCGGGCTGCTGGCGTGCAGGTCAATATAGGTTTCAAGGCTGTCTGGCGGCAGCGCCATCGGATTAGAAGTGGTTACCGGGGGACACCAGCGCATTGGCCCGCGTGGGATCGGCGACTGCCTTGCCCGCCATGGCCCACACCAGCCCGCGCCGGAGCATTTCATGCGCAGGCCCCGCTGCGATGACGTCGGCCTTGTGGCCCAAGGCGTTGTAATACACTCGCCCTTCGCCCCATGCCCGGGTCCAGGCCACGGGCATGTCAACAGGGCCGTTCGGGCTGTGATACCACGGCACAACCGGGAAACGGGTGGTGGCCAACACATGGTTGGCCGGGTCCACATGCAGGTAATATTGTTCTGTCGCCACATCGAAATCCGCGATGCCGTCCGTCAAGGCATGGTCGCGGTCCGTGATCGTCACCCGGTAGGGCACCCCGTCCCCGCCCGGATGCGCGACCCAGTTGGCCCCGGTCATGAATTGCCACAGGACCTGGTCCCGGAACGCGTCGCACATGCCGCCATGGCATCCGGCAAGGCCGGTGCCGTGTGCCACGGCTTCGGACACGTTGATAACCTTTTGTTTGTCAATCTGGCTCATGGTCCATACCGGGACGATCAGGTCCAGCGTGCGCAACTGCGCCGCGTCGTCAAAACAGTCGAGGCTGTCGGTCACGGTGACCTCTGCCCCGGCATCCCTCAGCATCGCTGCGAAAATTGCCGCGACCTTGTCCGGTTCGTGCCCGTCCCAGCCGCCCCATGTGATCAGTGCCTTGCCCATGCTGTCCCCGATTTGAATTGCCCCGTCAGGATTTCGTGGAACCTGCGGTAGGTCAATTGGTCCTATTGCGCTGGCCCCTTGAAATAATGTCTGGTTCATTTTACGTTATGTCCGACTTACCCGACACTGCGTCGGGTTCATATGACACAAGAGGCGGCCATGTCCCACGAAGAACGCAACGCGGTTGTGTCAATCCTGATCAATATCGGGGTCGATATCTGGGTGATCATCACTTTGTATGGGTTGTGGCAGGCTGGCGCGTTTGCAGGCCCCGATGCGTTGCAAATCTGGGCCCGCACCATCCTGTGGGCCGTGGCGATGACGATTGTCGCGACCATTGCCCTGACCATTCTAGTGGCCATCGTCCACGGCATCCTGACCCGCGACGAAGACGTAAGCACGGACGAACGCGACAAGGCGTATCAACTGCGGGGCATGGCCGTGACCATGGTGGTGGCCAGTTTTGGCACAGTTGGAGCGATTGTGGCCCTCGCCTTTGGCGTGTCCGGCGTGTTTGCGATGACCACGATCTATTTTGCAATGTCTGTGGGTGCGCTGACGGGCGACGCCGTCCGGTTGCTCAGTTACCGGGTCTGGTGCTGATGGAGAAATTCCGCATATCGAACGCCATCCGCAGATTGCGGTTTGACGCGGGCGAAATGACGCAAAAGGACCTCGCCGAAAAGGTCGGGGTCACCCGGCAAACCATCGTGGCCATTGAGGCCGCCAAATATTCCCCCACGCTCGAACTGGCGTTCAAGATCGCCCGGGCGTTCGATCAACCGCTTGAACAGGTTTTCTTTTACGGTCCTGACCCGGACTGAACCACAACCCCAGAAACACAGGATTTTGCCATGTTTCGCATGTTTTCACGACCCCTTCCGTTTGTCGCCCTACTTGCGTTTTGCACGTTCATTCCGATCCTTGTGGCCGCCGTCACGGTGGTCCAAATCCCCACAGGGCTTGTCCCGCCCGACAGTATGCGGTTGATGGTAGCCCCGGTTTGGTTCTTTGTTCACACCCTGTCTGGCGTGCTGTTCGGGGTGCTCGGACCGCTGCAATTTGCGCGGGTTCTGAACCGGCGGTTTGGGCGGTTGCACCGGATCACCGGGCGGGTGTTTGCGGTCGCGGGGATCGGAATGGGGTTGGGCGGGCTGGCGTTGCTCCTTCGGGTGGACAGCGTGGCCACGCCGATCCTTGATATTTTTCGGGGGCTGGCCGGGGCCGCGTTGATCGGGGCGCTTGTCATGGGCATCCGGGCGGCGCGGCGGCGCGACCTGCCCCAACACCGGGCGTGGATGATCCGCAGCTATGCCATCGGGATGGGCACCGGCACCATCGCGTTGGTAATGTTCCCGATCTACATCATCACCGGCGCGCCCTTGTCCGGCTGGTTGAGCGACACCGTTTTTGTCGGTTGGTGGGCTATCAATATCGCGATTGGCGAATGGGTCGTGCAGCGCGGCGGCGCGCGCCGCACGATCCCCGCCTGATTGCCCTACCGGTGAGCCGCGTAAATTTCGGCGATCCGCGCCACAGCCTGTTCGGGCGGCAATTCCACGCTTTCCCCGGTCCGGCGTGAGGTCAATTCGACCACGCCGTTCTTGAGCCCGCGCGGACCCACCGTGATCCGCCACGGCAACCCGATCAGGTCCATCGTCGCGAATTTACCGCCGGCCCGTTCGTCCCGGTCATCATATAGCGGTTCCAGCCCAAGAGCCGACAGCGATGAATAAAGGGCGTCACAGGCCGCGTCCGCCTCGGCGTCGCCTTGTTTCAGGTTGACCAGACCGACCGGGAACGGCGTGACACCTTCGGGCCAGATGATGCCCTTGTCGTCATGGCTGGCCTCGATTATCGCGCCCAACAGGCGCGACACGCCGATGCCGTGGCTGCCCATTTCAACGGGCACGCGGGCGCCGTCCTTGGTCACTACGGTCGCCCCCATGCTTTCGGAATACTTGGTGCCAAAGTAGAAAATCTGCCCCACTTCGATCCCGCGGGCGACCATACGGCGGTCCTCGGGCACGTCCTGAAACGCGGCGTCGTCGTGGGTTTCGTCTGTGCGGGCATAAAGCGTGGTGAATTCCTTGCACACGGACGCAACCTGTTCCCGGTCGTCATAGTCGATAGCGCGCTGCCCCAGTTTCAGGCTGGTGACCGCGCTGTCATAGAACACTTCGCTTTCGCCCGTGGCCGCCAGCACCAGAAACTCATGCGTGTTGTCACCACCAATCGGGCCAGAGGCCGCGCGCATCGGGATCGCGGTCAGGCCCATACGTTCATAGGTCCGCAGATAGCTGACCATATGGCGGTTATAGGCGTGCAAGGCAGCGTCCCGGTCTACGTCAAAGTTATAGCCGTCCTTCATCAGGAATTCCCGGCCCCGCATCACGCCAAAGCGGGGGCGGACCTCGTCCCGGAATTTCCATTGGATATGATAAAGCGTCAGCGGCAGGTCTTTGTAGCTGTTCACATGGGACCGGAAAATGTCGGTGATCATTTCTTCGTTGGTGGGACCATAGAGCATGTCGCGGTCGTGCCGATCCTTGATCCGCAGCATTTCCTGACCGTAATCGTCATACCGCCCGCTCTCGCGCCACAAATCCGCCGGTTGCAGCGTGGGCATCAGCAACGGGATGTGGCCCGCGCGTTCCTGTTCCTCGTTCACGATCGTTTCGATCCGGCGCAGCACCCGCAGGCCAAGCGGCAACCAAGAATAAATCCCGGCCGCCTGCTGTTTGATCATGCCCGCGCGCAACATGTAGCGGTGCGACACGATCTGTGCCTCTGCCGGGTTTTCTTTGAGAACGGGCAGGAAATATCGGGACAGGCGCATGGATATAGACCCCTTTGGGATGGTTCGGGGGATGTTTAGGCGGCGCGTCCGCCACTGGCAAGCAGTCGCAGCACGGGACCGCGCGCATTCCGAACTCGGATCGGCGGGCAATCCTGCGCCCAAGTGCGACAACCGTGGTATAGACTGCCGTGGCGGGGTTGCATCAGACCGCCCGAACGACGACATACAACGGGGCTGAAAAGGGACCGGACATGGCATTACCCGTCAAAGAACAAGCAACCTATTGGGGCGTGGCCACGGTCACGTTTGTGCTGGCGTTGTGGTTTCTGGGCGACGTGATCCTGCCCTTTGTCTTGGGCGGGGCCATTGCCTATTGTCTGGATCCGATTGCGGACCGTCTGGAACGCTGGGGGTTAAGCCGGGTTGCCGCGACGGTCGTCATCACGCTGTTTGCTGTGCTGGTCTTTGTCGTCCTGATCCTTGCCGTCGTGCCGACCCTGATCAAACAGCTGACCCAGTTGATCAACACCTTTCCGACCCTGTTTGGCACCCTTCAGGCCGAATTGACGGAGCGGTTTCCGCAACTTTTGAACGAAGAAAGCGAAGTGCGCCGTCAGATCCTCAAGATCGGCGAGATGCTGCAATCCAAGGGCGGCGAATTGATCAATGGCGTTCTGACTTCGGCGATGTCGCTGATCAATGCGCTGGTTCTGATTGTCGTGGTGCCGGTCGTCACGTTCTATCTGTTGCTTGACTGGGACCGGATGGTGGCCACGATCGACGACATGTTGCCCCGCGACCATGTTGAAACAGTCCGCCAGATTGGCCGGGACATCGATGCGACGCTCGCCGCGTTCATTCGGGGCCAAGGCACCGTGATGCTGATCCAAGGCACATTTTACGCGATTGCGCTGTCGTTTGCCGGGTTGAATTTCGGGCTTGTCGTGGGGGCGATTGCCGGGCTTTTGTCGTTTATTCCCTATGTCGGGGCCATCGTGGGGGGTGGTTTGGCCATTGGCCTGGCGTTGTTCCAGTTCTGGGGCGAATGGGTGATGATCGGCGTCATCGTCGGTATCTTTGTGATCGGTCAAGTGGTCGAGGGCAACTATCTGACGCCCAAGATGGTGGGCGACAGCGTGGGGTTGCACCCTGTCTGGTTGATCTTTGCCTTGTCCGTGTTTGGCACCTTGTTCGGGTTCGTGGGGATGCTGGTGGCCGTTCCGGTGTCTGCGATGATCGGCGTGGTCGCCCGGTTTGCCATCACGCGCTACAAGGAAGGCCGGCTCTACAAGGGCCTGACAGACCAGTGACCCCCCTGCAGCAACTGACGTTCGACCTGCCCCCGCGCGTGTCGTTGGGGCCCGAGGATTTCTTTGTGTCCGACGCCAACGCGCAGGCCTTTGCCATGGTGACAGACCCGGACCGCTGGCCCGACGGGAAACTGGCGTTGGTGGGGCCGCAGGGCAGTGGCAAAAGCCACCTCGCCCGCGTTTTTGCCCAGCAAAACAGCGCGACCGTGTTGCAGGCCGCAGACCTTGGGCCGGAATTCCGGCTGGATGTTGTGACCAATCTGGTGATCGAGGATGTGCACACCTTGCCCCCCGATGCAGAAGAACCCTTGTTCCACCTGCACAACTTCTTGCGCAACGGGGGCCGCCTGTTGTTGACCGCCACACACCCGCCAAGCCGGTGGCCCTTGTCCATGCCCGACCTTGCCAGCCGGATGCAGGCCACAACCGTCACCCAAATTGGCGACCCGGACGACAAATTGCTGTTGGCCGTGTTGCTCAAACAGTTTCAGGACCGCCAGATTGCCCCGCCGCCAGACGTGCCCCCGTATATCGCGGCCCGGCTGGAACGATCCTTTGCCGCCGTGGCCGATATCGTGGATCGGCTGGACCGCATGGCCTTGACCGAGGGGCGCAAAATCAGCGTGCGGATGGTTGCGCGCCTGCTGGACACGATAGACACTGCGCCCGAATAAGTGTCACCAATCCGTCGTAAACCCGCGCCATAAGGCAGCCATGAAAAACGCAGATTTCCTTGAAGCGCCCTTTGCAGACCCTGTTGTGGTCGAAGGGGATTTGTCCGGTCCCAAGCGGTTTTTTAACCGCGAGCTGAGCTGGTTGGGGTTCAACTGGCGGGTGGTCGAAGAGGCCGAGAATATCCGCGTTCCGTTGCTGGAACGGCTGCGGTTCTTGTCGATTTCGGCGGCGAACCTTGACGAATTCTACACAGTGCGCGTGGCTGGCCTGCGCGAATTGGCCCATGCCGGGAACACGACCCCGGCGCTGGACGGTTTGACTCCCGCTGAACAACTGCGTCTGATCGACAAGGACGCCCGCGCCCTGATGGCCCGGCAACAAACCGTGTTCGACGCTTTGCGCATGGAACTGGCGGCCACTGGCATCCACATCCTGAGCCGGACCGACCTGAAGGCCGACGACCTCGCGTTTGTCGAGGATGTGTTTCTGAACAACGTGTTTCCGGTTCTGTCGCCACTGGCCGTTGACCCCGCGCACCCGTTCCCGTTCATCCCGAATGAAGGCTTTGCACTGGCATTGCAACTGGAACGGCGGGCTGACAAGCGGCCCTTGCAGGCCCTGCTGCCCGTGCCTCAACAAATCGCCCGGTTTGTGTTGCTGCCCGGCGACGGGGAACAGCGGTTCCTGCCGTTGGAAGAATTGCTGTTGTTGCATCTGACCAAGCTGTTTCCGGGCTATGTGATGAAGGGCAATTGTTCGTTCCGGGTGCTGCGTGACAGCGATCTGGAGGTCGAGGACGAGGCGGAAGACCTTGTTCGGGAATTCGAGGTGGCCCTGAAACGCCGCCGTCGGGGCGAAGTTGTGCGGATGAAACTGTCTGCCGGTGCCCCCCCGGCCCTGAAATCCATGATCATGGAAGAACTCCACGTCGGCGAGGATGAAGTCGTCGAGGTTGAAGGGTTGATGGGCACAGGCGACCTCAAGGAACTGGTGACGGATGCCCGGCCAGACCTGTTGTGGCCCGCCTACGCCCCCCGCGTGCCCGAACGGGTGCAGGACCATGACGGTGATATGTTCGCGGCCATCCGCCAAAAGGACATGCTGCTGCATCATCCCTATGAAACCTTCGACATGGTGATCAGGTTCCTGCAACAGGCGGCCCATGATCCCGATGTCGTGGCGATCAAACAGACGCTTTACCGCACGTCGCGCAATTCCCCGATTGTCGAGGCCCTGTGCGAAGCCGCCGAAGCCGGCAAATCTGTGACCGCCCTGGTCGAATTGAAGGCCCGGTTTGACGAGGCCGCGAATATCCGCCAGTCCCGGCGTTTGGAACGTGCGGGCGCTCATGTGGTTTATGGGTTCACCAACTACAAAACCCACGCCAAAATCAGTGTGGTGGTCCGCCGTGAAGGTGATCGTCTGGTAACCTACAGCCACTTTGGCACGGGCAATTATCACCCAATCACTGCCCGCATCTATACCGATCTGTCGCTGTTCACCTGTGACGCAGCCCTTGGCCGGGACGCCACCAAGGTGTTCAATTACATCGGCGGTTCCGCCGATCCCGAGGGTCTGGAAAATCTTGCGATTGCCCCCAGCACGCTCAAGTCCCGGTTGCTGGAACTGATTGCGGCCGAAGGGGACCACGCCCGCGCGGGCAAGCCTGCCGTGATCTGGGCCAAGATGAACAGCCTGATCGAAGAAGACGTGATTGACGCGCTTTATGCCGCAAGCCAGGCGGGCGTGAAAATCAGCCTTGTGGTGCGGGGCATCTGCGGGCTGCGTCCGGGGATCAAAGGCTTGTCCGAGAATATCCGCGTGAAATCCATCGTGGGGCGGTTTCTGGAACACAGCCGGATCGTGTGCTTTGGCAATGGTCATGGCCTGCCATCCAAGAAATCCCGTGTGTTCATGTCGTCCGCCGACTGGATGGGCCGCAACCTGACCCGGCGGGTCGAGACGCTGGTCGAGATCACCAACGACACCGTAAAATCCCAGATCGTCAGCCAGATCATGGCGGCAAACCTGCATGATGTGGCCCAAAGTTGGGTCATGATGCCGGATGGGCATTTTGAACGGGCCGATCTGCCCGAAGGGTTCGCGTTCAACTGTCATCGGTTTTTCATGGAAAACCCATCGCTGTCCGGGCGTGGGTCGGCGGGTGCGGGCGACGTTCCGCAATTGACCCATACCAAGACCTGACCCGGCGTTTCGCGACCTCTTGGGATTGACACCGACGCCCGCATGGGGCCAAAACCTGCGGGACACGTGGGGGGCCGATGGACGGAACAATCGACAACGACACGAATGATTGGGGGCCGTTTGGCCGCCCTATCTTTGATGACCCACAGGCAAGGGCTATGGGTCGGGTCGGCGTTCTGGACGTTGGCTCGAACTCTGTCCGGCTTGTCGTGTTTGACGGTGCCGCCCGCAGCCCCGCCTATTTCTACAACGAAAAAATCATGTGCGCCCTCGGGTCCGGATTGTCGGAAACCGGGCGTTTGAACCCGGTGGGTCGGCAGCGCGCGCTCCGGGCGATTGCCCGATTTGCCGCCCTTGCAGATGGCATGGGGATTGCCCCCCTGACCGCCGTGGCCACAGCCGCCGTGCGCGAAGCCACCGATGGCGCCGATTTTCAGGCCGAGGTGTTGCGCGAAACCGGAGTCCGGCTTTGGGTGATTGATGGCCGCGAAGAGGCCAGATTGTCCGCCCAAGGCGTGCTTCTTGGGTGGCCCGGCAGCTTTGGCCTTGTGTGTGATATCGGCGGCGCGTCGATGGAACTGGCGGATTTGGCCGATGGCAAGGTCGGGCAACGGGTGACCTCCCCGCTTGGCCCGCTCAAGCTGCGCGAGATCAAGGGCGGGCGCAAAGCGGTCAAGACCTATATCAAGGGTGTCGTCGAAGACCTGCACGCCCAGATGAACAACGAAACCGGGATGCGGTTGTTTCTGGTAGGTGGATCGTGGCGGGCCATTGCCCGGGTCGATATGGAACGGCGCGGCTACCCGCTCACCGTTTTGCACGAATACCGGATGACGGCCCGCAATGTCGCGACCACCGCCGAATATATCGCATCGGCCAACCTCGAGGACCTGCGCGCCCGGTGCAACATTTCATCCGACCGGATGTCACTGGTTCCGATCGCCATTCATGTTCTTAAGCAGTTGGTGGCCACGTTCCGCCCACGGGATATCGCCGTGTCGTCCTATGGCATCCGCGAGGGGATGCTTTATGAACAAATGCCGCAGGCCCTGCGCGACCGCGATCCCTTGATCGAAGCCTGCCGGTTTGCCGAAGCCAAGGACGCCCGCCTGCCCGGATTTGGCAAGGTTCTGTATGATTTCGTGCTGCCCCTGTTCCCCCGCGCAGACTGGCAGTTTCAGCGGATCATCAAGGCCGCCTGCCTGCTGCATGACGTGACGTGGCGCGCGCACCCCGATTACCGCGACGAAGTGGCGTTTGACAACGCAACCCGCGCCAATTTGGGCGGCCTCAAACATTCCGAACGGGTGTTTCTGGGCCTGTCCCTGCTGCATCGATATTCAAACAAGCGCGAAGGGTCCCGGTTTGAACCCCTGTTCCGGCTGTTGACCGAGGATCAGCTACGGCAGGCGGAAATTCTGGGCAAGGCGATGCGGTTTGGAGCCATGTTGTGGCTCAAGGCCGACGAGGCACCGGGAACGCTGGTGTGGAAGCCCAAGAAACGCACGGTTGAGCTGATCTTGAGCGCCAATGCCCGGCCGTTGTTTGGCGAAGTTGCGGAACAGCGTCTGACCGCGCTCGCGACCGCCATGCAGGCCACGGCGACCGTGACCATTCTGAACCGTTAAAGGTCGATTGGCGGTGCTGAGGGCGGTGTTGGCGGCACAAACTCCGGCGCATTCGGCAGCCGCCGGATGATGATATCCCCGTTGGGCATGAATTCTGGCGGGCTGTAATGCCGAAGATCGTCAATCTCGGACAAGAGCTTGGCCATGGCAGGCCCCATTTCGAGCGCGAATGCCCGGAACGTCGGTTCAATCTCGCCTGCGAACCCTTTCAGGTCCTCCAATGCAGGAGCCATTTCTTCGATCACTCCCCGAAACAGCAATTGCGCGCCTTCCTCCATCAAGGAAAAGCCTTCGGCCACATCGCCGTCCTCCGACGCCTCCTGCGCGGGAACGGCAGGGGCCCAAAGGGTCAACGCTGTGATGAGTGCGAGATGTTTCATGAGCCGGATATGGGGCCGGTCCAGCCGAGTTTCAATTCACGGATTGAAATCAAGTGTAACCGGAAAATGGTCCGACGCGGTCAACAAGGCGGTGCGCAACGCCACATCGGCATAACACTGCGGGTCCTCGAACGGGTGCCAGATTTTCCATTTCGGCCCCATGTCCCGCACCCCGTCACTGACCATGATATAATCCAGCAAAGCCGACAGATACCGCCCATCCGGGGGGATCTGGAACCGGGCCGTTGTGGGGGCCGCCGCAATCCGCTGGCCCAACGCCATTCTGGCATGGGGATCATAAAGGCGCGGTGCCGCGTCCTCGCCCAGAACGATTTCGACACTCGACCGACCGAACAGTTTTTCATAATCGTCCAAGCCCGGCCCGTCGTTGAAATCCCCCAGAACGATCAGATCGTCGCCAGCGGCCAGATGTTGGTCAACCCGCTGCCGCAGCCATATACATTGCGCCAACTGCTTGCGCCGGTTTTCAATCGAGATGCGCATCACCGCCGCCGCGTTTCGGGCGCCGTGTGGGGCCTTGGATTTGGCATGCACCCCGATCAGACGCAGGTCGCGCCCGGTTGCCGTCCGCATCGCAACCTCGAGTGGAGGTTTTGACCACCGGACCACATCGGGCGTCGCATCGGTATCCAGATCAATCCGGTAGACCCCGTCAAACCGGGGAACCTCGGTCGCGCCCTTCTTGCCGGTGTCGTGGCCCAAAGGGTCGTGGCGCGCGGTCATTGCATCCGGGTCATACATCAACAGGATTTCCTGTTGGGTGTCGTTGGGAAACCCGGCCAGAACCGCCCTCGCTCGCAACCCGAACCGATCCGCAAATCGGCGCAAGGCGTCGATGCCACGACCGGTGCGCGACAGATCGGGGGCCTCGATCACCATGATCGCGTCGGCATCCATGGCCTGAAACACGGCCCCCAAGGCAGCAATCTGGTCGGACCGGGTAACGTCCTGCCGTCCGGACCAACCACCATCATCCAGAAAATGCCCCGCATCATCGAACAGGTGGGTGAACCATTCGACATTATAGGTCGCAATCCTCATGCCCGCGCGCCCATCGCGTTGACCTGTTCCCACGCCCGGTTGATGGCGATCAACCGCTTTTCTGCCAGTTTGATCGCCTCCTCGGGGACGCCCCGCGCGATCATCCGGTCGGGGTGCGTTTCACGCACGGCCATGCGCCACGCGGCCCGGATATCGGCCATGGGCGCATCGGGTGCCACGCCCAGAATTTCGAACGGATCGCGGTCGGCATCGGGCACGAACTGCGCCCGCAAACGGGAAAACCGGACGGCGTCAAACCCAAAGATACGGGCGACAGTTTCCAGAAACGCATTTTCGGCGGGATGGTATTCCCCATCTGCCAGCGCAATGTGAAACAACCCTTCCATCAGATCGCAGAGCGGGTCCGCATCCGGTCCATACATGGCCTTGATCCGGTGCGCGTAGTCTTCAAACCCGGTGACATCCTGCCGGGCAAGGTTGAACACCCGCGCCGCGTTCGCCTCGTCCTGCGGGGCGATCATGAACACCTCGCGAAAGGCTGTGACCTCGTCCCGGGTGACCTGACCGTCGGCCTTGGCCATTTTGGCCCCCAAACCGATCACGGCGATAGTGAATGCTACGGATTTTTCCGGCGCGGTGCGCAGTTTGTCAAACACCGCCGACAATCCTTCGCCCGCGGCAAGGGCGGAAAGGGCGTCTGCGATGCGGGACCAAATCGACATGGGCACAGTCTATCCTTTGCCGTTTTTGTTGCCAATGTCAGGCCGGGATTTCGGCATCATAACATCCGCTGCATCAGAACCAGATCAATCCAGCGGCCAAATTTGTGGCCAACCTCTGGCAGCCGCGCTATTTCCACGAATCCGCAGGCGGCGTGAAAGGCAACCGCCGGAGTATTTTCGCCACTGACCCCGGCCCACATGCTGTGCAATCCGGCCGCCTGCGCATGGTCGCACAAGGCCGACATCAACGCCCGCCCGCCGCCTTGGCCCGCGTGGTCGGGGGACACCAGCACCGTGTGTTCCACCGTCCGGGCATATCCCCTGCCCCCCCGAAACTGGAAATACCGGGCAAAGCCCGCGACCGCGTCCCTGTCTGACTGCGGATGCCAAACCAGAACGGGTTGCGTCGCGATCAGGGTTTCGACCTCGGACAGTGATTTTTCATCGGGCAGGAACGTGACCGTGGTGTCCCGGATATAGTGGTTCCATATGGTGCATATCCCCGCGGCATCCTGCGGCGTGGCAAGGCGGATCACAGCACGACCTCTTGCCCATCCGCGCGCCGCAAAACCACCGAAACGGCGCAATCCGGGGCCTCGACAAACGTGATCCGGGGGTCGTTGAGATAGGGTTCAATGCGGGACGACAGCGCCATCGCCTCGGGGTGGCGCAGGGTCAGCGAGACGAGCGCGATGCCACTGTCCCCCAACCGATCCGCCGGATGCACCGTGCCCGGTGCCCATGCCATCAGGGTCGGCCATGCCCCATCCAGCGGCAGGCTGCCATCC
>JBGSIZ010000115.1:0-15293 GCA_041742255.1 Marivivens sp. | reverse complement strand
CAGCCCGAACGCCGATCCCCCCGACAGCACCAGCGCGTCCACCTGTTCCACCGTTTTGTCCGCCGCCAGAAGGTCGGTTTCCCGGGTGCCCGGTGCCCCGCCCATGACGTGGACCCCGGCCGTAAAGGGCCGCCCCGCCGTCACTACCGTCACGCCTGTCTTGATGTGCCCGTCTGACGCATTGCCGACCAATATCCCCGGCACATCGGTGATCAGGTTGCGCGGGCCGGGGCGGTCATGGGTCGCGGCCGTCATGACCGCACCACGTCCCAGTGCCCCAGATAGGTCAGGTGCGGCGTGTCATTGAGCCGGAAGCCGAAACCCCCGAACGCATCCTGTGAGATCAGAACCACCGTGTTTGACGCCTCGGTCGCCGCGATGATCTGGTCGCGGATCGGGTCCGGAAAGTAGGCCCGCAAGGCCGGGTCGTTGGTTTTGCCCCACAGCACGTCCACATAGGTCGTGTCGATATAGGCCCCCGGCAGGTCCCGCGTGAGCGGTTCGGGATGTGCCGGGTCCGGCGCGTCGTAGCAATAGGCCAGCGCCTGTTCCTCGGTTTCGAAGGTGCCGTGGAAGACGTAGAGCCGCGCCGTGCCGGGCGGTGGTGCCGCTGGGGGTGCTTCGGTGTCGTCCCCGATCCCGAGGACGAGGTCTGCCAGATGCCGCAGGAGGGTCATATGCACCGTCCTCCGTCTACTTCCATCGCCACCCCTGTCACCATCCCGGCCTCGTCCGAACACAGATACAAGGCCGCGTTGCCCATGTCCTGTGGCGTTGAAAACCGCCCCAAGGGGATGGTCTCCAGAAACCGTGCCCGGTTTCCTGGCGTGTCCCCGCCCATGAACGACGCCAGCAATGGTGTTTCTCCGGCCACCGGGCACAGCGCGTTGACCCGCACGCCGAAGGGCGCCAGTTCCACCGCCATCGTCTTGGTCGCTGTCACCATCCAGCCTTTGGACGCGTTATACCAGTTGAGCCGGGGCCGGGGCGACAGCCCTGCCGTGGACGCGATATTCAGAACCGCCCCCGCCCCCCGCGCCTTCATCGCCGGGATGAAGTGCCGCGCCGTGAGGTAGACCGATTTGCAGTTCACCGCAAAGACCCGGTCGAAATCCTGTTCGCTAATGTCTTCGAGCGCGCCGGGCTGGTGCGTGATCCCGGCGTTGTTCACGAGGATATCAAGGTCTCCCATCTGATCCTCCACCTGATAGGCGAGCGCGCCCACCGCGCTGTTGTCCGACACATCCGTTTGCGCCGCGATGCCCCCGATCTCGTGCGCCACCGCCTGTGCCGCCTCAAGGTTGAGGTCTGCCACCAGCACCCGCGCCCCTTGGGCCGCGAAGGCCCGCGCGATCCCCGCCCCGAACCCCGAGCCGCCCCCCGTCACGAGTGCCGTTTTTCCCGCCAGTCGCATGTGCGTGTCTCCTTTGGTCGCAGAGTGCCTGTGGGCGGGCCGATTGTCACGCGGGCAACCGTCGCTGGGGGCGCTGCCCCCGGCCTGCGGCCTCCCCCGCGGTTTATCGGCAGAAAGAAGCCGGGACGTGCGTGGGTGCAGGGTGCAGTGTGCCCGGATCGGGCCGGATCGGGCCGGATCGGGGTTGTGTGCCGGGTGCCCGGTGCTAGGGTTTGGGCAACCCATGAACCCCGAGGAGCCGCCGATGTCTGATGTATATGTCCCCCCGAAGGTCTGGACCTGGGACGCCGAAAATGGCGGCCATTTTGCCAGCATCAACCGCCCCATTGCCGGTGCCACCCATGACAAGGTGTTGCCTGTCGGCGCGCATCCGTTTCAGTTGTATTCCCTTGCCACCCCGAACGGCGTCAAGGTCACCGTCATGTTCGAGGAGTTGCTGGCTGCGGGCCACGCCGCCGAGTATGACGCCTGGATCATCAAGATTGGCGACGGCGATCAGTTTGGTAGCGGGTTTGTCGAGATCAACCCGAATTCCAAGATCCCAGCCTTGGTGGACCGATCCGGCCCCGAGCCTGTCCGCGTGTTCGAGAGCGCCTCGATCCTGATGCATCTGGCCGAGCGTTTCGGTGCGTTCCTGCCTGCCAGTGGGGCCGCCCGCGCCGAGACGTTGAACTGGCTGTTCTGGCAAATGGGCAGCGCCCCCTATCTGGGTGGTGGGTTTGGCCATTTTTATGCCTATGCCCCTGAAAAATATGAATATCCCATCAACCGCTTTGCCATGGAGACCAAGCGTCAGTTGGATGTTCTGGACCGCAGGCTGGCCCAGACCCCCTATATCGCCGGGTCCGACTACAGCATTGCAGATATGGCCATCTGGCCGTGGTATGGGAACCTTGCGCTGGGCCGCCAATACAATGCCGCCGAATTTCTGGATGTGCAGTCCTATGAACATGTCCAGCGGTGGGCCACGCAGATTGACGCCCGCCCCGCCGTGATCCGGGGCCGGATGGTCAACCGCAACTGGGGCGAGCCGTGGGAGCAATTGCCCGAGCGCCACGCCGCCGCCGATTTTGATGCGGTGCCCAAGCGCCCCTGAGTTGACCGGGCTGAGCTGCGTCGATAGAACGGAAGGCGAACATATCCGGGGGTGATCCATGTCGGCGGCGGATTTCGATTTTGAGCATGGCCGCTGGCGCGTCCGGCATCGCCGGTTGCGCACCCGGTTGCAAGGCGCCGATGATTGGCAGGCGTTTGACGGCACCGCAGAGGTCCGCCCGATCCTGGCAGGTGCCGGGAATGTCGAGGACAACTGGATTGATTTCCCCGGCCAGCCCTATCGCGCCATTGCCCTGCGGTCGTTTGATCCGGGCACCGGGTTGTGGGCGATCTGGTGGTTGGATGGACGCGCCCCGCATGCCCTTGGTGTCCCGGTCGTGGGTCGGTTTGTAGACGGTGTGGGCACGTTTGACGCCGCCGACACCCACGACGGCCGCCCGGTGACGTTGCGGTTTACCTGGGTCACGGGGGAGGGTGCGGGTCCGCAGTGGTCACAGGCCCTGTCTCCGGATGGCGGTGTGACGTGGGAGACCAATTGGATCATGGACTTTACCCGCATTTAGGCGCGGGGGGCACGATTGGCGGCAAATCGCCCGTGCCGCCCTTTTACCGATACCCGCCCCCATGTTAGGGGTGTTTGATTCTGGCTGATACCTTGGGGATGATATGACCGACTTTGTGCCGAACCGCCGTGTTTTCATGGCCATGACCGGCTTTGCCGCGCTTGCCGCGTGCGAGACTGTCCCGTTGGAGCCTGCCGGTCCCCCGCCCGCCCAATTTGACCCCGGCTATGGTCCGGTGTTTGACAGCGGGTATGAATTGCCCGGCATCCCCCAGCAATTCACCATGGGTGAAAATCGCCGCATCACCGGCACCTATCTGGGCGAACAGCCGGTCGGGTCGATCGACGTCGATCCGTATGCCAAGTTTTTGTATGTCGTCCGCGAAGGCGCCAATTCCGTTCGGTTCCCCGTTGGCGTGGGCCGTGCCGGCCGGTCGTTTCGCGGGGCGGGCACGATCCAGTTAAAGCGCAAATGGCCCGGCTGGACCCCGACCGCCAACATGTTGCGCACCGAACCCGAGGTTTACGGCCCCTTTGCCCGCGGTATTCCGGGCGGGTTGCGCAGCCCCTTGGGTGCCCGCGCCCTGTATCTGTATCGCGGCGGGCGCGACACCTATTACCGAATTCACGGCACCAACGATCTGGAAAGCATCGGAAATTCCGGGTCTGCCGGCTGCATCCGCCTGTTCAATCAGGACATCATCGCCTTGTATGAGATGATCGACATCGGCATGCCTGTGCATGTTCGCGGCGAAGAAGAATCCCTGCGCGTGGACCCCGAGAATTATAACCGTGGTATCGAACTGCCCCCCCGGCAGGTCAATCCTGACGACGTTTATAGCGAAGAGGCCATCGCCAACGATCCCCGCCCGATTTTCGACGATCCCCGCGACGGGTTGGCCCCCGGCGAGGTCGAGGCCCAATCGGATGTGCCGATTTAAACCTTGATGACGTAATCCTTGGTTGTGGTTTCCACGACCTGCCATGTGCCAGTAAACCCGGGCCGGAGGACAAAGCTGTCCCCGGCCCGAAGTGTGTGCGCAGCACCTTGGGCGTCCGTCAGGATCGAGTGTCCGGACAGGATCCGGCAATATTCCCATTCGTCGTATTGCACCCGCCATGTGCCCGGCGTGGCCTGCCATATCCCGCAATACAGCCCGTCCCGGTCTTCGATGTTCCATGTGGTGAACACCGGGTCCCCGGAGAGAACGCGGGCGGGGTCGGGTCGCGACACGTCGGCCAGTGCCGCGGCAGGTATCAGCCGTTCGAAAGGGGTCATGGCGGGCCTTTGCGTGCGGGACGTGCCGGTGCAGCCTAGCCGATGGTCCTGTCCCTGCCCAGAGTCTGCATTTTCGCCCCCGTCCCGCCCTGTTGTCCCTTTTCAACGGCGGCTGCATTTGCAAGACTTGCGCCAATAATTTTGCACCACATGTAATGGTGCGTAACATATGCCGCCCGCCTGTGCGGGACGGATTTCAGATGGAGTTTTCCGATGGCCGATTTTGATGCACAAATCCGCGAAAGTCAGGAACAGGTGGCCCAGGCCCAGTCCAAGATCAGTGAATTGACCAGCCGCATCGAGACCGCCCGCCAGAAGATGGCCCAAGGCACCGATGTTGCCGTGGATATTGAGAACGCCACGCTGGACGATGTCCATCAGCACACCGAGTTGATGAACGCCAATATTGCCGAACTGATTATGGGCCTCGATGATGTCACCTCTGCCTTTTCCAAGGATTTCGACGAAATGCGGTCGAAAACCGGGATGGAGTCATTCATCGGTATCTTTTCGTCCGCAAAGGCCGACAGCATGCGGCAGGAACGGATGCGCACCGCGTCCGTGGATGACAAGTTGCAGGACCTGATTTCCAAGTCGAACGTCATCCAGAAGTTGCTGGAAGGTCAGTTGGCCATTCTGAACGATCAGCGCACCAAGGTGGAAACCAATCTGACCGGCACCTTGGACGAGCGTGAATTCACTGTGCAGGAACTGGAAGCCGCCCGCACCGAGATCATGGCGATGGACCCCAAGATCATCGAGTTGGAGACCAAAATCTCGATGGAGCAGGACGCCGCCAAGCGCACCCAGTTGGAGACCCAACTGGCCGAGATGAACGTGCGTTATAACGCGCTGGTGCAGGACGAGCAGGTCAAGCTGGCCAAGTCCCAGACTCTGGAGCGGTATATCGAAAAGGGCAAGACCTGGATCGACAGTTTGCAGAATCAGGCGGCCACCCAGATGGTTCTGATCAACAAATTGCAGACCGACACCAAGCAGCGCGTCGTGTTGTATGACGCCCTGACGTCGTCGCTGAAAACCGCTCAGCAGCAGGATGTTGCCCACCGGATCAACGAGATTGGGGTCAAGACCGACCAAGAGGCCCAGACCGCCATGGCCGCCATCGGTGCCGCCACCAACACCCGGATGGCCGACATGCTGGAGGCCCACGAAGATCACATGGTGTTCGCCCGCGAGGTTCTGGAGCAGAAGGCCAAGGCCGACGAGCGGTTCATGCGCCGGTTTGCCAAGATCGTCGAGAAGCACGACAAGAACCTGTATGGGGCGCAGGAGTGATCCTGCCCCCGCCCCGTGGTGATGTGACCGGACGCGGCTGATGGAGACCCAACCCGACCATTTTCAGTTGGAAGACACCCGTGTCACCCGCCGCTATTTCGGCAAGTTCGAAAAGATCACCGGCTATCTGGGCAAGGTTGCCGCCGTGATGGATGCCGAGGGCCGGTTTTCCAAGCCCGAGATTGCCGCCATTGGCCGGTATATGGTCGCCCTGAACCTGACGTTTCGCGCGTTGGCCCATAAATATCATTTCTCTGGCCGGTTCGCCCATGCGGGCAAGCTGACGTTTGACCGGGTCGAGAGCGGGTTTCCCGTGGTTTCCGAATTGATGGAAATGGCCACCGATGCCCAACAGGCCCGCGCCCATCTGGATCAGATGCCGGGTGTTGAGGCGATCAAGGACGAGATGGTCCGCACCATTCTGGGTGAACAGGCCATCCCGACCAAGTTGCAATATGCCTTGTCCCAGCGCCTGTATTACGAGGAATTGGTCCGTGGCGGCCAGTTCTGGCCCAAGACCGATCCGCAGGCCGAATGGTTGGGCACGCAGGGGCAGGTCCGTCGGTTCATGATCCATTGGGCCGTGTATGACCGCCGCAACAACCTGCCCACGTTGTATCTGATGGAGGTCGACGACAGCGGCCGCACCGGATTGCCCAAGGATGAGCGCCGTTGGCCCGAGGCCCAAGCCCATCTGATGGCCCAATCGCTGGGCGATCTGAAGCTGTTGACCATCGCCAAGGGGTTTGACGAGGATTTCACCGATCTGCACCCAAAACGGTTGCGCCGTATCCATTTGGGTCCGATGTATTCCCACGCCTTTACCCGGCAGTCCGGCCCCCTGCGCGAGGTGCTGGAGGCCGCCAAATCCCCCCCCGGCGAAGATTGGGCATTGGTGTGGACCGAAGAAGATCTGGTGAGCGACCGTGTCGAGCGCGTCAAATCCGGGTGGTTCGGCACCGTCGAGCGCGAGATTTTCGCCCTTGACCCCTTTGCCGGCAAAGGTGCCGAAACCGGGGCCACGAGGATGGAGCGGTCGTTGATCATGCCCCAGCGCCCGTTTCAGGCATTGGCCGAACGCAATCCCCCCGGGTTTGCCGATGTCCGCAAGTTTGTGGTGAGCCCGACGGGCCGGGTGTTGAGTTATCGCTGAGGTAGGGGGCCAGTGCCCATGCGCAGGCGTCCGGAATGGAACAGAGGACCGAAGATGAGCCAGACAACCGACCAGATGGAACTGCGCGAGGACGATATCCGCGCCCACTACGCCGCCGCCTTGTCGATGCTGGAAGGGTTTGACCATGCCCCCCGCGTGGCCAAGGGGGCCACCGCCCCGGTGCCTGAACGGTCCGCCGGGATCGGCACCCGCCGCGCGTTCCGGTCCACCACCCCCGGTCTGGTCACCCGCCGCGTTGCCCGCACCGAAGGCATTCAGGTGCTGACCCGGATCGAGGGAATGGACACCGGCGAGGGCCTGATGTCCCCCTTGCAGGCCAATGTGTTGCAGGCGTTGCGCCGCGCCGTGGCTGTAGCCCTTGCCGTTGGTGCCCAATATGCCGACCGCACCGGGTTGTCCGACCTCAAGCGCGCCAATCTGGAGGGCGTTTTGCCCCAAGGCCGGTCCCCGGAATTTTCCGAACTGATGGCCGCCGAGGCGTTGGTGGTGATGTATGTCTTTGCCTCGGCCACCGCGTTTGCCCTTGCATCCCATGCCCCCGAGGAAACCATCGAGATTGGCGATGTCGAGGAGGTGCTGACCGAAAACGCCCATCTTGCCCTGCATGGCGTGTTGTGGGAACTGGATCAGGATATCGCCGCCCATGCCACCACCGACACCCGGCTGGTGGCCACCGTTCTGGCCTTTGCCGAGGCGTTGATGGAAAAGATCGCCGCCCGCGCCAGTGCCATGGGCCGTCTGGAGCCGTTCACCGCCGTTACATGGAAGGTCGAGGCCGACGGGTTTGTGGTGCAGGGGTTCACCCCCGCCCGCGCCGCCAAAGGCACCACGTTGACCATGACGTTCAAGAAACCCCACGAGGTTGTCGGCAACCATATCGCCAAATATCAGGCGATGCGCCTTGCCAAGATGGTGATGGCCTATGATTTCGACCGCAAACTGAACCCGTTTGCCGAACTGGGCGGGTTCATCTTTACCTTCATGGGTGATGGCAAGCCCGGCACCGGCAAGACCACGTTGATCCAGATGATGGCCGGGATGATCAGCGGTTATTGCGAGGTTGCCGGGTATCCGTTCCGGTATCAGAACCTGTCTACCGACAACATCGACAGCTATCAGGGCAAATCCGGCCAGAATGCCAAGGCGTTCATCACCACCATCATTGACCCGAACGTCATCGGGTTTGGCACCATCGACGACATTGACACCCTTGCCGGGAAACGTGGCGACCGCCAATCCAGCGCCGGACAGTTGGAAATCACTGCCGTGTTGATGGAGAGTTTCGCCGGGGCCAATACCGTGGTGCGCGGCAATTGCACGTTCGGCATGTTTTCGAACTATCCCGAGAACGTCGATGACGCCTTGCGCCAGCGCGCCGGTGCCCGGTTTCTGGTGGACGGCCCGCAGACCCGCGACGATTACATCGACATCCTGAGCCTTCTTCTGGGCAAGAACCACGCCATCCCGCTGGGCGATCACGCCTTGTTCGCCGCCCAAGAAATCAAACGCGCCGTTGCCGCCAGTTTTGAGGGCCATTCCCGACCCAAGGAGGAGGGATTGATCCGCGTGTTTGAACAGGTCGATAAGACCGATGGCCGTCTGGACACCATCGCCAAGTTGGGCACCTATCTGAAAGCCATCCAAGAGGCCGACGACCGGTTTACCGGCCGCGCCATCAAGAACATCACCGATGCCGTCAAGGTCCGCGCGATGGATTTTGAACTCCCCGACGACTGGATGGAAAACCCTGATCTGTTCCTGTTCAAAACCTACGACGAGAAAAAGGCCATGATTGCCGACCTGCGCACCCCGATCACCACCGACATGGTCATTCAGGAAATCAACCGCTATGCCGATAGCGAATTCCGCTATGCCGACAAATCCGACGAGGTTGCCATCGCCAACATGGTCCGCGATTTTGGCCGCACCGAGGAGGCCAAGCGCCGGTATCTGGAGACCAAGGGGTGATGGGGATCACGGGCGCCTTTGCCGATGGGCTGATCCTGCCTGCCGTCCTGCTGGCGATGCTGGGCTGGTCAGTGCCCCGCCTGTTGGCCCTGATCTGGCCCGAAGGTGTCGGCCCGTTGATGGTGCTGGCGTTCGTGTCCACCTGCATCATGGCCGCGTTCGGCACCGCGTTTTTCGTAGGCTTGTATATGTGGCAAGGCGTGCCCGTGGCCACGTTGTTTGAACCGGGCCTTGGGGCCGGATTGGCGCATTTTGGGCGGCTGGCGATAATATCGGCCCTGCTGTGGGGGCCCATCATGGTGTTGTCCCTTGCCGGATTGCCGAAAAATTGGGTGGAGAAGGTGTGGTGAAACGTCTGATTGCGGCCGGTCTGATGTTTGGCAACCTGATCCGGGTGGACAGCCCGGTGTGGGTGGACCGCTATAACCGCGCGCTGAAGGCGCTGACGGGCAAGACGACTGCGCTCACCGAATTTCACATTGATATTTCCGGCTATAGCCCCGAGATCGGCGATGAATTCGACGACGATCTGTATCTGAACCATGCGGGCGTGAACCGGCAGTTCATTCTGCTGACCACAGAACAAAAATCCGCCCCGCTGTTGCATGTCAAATTCTCGACCTCGCGCGGGATCTTGCGCCAGTTCATCACCAACAACGAACCGCAGTTGTTTGCCCTGACTTCGGGGGACGCGGTGGCGGGCGAATTGGTCAATTCGGTTTATACCGCCGACACCGCCGCCCGCCTGTTCGATATCCGCAAGGTCACGATCGAGGCCGACACGACCAAAGGCACGGTGCGCACCGCCGCCGAACTGACCGGGTTGATCAACCAATTCAAGACCGAACCGGATGCGTGGTGGGACGATGTCCTGATCGCCAAGATGATCGGGCTGGCCAAGACAACCGGCGATCTGACCCGCAATCCTGTCCGCCTGACGTCGATGGAGTTCGCGCAGGACAATTTCTGGACCGCCCATTTCGGCGGGTTGTATATCTTTCGCGGGGTTGACCATCCGGCGGCGATCAGCGTGGGGGACAAGGCCGCCCTTGGCCCGCTGCCGATCCCTTATGTGCATGATTTCACGGAACGCGCGGCGATTGCCAAGTTTCTGACGCTCAACCGGTTGGCCGAGTCCATCATCGAGGCGCGCGGTGTCGATGCCGCCGCGATCCTGCACCAAAAGATGGATTTCGTGGTGGCCGAACTGGCCGCCGGTCTGGGTGAAAATCTGGACGGGGCGACGCGGCGTGATCTGCGCGCCCTTGGTCGCAAATATGCGGACAAACTGCCCGAGGTCTGGCAGGGGTTGGCGGCCCTTGCCCGCTGGGCCGAGGATGGCGGGCCGTGGCCCCGGATCACGTCCGATCACCCGGCCTATTTCTATACGCTGCGGGCCACCGACCATCCGGATGCGGATCTGGTCAACATGCTGCTGGCGGACCTGTCCCCGCTGGACATCCGGCAGTTGTTCATCTGCCACAAGGATGCATTTTATGCGGCCTACACGGGCTGGCCCGACCAGAAACGCGCCTATGTGGTTGATTTTCTGGTCCGCGAATATCAGGTGGACAAGGCGGGCACGCGCAAGGCGCTGTTTGGGCATGACGCCCCGATGGCAGACCCTGCGCCGCCGCCGGTTCCGCCCAAGCGGGACATGATTGATGTGGTCGGCCCTTGGGGTGCCGTGCGGAGAACCTGACGATGGGGTTTGTGAAACTGGTGGTTTTCGGGTTTATCGGCCTGAGCGTGATTTACCTGTGCATTTCGATTTATTCCCGGTCCGTGCGCCGGGAAAAGCTGGAAAAGCGGTGGGATGCGGACAATCCCGGTGGGGACCGGGTTGAACGGGACGCCCATGTCGCCGCAGGCATGGTCAAATATGAAACCGGGCTGCGCCGGAAACTGATAGCGCTGGTCTACGTCATCCCCACGGTGACCATCGCCACGATCCTGTATCTGACCAACGCCTACTAAGGAGCGACCATGCGCCATATCCGGATGACCCTGCGCCTGTTGATGGTGCTGATCGTGGGCGGGATCCTGCATTATGTCCTGCCGCAACATGACGTGGTGCGCGTAACCTCGACCGAGATTTACCGCACCGACTTTTCCGGCATCAATCGCTGGTTCTATGCGCAGGCGGACAGCGGCAATGCCGAACAACCAACCCGCGACCTGCGCCTGATCAACACCGAACGGCGGCGGACGTTTCTGTTGGGGTTCGTGCCGCGCGACAGCTATGGCACGATGGTCTACCGGAACGAAGACACCGGATGGATCTGGCCACCCTATTTCAAGTTCGACAGCTCGGATTTGCAGGCACAGGCGGGGGCCGTTGTGTCCACCGCCGCCGCCCCGCAATGGCTGGTGATCACCCATTACGGCTGGCGCAACCGGTTCCTGACCATCTATCCCAACGCCACGGCGATCCGCCCGGTGGAGGGCCCCGACGTGCAGATCATCCCGTGGTTCAACATCGTGTTCTTTGCGTTCCTTTTGGGGGCCATCGTGTTTGTCCGCGCCGCCTGGGCACAGTTCCGGGAACGGTCGCTTGACCCCGCGCTGGATGCCGCCGGAAACAAGTGGGACGAGGTCGAGGCAGGCGTGGCCGAACGCCGGTCCCGCATGGGCCGCTGGATGGACAGTTGGCGCAAGAAGTGACCATAGAGGCTGCCTTCGTGCGCTTGTGCCTTTGTGCTGCAAATATCCTCGGGGGGTGAGCCCGGCACGGGCGAGGGGGGCAGACAGCCCCCCTGCCTTGGTCTGGCGTGCGAGGGGGGCAGACAGCCCCCCGGGCCATCATTCGCCGTAAGGGATCCAGATCGTCTTGATCTCGGTCGCGGCGGCCAGCATGTCCCGGGGTCCGGGGGCGTGGTCCCGGCCATCGTTGACCCAAGTGCGTTTGAGGTTGCCAGCTGCCCCTTTTTCAATCGTTGCTGAAATGTCCGCCCCGGAAAACGACCACACCGCGTCGATATCCGCGTGGCGCGCGGCGTGGCTGGCAAGGTCTGCGTGATCCCCTGTCAGGATGTTCACCACCCCGCCCGGCACATCCGAGGTTTCAAGGATCTGCACCAGTTCCCCGGCCATCAAGGGAAACGGGTTCGATGCGATCAGTGTCACCCGGTTGCCCATCGCGATGCAGGCCGCCATCGGCGACACCAGACCCAGAATCGGTTCATCATCCCTGCAAAACACCGCCATGTTGCCGACGGGTTCATGCATGGCGAGCGCCACGCCCCGGATCGGCACATTGCGCACCTGTCCGTCATATTTGTCGGCCCATGCGGCAAAGGTGAACAAGGTCTGCACGCATAGGTCGATCTCGTCCGCCCCGTCCCGGCCCGTTTGTTCGGTGATCTTGCGGGCGAGGTCCGCCCCGCGCGCGTCCAGATTTTCCGCGATGTAATACAGGATCTGCGCCCGCAAATGCGCCGTGGTTTTGGACCAGCCGCGCGCGGCATTCATCGCCTCGACCGCGTTGCGCAGGTCTTTGCGGTTGGCAAGGCTCGCATGGCCCAACAACCCGCCGCGTGCCCCATAGACCGGACGGGAATAGCCGCCGTCGGGCCGCGCCTGTTTGCCCCCGATAAACAGTTTTTGCGTCCGGTCCAGCCCGCCGTCCGGTCCCTTGGTGCCGTCAAAGGCCGCGATCCGTTTGAGTTTTGCCGCTGTCGCCTTGGGTTTGGTATAGGCCTGCAACCCTTCCCAGCCGCCTTCGCGCCCGAACCCGCTTTCGCGGACCCCGCCAAAGCCTGCCGCTGCGTCAAACATGTTGGTGCCGTTGATCCAGACCACCCCCGCCACCAGTTTGGGCGCGATATCGAGCGCGAGATTAAGGTTTTCCGACCAGAGCGTGGCCGCAAGCCCGTAGCGCGTGTTGTTGGCGATTTCCACCGCCTCGCCCGGCGTGCGGAACGTGGTCGCGACCAGAACCGGGCCAAAGATTTCTTCTTGCATCAGGGCCGCCGCAGGCGACAACCCGGTGATGAGTGTGGGCGGGTAAAAACACCCCGTGGCAGGCATCGCGCCCGGCGCCACGAATTTGTCCCCCTCTGTGCAGCCGTCCACCAGCCGCGCGATGGTGTCCCGTTGCACCGGGTCCACGATGGCCCCCACATCAATGCATTTGTCCATCGGGTCGCCGATCCGCAAGGTGCCCATCCGCGCCCGCAGTTTGGTATAGAACCGGTCGGCGATCCCTTCTTGCACCAACAGGCGCGACCCCGCACAGCACACCTGCCCCTGATTGAACCAGATGGCGTCTACCAAGCCTTCGACGGCGGAATCGAGGTCCGCATCGTCGAACACGATATAGGGCGATTTGCCCCCCAGTTCGAGCGTGAGCGCCTTGCCTGATCCTGCTGTCGCCTCGCGGATGCGCCGCCCGACGGCGGTGGACCCGGTGAATGCGATCTTGTCAATTTCCGGGTGCCCGACGATCATTTCGCCCACCGCCCCGTCCCCTGTCACGATGTTCACAACGCCCGGCGGCACGCCTGCCTGTTGGCAAATGTCCGCAAACAGCAGCGCCGTGAGCGAGGTATATTCCGCCGGTTTCAGAACGACCGTGTTCCCCATCGCAAGTGCGGGCGCAATTTTCCACGACAGCATCAGCAGCGGAAAGTTCCACGGGATGATCTGACCGCAGACCCCAACCGCGTCCCGGTCGGGCAAAGTGGTGTCCATCAATTGCGCCATGCCCGCGTGATAGTAGAAATGCCGTTGCGCCAGCGGCACGTCGATGTCTCGGCTTTCCCGGATCGGTTTGCCGTTGTCGAGCGTTTCCAGCACCGCGAACAACCGCGAGTGTTTTTGCAGCAACCGCGCCAGCGCATAGAGAATCCGCGCCCGTGCGTGGCCGTTCTTGGCCCATTTGCCTTGTGCCTTGCGCGCCGCCCGCACCGCTGCGTCCACGTCCGATTGGGTGCCTTGGGTGACTTGCGCCAACACGGCCCCCGTGGCCGGGTTGCGCGTGTCAAACAGGGTGCCCGGTTCCGTAAACGCCCCGTTGATGAAACAGCCGAACCGCCCGCCGTGTCCTGCGATCCACGCCTGCGCCTCGGCCGCGCTCTCGGGGGCGGTGCCGTAGTCCATGCGGTCAAAGATGTCTTTTATTGTCATCGCGCGGTCCTTAGGCCAAAGCGTGCCGCCACGACGCCGAATAGGCCCCCGTGACATGGTGTTCGAGTTGCCGTTCGATATCGCCCAGAAGGCTGGACGCCCCGAACCGGAACAGATCGGGCGACAGCCAGCGGTTGCCCAATTCTTCTTTTATCAAAGCCAGATAGACCAGCGCATCCTTGGCCTTGGAGATGCCCCCCGCCGGTTTGTAGCCGATTTTCACCCCAGTCCGGTCGCCGTAGTCCCGCAATGCCCGGATCATCGTCAGGCTCACGGGCAAGGTCGCGTTCACCGTTTCCTTGCCGGTTGAGGTCTTGATGAAATCTGCCCCGCCCATCATCGTCACCAGTGACGCCCGCGCCACGTTGCGCAGCGTGCCCAGTTCGCCGGTGGCGAGGATTGCCTTCATGTGCGCCGGCCCGCAGGCGTCCCGCATCGCCTGTGTTTCGTCATAGAGCGCCTGCCAGTTCTGGGTCAGAACGTGCCGCCGCGAGATGACGATGTCGATTTCATGCGCCCCCGCCGCCACGCTGTCCCGGATTTCCTGAAGCCGCAGATGCAGGGGTGACAGACCTGCCGGAAACCCCGTGGACACCGCTGCCACCGGGATGCCCGACCCGTCCAGCGCCCGTACCGCCGTTTCCACCATGTCGTGATAGACGCAGACTGCCCCGACCGTCAGCCCGGTCATGCCCAACCGGTCCAGTAGGCCCGGCGATACCGGCTGTCGCGCCTTGGCACAGAGCCGGTTGACCCGCCCCGCCGTATCATCCCCCGACAGTGTGGTCAGGTCCATGCAGGTGATCGCCTTGCACAGCCACGCCGCCTGATGGTCCTTTTTCACTGTCCGCCGACCGGGCAGCGACGCCGCCCGCCGTTCGATCGCCGATGTGTTGGCCTGCACCGACGCCACCCAATCCAGATCGAGCGCCATGCCCGGATTGCGCGGTTCGTGCAGTTGCGGAAGCTGCGGTGACCCGGTGAGCGTGGGATGGGTCGTGGGGGCGGTTGATTGGGTCAAAGGCGTGTCTCCGTGGCGTTGGCAGACGGTGCCATGACGCCCATGGTTTGGCAAGGTTTGACCAAATGGTCAAAGCGCGTCGGCGGTGTCCGGTTGCACGACGTTGCGTTGCCAGGTTCGCCGGTAATCCCCCGGTGTCAGCCCGTGCTGTTCCCGAAACAGTTTGTGAAAGTGTGACAGGTTGGGCAATCCACAGTCCGCCGCGATTTCTGCGATGCTGTCCGGGCTGGAGGCCAGTTGCCGCGCCGCGAAATCCATCCGGATGGTGTTGACATAGTCCGAGGGACTTTGCCCCAGAACCGCCCGCGCTGTTCTGCTGACATGTGCGTGGGTGCGCCCGGTGGCCCGCACAAACCCCGCTGCGCCGTCCCGGAATACCGCAGGGTCCCGCGCCGC
>JBGSIZ010000114.1:0-6284 GCA_041742255.1 Marivivens sp. | reverse complement strand
CCCGGCCCTTGCGCAGGTCGCCGCCCGGTCCGGCGCGCAGGTGCATACCCTTGGCGCAGCGCAAGACGGGACCTTGTCCGATCTGGCCGAGGGTCAGCCCGCCACGTTCCCCCCTGTCCCCCGCCACGACACCGATCTGGCGGCCATTCTGTATACATCGGGCACCACGGGTCGGTCCAAAGGCGCCATGCTGACCCAGCGCAATCTCATGTCCAATGCCCGCGTCCTGACCGAGGCCTGGGCGTTCACCGACCGCGACGTCCTGCTGCATGCGTTGCCGATCTTTCACACCCACGGTCTGTTTGTCGCCACCAACGTCACCTTGCTGGCAGGGGGTGCCATGGTGTTTCTGCCCCGTCTTGACGTGGACGCCTTGATCGCGTGGATGCCCCGCGTCACCACGTTGATGGGCGTGCCCACGTTTTACACCCGCCTGTTGGACGATCCCCGGTTTGACGACGCCCTGACCGCCCATATGCGCCTGTTCGTGTCCGGGTCTGCCCCCTTGCTGGCCGATACCCACCGCCAGTTTCAGGCCCGCACGGGTCACCGTATTCTGGAACGCTATGGCATGACCGAAACCAACATGAACACCTCCAACCCCTATCACGGCGACCGCAGGCCCGGCACCGTGGGCCAGCCGCTGCCCGGCGTGCAGGTCAAGGTGTGCGACCCCACCGGGGCCGAGGTGCCCCGAGGCGAGATTGGCGTGCTGGAGGTGCGCGGCGACAACGTGTTCGCCGGATACTGGCAGATGCCCGACAAAACCGCCGAGGATATGCGCCCCAGCGGGTTTTTCATCACCGGCGATCTGGCTACCATGGACGCAAGCGGCACCGTCACAATCGTGGGCCGCGCCAAGGATCTGATCATCGCGGGCGGCTACAACATCTATCCCAAAGAGATCGAGGAGGTTCTGGATGCCCTGCCGGGTGTGTCGGAAAGCGCCGTGGTGGGCGTTCCGCATCCCGATCTGGGCGAGGCCGTGGTGGCGGTTGTGGTGCCGTTGCCCGGTGCGGTTGTGGACCCGGACGCGATCCTCGCCGCCCTGGCCGCGCAACTAGCCCGGTTCAAGCTGCCCCGACACATCGACATTGTCCCCGCCCTGCCCCGCAACACCATGGGCAAGGTGCAGAAGGCCGAGTTGCGCCGCCAGTTCGCCAACCGGTTCACCCCGACCGCATAGCCCCTTTGCCCGCCCTTACGCCTGCGCCCCCGCCCTTGCACCTTTGACCCGGCCCATGCCAGATGGCCCGGACCCCGGCAAAGGAGGCGGCAAATGCGTGCAGGCATCGTGGCCCTTGTTCTGGCCTATGTGTTCAGCCAGTTCTACCGCGCCTTTCTGGCCGTGTTGTCCCCCGCCCTGTTGACCGATGTGGGGGCCACGCCCGAACACCTCGCGACCGCGTCGGGCGTGTGGTTTCTGGTGTTTGCCGCCATGCAAATCCCCGTGGGTGCCGCATTGGACCGGGTTGGCCCGCGCGCCACGGCCGCATTGTTGTTCGGGATTGGCGGGGCTGGGGGGGCTGTGGCCTTTGCGCTTGCCCAGACGCCTGCCCATGTCACCTTTGCCATGGGGTTGATCGGCGTCGGCTGTTCCCCCGTCCTGATGGCCGCCTATTTCATCTTTGCCCGGACCTATCCGCCTGCCGTGTTTGCCACCCTTGCCGGGGCCACGATTGGCATCGGCAGTCTGGGCAATGTGGGCGGGGCCGCCCCGCTGGCCTGGGCCGTGCAGACCTTTGGCTGGCGCGAAACGATGGCGGGCATTGCCGCCTTGACCCTGCTGGTTGCCGTTCTGGTCTGGGTCACGGTGCGCGACCCTGAACGGGTGGTGACGGACCATCGCGGGTCCGTCCTTGATCTGTTGAAAATGCCCGTTCTGTGGCCGATTTTCGCGATGATGTTTGTCAATTATGCGCCCGCCGCCGGGTTGCGCGGCCTTTGGGCCGGACCCTATGTGCGCGATGTGTTCGGGGCCGATGTGGCCACCATCGGGACCGTCACGTTGGTTATGGGGCTGGCGATGATTGCCGGGAATTTCGCCTATGGTCCGATGGACCGCCTGCTGGGCACCCGCAAATGGGTTATCTTTGGGGGCAATCTGATGGGGGCCATGGCCTGCCTTGTTCTGTTTGCCATGCCGGATGCCGGGCTGTGGACCGCGACCGCGCTGTTGGCCCTGATCGGGTTTGCCGGATCGTCGTTTCCGGTGCTGGTGGCCCATGCCAAGGCGTTTTTCCCGCCCCATCTGACCGGCCGGGGTGTCACCCTGATCAACCTGTTTGGCATTGGCGGCGTGGGCGTGTTGCAGTTTGCCACGGGCCGCCTGTTTGGGGCCGTCGCCGACCCTGCCGCCCCCGCCACCGCCTATGCCGCGATATTCGGGTTGTTTGGCGGGTTGGTCCTGTGCGGGTTGGCCGTGTTTGTGATGTCACGCGACAGGACGGACTAGGTGCCGCCTCTTTCCCTTGGGGGGCGATGGGGCTATAGCGCGGGCGCATCTATCCGAAGGAATATACAGATGGGTTACAAAGTCGTCGTTGTGGGCGCCACGGGCAACGTGGGCCGCGAAATGCTCAACATCCTTGCCGAGCGGGAATTTCCCGTGGACGAGATCACCGCACTGGCCTCGCGCCGGTCGCTGGGGACCGAGGTGAGTTTTGGCGACAAGACCCTGAAGACCAAGGATCTGGACACCTTTGATTTCACCGGCTGGGACATTGCCCTGTTTGCAGTGGGATCGGACGCGACCAAGATTTACGCCCCCAAGGCCGCCGCGGCCGGCTGTGTCGTGATCGACAATTCCAGCCTGTATCGCTATGATGCCGACGTGCCGTTGATCGTGCCCGAAGTGAATGCCGACGCCATCTATGGCTATGCCAAGAAGAACATCATCGCCAACCCCAACTGTTCCACCGCGCAGATGGTTGTCGCGCTCAAGCCGTTGCACGACCGCGCGAAAATCAAGCGGGTCGTGGTGTCCACCTATCAATCCGTATCGGGTGCCGGCAAGGAAGGGATGGACGAATTGTGGGATCAGACCAAATCCATCTACAACCCCACCGACAGCAAACCGCCGACCAAATTCGCCAAGCAGATCGCGTTCAACGTGATCCCCCAGATCGACGTGTTTCTGGACAGCGGCGAGACCAAGGAAGAATGGAAGATGGTCGCCGAGACCAAAAAGATCCTTGATCCCGCGATCAAGGTCACGGCCACCTGCGTCCGCGTGCCCGTGTTCGTGGGCCACTGCGAGGCCATCAACATCGAGTTCGAGGAATTCCTTGACTGGGAAGAGGCCACCGACATCCTGCGCGAGGCCCCCGGCATCATGGTCATCGATAAACGCGAACCGGGCGGCTATATCACCCCGATCGAATGTGTGGGCGAATACGCCACTTTCATCAGCCGCATCCGGCAGGACAGCACCATCGACAACGGGCTGAACATCTGGTGCGTGAGTGACAACCTGCGCAAAGGCGCCGCCCTGAACGCCGTGCAAATCGCCGAAGTTCTGGGCCAGCGGTGTTTGAAAAAGGGGTGAGGTTTTCGCCCTGACAAGACCAGAAGCCCGGGCCAATGCGCCCGGGTTTTTTGTTTCAAAGTGGATCAGACGACAGCGACTTTTTTCGAGAGCGCCTATCTTGGAGGTCTTGGATCAGCGACTTGAGGATCGCCTTTTCATCAGGCTCAAGGCCGTTGATGAGTTTGAACAAATCTTCACCGAGGCTGTCGATAAAGGCGATGGCATGTTCGGACAGTTCATAGTGATTTGAAATGTCGGTGCCGATGTCAGAGGTGACGCCCGCAGCAACCCCGCCTATCGAGACGCCCAATAGGCCCAACATTGCAGCGGTCTTGAGCAGGTTCTTGGACCCGTTGCGGGTCACGGCATAGGCCTTGTCCCCTTGGGTTCCGGGTTGTTGTCCGAGGCGTGACACATCCTCGATCAGCTTGGCGCTGTCCTTGACGACGAACCCTTGTTCGACCGCGCGCCGCAAAATTGCATCAAGCACGTCAACGGGCAGCGCCGTGCGGGAAAACCCGGTATAGGCCTCATCAAGGTCCTTGCACTGCGGGAAAGACCGGACAAAACCAGCGGCGAGGGTCAGCGCAGTTTGCAGCGCCGCCCGATCGTCGGGCCGCAGACAATCGAGGGGATCGCCCCGGTTCGTCAGGATTGTGTCATTCGCCTCTAACTGCCCGCCCAGTGCCATCAGGCCGCTCCAGAAATCGAGCGACCGATCCGGCAAGCTGCGGTTGTTGTCGTCCAGTAGAGCCACGAAATCCTTGGCTTCGGTCAAAACTTCGTGCCGGATGCCCGCGCTGTTGGCATTGATCGACAGCTTGTCCGCCAGCTTGACCAACCGTTCCCGCACCAACCGCGCCATTTGCGTGCGCTGTGGATCGTCAGGGGTTGGCTGCACATGCAGCCGCATCGCACCGTCGTTGGGTGAAAACTGCCAACCTGTCTGATCTTGAGCCTCGAGGAGGGCGGCGACGGTCAATGGCGTATCCCCCTCCTCGTCCAGCCATGCGAACAGGGCGCGGCTGCGGTCGTGGGTATCCCGCATCGCGGCGATTTCGGCGAGGCGGGGGGTGGACCGGGCGGCGGGAGTGTTGGCGAAACCAATACCGTCACCTCGTCCCTCTGCCTTGCCCAAGGCGCGGAGCGGGCGCAAGGGGCGCAGGTCCGACACTTGAGTGCCGGTGAGCCAAAGCACCGTCAGCCCGGACAGGCCGGACAGCGGCGTGAGGTCCGACACTTGGGTGCCGTCGAGCCAAAGATGCGTCAGCCCGGACAGGCCGGACAGCGGCGTGAGGTCCGACACTTGGGTGCCGCGGAGCAAAAGACCCGACAACCCCTTCAGGGCAGACAGCGGCGTGAGGTCCGACACTTGAGTGCCGGTGAGCCAAAGATCCGTCAGCGCGGACAGGCCGGACAGCGGCGTGAGGTCCGACACATGGGTGAGGTCGAGCGAAAGCTGCGTCAGCCCGGACAGGCCGGACAGCGGCGTGAGGTCCGACACTTGGGTGCCGTCGAGCCAAAGATGCGTCAGCCCGGACAGGCCGGACAGCGGCGTGAGGTCCGACACTTGGGTGCCGCGGAGCGAAAGACCCGACAACCCCTTCAGGGCAGACAGCGGCGTGAGGTCCGACACTTGGGTGTTGTCGAGCAAAAGCTGCGTAATCCCGGACAGGCCGGACAGCGGCGTGAGGTCCGACACTTGAGTGCCGGTGAGCCCAAGATCCGTCAGCCCGGACAGGCCGGACAGCGGCGTGAGGTCCGACACTTGGGTGCCGTGGAGCGAAAGCACCGTCAGCCCGGACAGGCCGGACAGCGGCGTGAGGTCCGACACTTGGGTGCCGTCGAGCCAAAGATGCGTCAGCCCGGACAGGCCGGACAGCAGCGTGAGGTCCGACACTTGGGTGCCGCGGAGCGAAAGACCCGACAACCCCTTCAGGGCAGACAGCGGCGTGAGGTCCGACACTTGGGTGTTGTCGAGCAAAAGCTGCGTAATCCCGGACAAATCCGCGATTTCGGGTGGCAGGGTTGTGAGGGCGTTCATGTCCGTCGCGCCGCTCAGAAACACACGAGTGTCCCCAGTCGCTTTGGCCTCTGCTATCGCCTGTTGGGCGGCTTGGTATGCCTTTTCTGCGTCTGTCATCCCGCCCCCTTTGCCCCCCACAAGATGGGGGTTGGCGGGGGGGTGTGCAAGCGGGGTGTGGAATGGGAATTGTGTTGCTGCGGCGACTGTTCTAAATCGTTTTCGGAACCCCAGACGGGGCACAGATTGGGCCAGAGATCGGAAAGTTCATGCCGTTGAAATTCACCCTCGCCCCGCATCGTCGCGTGTTTGCGGCCTTTGCGCTGTATAGTTTCGGGATGGCCAACATATTCCCCCGCCTGCCCGATGTGCAGGCCCGGATGGAGGTGGCCGAGGGTGCGCTGGGGCTGGGGTTGATCGGGGCGCCGGTGGGCACGTTGCTGGCGCTCACGCTTGGGCCGCCGATGATTGAACGCGCGGGGCATCGCGCCGTGTTGCTGGCCGGGTTGCCCGTGCTGGCGCTGTTGTATCTGTTGGCCGTGACCGCCACGACCCCCGCGATGTTGTTTGTCCTGTTGATCCCGGCGGGCATGACCATGGGCTGTCTGGAAATCATCGTGAACACCGAGGCCGACCGCGTGGAACACCAATTGGGCCGCCGGGTCATGAACCGCGCCCATGCGTTCTGGAGTTTCGGGTTTTTCGGCGCTGGCATCTTTGGCGCGGCGATGG
>JBGSIZ010000113.1:0-5450 GCA_041742255.1 Marivivens sp. | reverse complement strand
GGCGGCACCGCCGAAGACCTGCGCGAGGCGATTGCGGCCACCATTGCCCGCGAACCCCGCGCGGTGCTGATCGGGCTGGACATCGTGGACCCGGCCACCTTCGCCGCCATTTCGGGCACCCTGACCGGGCCTGTCGGCATCATGCTCTCCGCGCAATTCGGGGACATCCTCCTGATCGACCAGAAAGAGATCACACCATGAGCACGCAACCCCAACCCGCCCCCGCACCTGCCGCCCCGGTCCGGCGCAACACCGTGCCGATGATTGCCCGGCGCAAAGGGGGCGATCCGATCGTGTCGCTCACGTCCTATCACGCGCACACGGCGGCGATCGTGGACCGCTATGCGGATTTCATTCTGGTGGGCGACAGTCTGGGCATGGTCATGCACGGCATGGAAAGCACGGTAGGGGTGCCGCTTGACCTGATGATCATGCACGGCAAGGCGGTGGTGCGGGGCACCAAAAAGGCGCTGATCGTGGTGGACATGCCCTTTGGCACCTACGAGGAAAGCCCGAATATGGCGTTTCGCAACGCCGCCCGCGTGATGAAGGAAACCGGCTGCGGCGCGATCAAGATCGAAGGGGGCAAACGGATGGCGGAAACCATCCGGTTTCTGGTGGACCGGGGGATTCCGGTCATGGCGCATATCGGCCTGACCCCGCAATCCAGCCACGTCATGGGCGGCTTCAAGACCCAAGGGCGGGACGAAGACACCTGGCCACTGCACGAAGAAGACGCGCGGGTGGTCGCACAGGCCGGGGCGTTCGCTGTGGTGTTGGAAGGAATGGTGGAACCGCTCGCGGCGCGGATCACCACGCAGATCGACATTCCGACCATCGGCATCGGGGCCTCGGTCCACTGCGACGGACAAATTCTTGTGCTTGAGGATATGCTGGGCCTCAACCCATGGACACCCAAGTTCGTCAAGGTCTACGGACAGCTTGGCCCGATGATCGAAGACTCGGTCCGCCGTTACGCCGAAGACGTCAAATCGCGGGCCTTCCCGTCCGAGGATCAGGTCTATCGCTGACCCCAAAGCGATACATTTTTGCCACGACGGCCAAGGGCTTGGCAGGTGACGCTATCGTAAATCACGGGGCTGGGGTATCTTAGTGTCAAGTGGGCATTGATCCACAATTTTGAGCAGTTTGTCATTCCGCGTGAGAAAGGAAGACACAGATGACCCGTGGTTTTTTGTGTATCGCCCTCGTTGCAGGGTTGCTGGCCGGGTGTTCGCGCCCCTATTCCACGTCGCGGGCCGCGACGGATGAAATCCTCTATTCGGTAGCCCCAATCGACGGGCCACGCTGGTTCGAAGACCGCTGAACCTGCGGGTCAGCGTCTGGGCCGGGATTTCCTGACTAGGCCGAACCGGCCCCTTGCGCCACTCTGGACCCCAAAGGGGACCGGACCATGGGCGCACAAATCACCTTTCTCAAGGCGGCAACGCTGGCCCAAGCCAGCTATGACCCGGCAACGCTGACGGGCGGAACGGTCCGCAAAACGCTGGACCAAGGCGACGTGCAGGCGGTGTTCCTGACCGATGGCACCTTGTTGCTGCCGGGGTCAAATTCATGGGCGGACTACCTGCGGTTCAATCTGCGGCTGTTGAACCTTGGAGGCGCGCATCTGCGGCTGTCGGATGACAAAACCGAACGGGGGCTGGCCCAGATCACCTGGCATCAGGGGTTCCTGACCTATGCCAAGGTGGTGCTGGGCTGGATGGGGGACAACGGGTATCGGCCCACTCGGATCATCGGTCATTCACTGGGCGGGGCAGCGGCGCAAATCCTGTGCAAGGTCTACACGGTGCCCACCATCGCCTTTGCGGCACCCCGGACCAAATCTTCGTCCTATGCGGTCAACCACAACGGGCTGTGCGTGTCGGTCCTGCGCACCGATGACCCGGTGACGGCAGTGCCACCCGGATTTTCGCACCTTGGGCTGTTGATGCGCCTGCCGCCCCCCCACGGACAAGGCACGCTGGCGCATAACATGCGGCACTATGTTGACGCGGTGACGTATTACTCGGCCGCTGGCATGATGCCCGCCCACTGGCCGCGCTGACAAAACCGGGCTACGGTTCGGGCAACGCGCACAGGGGTCGCAAACAGGGGGGCACCATGACCGACAGCAGCCAGACAATTGTGATCCACAGCCACGGCGGACCAGAGGTCCTGCAGATGGAAACCCGGCCCGTCGGCAACCCCGGCCCCGGCGAGGTCCGCATCCGGCACCACGCCTGCGGGCTGAACTTCATCGACATCTACCAACGGGGCGGCCTCTATCCGATGACGCTGCCTCATGCCTTGGGGATGGAGGCGGCAGGCGTGATCGAGGCCGTGGGGGACGGCGTCACCCACCTGCGCCCCAGTGACCGGGCGGCCTATGCGGCACAACCTGCCGGGGCCTATTGCACGGCGCGGGTGATGCCCGCTGCACAGGTCTGCCCATTGCCCGACGGGATCACCTTTGACCAAGGGGCGGCGATGATGCTCAAGGGGATGACGGCGCACTACCTGTTCCGGCGGACCACCCCAATCGCCAAAGGCGACTGGGTGCTGTTCCACGCGGCGGCGGGCGGGGTCGGCCTGATCGCCTGTCAATGGGCGCGGTCCGAAGGGATCAACCTGATCGGCACGGCAGGGACGGACGAAAAATGCCAACTGGCGCTGGATCACGGGGCGGTGGCCTGCATCAATTACCGAACAGGGGATTGGGTGCAATCGGTGCGCGACCTGACAGGGGGGCGCGGGGTGGATGTGGTCATGGACGCGGTCGGGGCAGACACCTTTGACGGCTCGCTGAACTGCTTGCGGCCCTTGGGGATGATGATTTCCTTTGGCAATGCGTCCGGCCCTGTGCCGCCGCTCAACATCAGCACACTCGCGGCAAAGGGGAGCCTGAAAATCACCCGGCCCACGCTGTTCACGCATATCGCCGACCACGCAACCTGCCAGCAGATGGCGTCGGACCTCTTTGCCAAGGTGCTGGCAGGGGACATCACCATCCGGATCGACCAGCGGTTCGCCTTGGGGGATGTGGCGGCGGCACACCGGGCGCTGGAGGCGCGGACAACCACCGGGGCCACGATCCTTTTGCCCTAGGTTTCTGTGCATCCCCGCACCAAATCGGTCCATCTGCGCGGCTTGTCCGACATCAGCGCAAGGCATATCGTTCGTGAACTAAAGGACACATCATGCCAAATGCCTACATCGCCCCGCCTGCCGCCCGGATCGGGCACGTCCACCTGCGGGTTGCCGACCTTGACCGGGCCATCGCGTTTTACTGTGATGTCCTCGGCTTTACGCTGAAACTGCGCTACGGAACCGGGGCGGCGTTTCTGGCGGCGGGGGACTATCATCACCACATCGGGCTGAACACCTGGGACAGCCTTGGGGCCACGCCGCCGCCTCCGGGGCACACGGGGCTCTATCACACGGCGTTCCTTTATCCGGACCGGGCGTCGCTGGCGCGGGTGCTGCGGTCGGTGCTGGACCACGGCCATACGCTCACCGGGGCGGCGGACCACGGGGTCAGCGAGGCGATCTATCTGGATGATCCGGATGGCAACGGCGTCGAACTTTACCGGGACCGGCCCATGGCCGAATGGCCACGGGATGCCACCGGGGCGCTGACCATGGGGAACACGCGGTTTGACCTGAACGCGCTTCTGGCCGAGGCCTGAACCCCGGTCAATCCGACCCCCAATCAGGGTCACAAAATTGAATCAGACTCACCTCATGGTCTGCACTATTCCGGCGTTGGTCTTGTCCGTCCTCATGCGCCCGAATGCCCCAGGCCCGTCCCAGCCACAGGGGTCATGCGCTCGGGTTTCCCCACCCGGGCGCATCCGTTTTCCTAGACACCCCCACCGGGTTGCCGATCCGCCGGGCAATGCCTAGTCTTGGCGCGATCAAGGAGACAGGCATGGCAACCGGCACCGACATTCGCACCTATTTCAACGGCACATGGCATGACGGCGACATCGCGGTGATGCGGGCGGCGGATCACGGGGCGTGGCTTGGCTCCACGGTGTTTGACGGGGCGCGGATGGTGGACGGCCTCACGCCGGACCTGTGGGCGCATTGCGACAGGGTCAACCGGTCGGCACAGGCGCTCATGCTGCGGCCCACGGTGACCACGGCGGATATGGTGGCCATCGTCCGGGACGGGCTGGATCGGTATGCGCCCGGCACGGCGGTTTATATCCGGCCCATGTATTGGGGGATCCACGGCGACGCGACAGCGATCATTCCAACGCCCGAGGAAACCGGTTTTGCCATCTGTCTGGAGGCGATCCCGATGCCGCCCGCGGACGGCGCGACCACGCTCACCACAACGCGGTTCCGGCGGCCCGTTCTGGAAAGCGCGGTGGTCAACGCCAAGGCCGGGTGCCTGTATCCCAACAACGCACGAATGCTGGCCGAGGCGAACAGAAAAGGGTTCAAAAACGCGCTGGTGGCGGACGCCATGGGGAACGTGGCAGAAACGGCGACGGCCAACATCTTCATGGTGCGGGATGGGGAGATTCTGACGCCCATCCCCAACGGCACGTTTCTGGCGGGGATCACGCGGGCGCGGCACATGGCGAACCTGTCGGCAGACGGCACGCCCGTGCGCGAGGCGGTTCTGACCTTCGACGATTTCCGCACGGCGGACGAAGTGTTCTTGTCGGGCAACTTTGCCAAGGTGACACCGGTGGCGGCGTTTGACGACCGGCACTATCAGATTGGCCCTGTCACGCGGCGGGTGCGGGACATGTATTGGGACTGGGCGGCGTCCGAACGATAGGGGCGGCACCATGACCCTGCACACCTTGCGCCAAATCGGCCTTTTGCTCGGACTTGGCGGGACGGGGGCGGCTTTGGGAATGGTGATCGGCCTGCCGGTGCCCCTGTTGACCGGGCCTGCGATCCTGACCACGGCGGCAACCCTTGCGGGACTGCGGCTGGAATTTCCCAAACGATTGCGGGACGGGGTGTTCCTGCTTGCGGGCTTGGCAATCGGGGCGACAGTGTCACAAGAATCGGTGCAGGCGCTGGCGACATGGCCCCTTGCCTTTGCGATCCTCGGCGTGGCGATCCTTGCGATGATCCTGATCGGGCAGCGGATGATGCAGCGGCTAATGGGGATCGACCGCAGGTCCGGGCTGCTGGCGTCGGCTCCGGGGCACCTCAGCTTTGTGATCGCATTGGGCGAGGATCTTGGGCTGAAAACCGACCGGATCGCGATTGTGCAATCCATCCGGGTGCTTGCGCTCACGCTGATCGTGCCGGTGGCGGCACGGTTCGGGGGCTTTGAAACCGGGCTGGGGCTGGCACCTGTTGGGGAAACCATTGCGGAAATGACGCTGGTGCAAACCGGGATCGTGGCCGTGGCGGCATTGGCGCTGGCGCCTGTGCTGCGGTGGATCGGGGCACCCGCGCCGGTCTTGCTGGCGGGCATG
>JBGSIZ010000112.1:0-4040 GCA_041742255.1 Marivivens sp. | reverse complement strand
GCCCACCGGACCCGTGCCCGGCGGCGTTGCGCGGGCGGCCACCGACGAAAACATGATCAACCTGCGCCAGATCAGCCTGATCGGCATTTCAGGCGCGCAAAACGCCCGCCGCGCCTTGGTGCGGATGGGCAACGGCCGGATTATCACGGTGCGGGTCGGCGACAGCCTTGACGGCGGACAGGTCAGCGCGATCGGGGAAACCGCGCTGAATTATGTCAAACGGGGACGGACGTTCTCGCTGGAACTGCCCCCCGCCAACTGACGGGCTACAGGACGCCGCGGGCGACCTGATCGGCCTCGATGCTCTCGAACAGGGCCTTGAAGTTACCTTCGCCGAACCCGTCATCGCCTTTGCGCTGGATGAATTCGAAAAAGATCGGGCCGATGACGGTCTTGCTGAAAATCTGCAACAGGATGCGGGTTTCGCCACCATCCACCACGCCTTCACCGTCGATCAGGATGCCATGGGTCTGCATCCGGTCCAACGGTTCCTCGTGGCCGCCCACGCGGGTCTTGGACAGGTCGTAATAGGCGGCAGGCGGGGCAGGCATGAACCGGACGCCGTTGCGGGCGATGGCGTCCACGCTGTCATAGATGTCATAGGCGCCCACGGCGATATGCTGGATGCCTTCGCCGTTATACCGTTTCAGATACTCCACGATCTGCCCGGTTTCGCCGCGATCCTCGTTGATCGGGATCCGGATGCGCCCACAGGGCGAGGTCAAGGCGCGGGACAACAGCCCCGAAAACTTGCCTTCGATGTCAAAGAACCGAATTTCCCGGAAATTGAAGATATCGCCGTAAAAATGGAACCATGTGTCCATGTTGCCCTTGTGGACGTTGTGGGTCAGGTGATCGAGGTAATAGAACCCCAGACCGCGCGGATGGGCGTCCTGCACCCAATCGAATTCGGCGTTATAGGGGTTGGCGTCATAATACTGGTCGATGAAATAGATCAGGCTGCCGCCGATCCCCACAATGGCGGGCACATCCATCGTCTTGGGTCCGGTCCATTCCACGGCCCCCTTGGACACGGCGTGGCGCAGGGCATGGGCGGCATCGACCACGCGCCACCCCATCGCCGGGGCACACGGCCCGTGCAGTGCGACAAACTCGCTGGCATGGCTGCCCGGCTCACTGGTCAGGACATAGGTGATGTCGCCTTGCTGCCACAGCTCAACCGCGCGGGTCTTGTGAGTGGCAGTGTGGACATAGCCCATCCGGGCGAACACATCGCGCAGCACTTGGGGGTCGGGATGGGCGAATTCCACAAATTCGAACCCGTCGGTGCCTGCCGGATTTTCGGGGGTGATGGTGGCCTTTGGGGCGTCATGCGGAAAGGGGCCCATGGGGGTCTCCTGATCTGGGGGCGAAACTTGGGGCACTCTACCGCACTCCGGATGCAGAGGGTGCGCATTTTTGATTGCAAATTCGGGGCTTTGCGCGAATACTCCGCATCAAACCGCAATAATTCGGAAAAATCCCGCATATGCTCGATCCCCTTGATGTCCGCCTTCTGTCGCTCTTGCAGCAAAACGCGCATCTGACGGCGCAGGACCTTGGGGACGCGCTCGGTCTGTCGGCCAGTCAGGCAGGGCGGCGGCGGGCGCAACTAGAGGCCTCGGGGGTCATCACGGGCACCCGGGCCATCGTGGCCCCTGACAAGGTCGGTCTGGGGGTCGAGGCATTCGTGCAAATCGTGATGGCCACGCATACGACCCAGAACGCGCGGGACTTTGTCCGGCTGACCCGGACCACACCCGCCATCGTGGGGGCATGGACCCTGACAGGCGAGGCGGATTACCTGCTGCGGGTGTTCTGCCCGGACCTGTCCGCGCTCAACCGGATCGTGCAGGACGTGCTGCTGCCCCACCCGGCCGTCAGCAGGGTGCAAAGCCAGATCGTGATGGACCGGGTCAAACCGGACGGGCCGCTGCCGATCTAGGCGAAACGGCGCGGAACCGGGCCACGAATAACATCATTCCTGACATAAAAAGTCAGAGACGCAGGGCGGCACGACCCGTTGCGTTCAAGGCCCGTGATTGCGACAACGGGCCATGGAAAGTTTTCTGTTTCAAGCCACGATTTATCTCGGTGCGGCGGTCATTGCGGTGCCTCTGGCGGCGCGTCTGGGGCTTGGCTCCGTTCTGGGGTATCTCCTTGCGGGGATCGTCATTGGGCCGCTGACCGGGCTGGTGGGGTCGGAAACCGCGGACCTGCAACATTTCGCCGAATTTGGCGTGGTGATGATGCTGTTCCTGATCGGGCTGGAACTGGAACCACGCACCTTGTGGGATATGCGGGACCGCCTGCTGGGGTTGGGCGGGTTGCAGATCACCATCACCACGGCGGTCATCGCCGGGCTAGCGATGTTGATGAAGGAACCGTTGAACAACGCGATTGCGATTGGCCTGATCCTTGCGCTGTCGTCCACGGCCATCGTTCTGCAAACCCTGACGGAAAAGGGGTTGGTGCAGACGGCGGGAGGGCGCAACGTGTTTTCGGTCCTCCTTAGCCAGGATATCGCGGTCATTCCAATGCTGGCGCTGATGCCGCTTCTGGCAGTGTCGGCGGCGATACCGGTGATGCTGAACCCGGACGGGTCGATGACCCTGTCGTCAGTGATCGAGGGTCAGAGTGACCATGCAGCCTTTAGCCTGGTGGAGGGTTTGCCGGGCTGGGGTGTGACGCTGGTGACGCTGGGGGCGGTGGCGGTCATCATCCTTGCGGGGGTATTCCTGACGCGGCCCGTGTTCCGCTACATCCACCACGCGCGTCTGCGGGAAATGTATACGGCTCTGGCGCTCCTGATGGTGGTGTCCATCGCGGTTCTGATGCAGATGGTCGGGCTGTCGCCGGCGCTGGGCACGTTTCTGGCCGGGGTGGTTCTGGCCAACTCGGAATTCCGGCACGAACTGGAAAGCGACCTTGAACCCTTCAAGGGGCTGCTACTGGGCCTGTTTTTCATCACGGTCGGGGCGGGCTTCAACTTTGATGCGTTCTTTGCGGACCCGTGGCGGATACTGGCGCTCACGCTTTTGCTGATCCTCGTCAAGGGGGGGGTGCTCTATGGTCTGGCGCGGCTCTGGGCGCTCAAACAACGGGACCGCTGGTTGTTTACCCTGTCGCTCAGTCAGGCGGGGGAATTCGGCTTTGTCCTGATTTCCTTCTCGCTGGCGACGGGGGTTCTGACGCCGGGACTGGGGCAAAAACTGTTGCTGATCATCGCGCTGTCGATGCTGATCACGCCTTTGCTGTTCATTCTGAATGGCTGGTTGTCGGCACGGATGGGCACCGACCACGACACGCCCGCAGATGACATTGACGAAACCGGCACGGTCATCATCGCAGGGATCGGGCGGTTCGGGCAAATCGTGAACCGGATGATGCAGACCAACGGGTTTTCAACCGTGGTGATCGACAACGATCTTGAAACGATCCAGACCATGCGGACCTTCGGGTTCAAGGGGTATTTCGGCGACCCGACCCGCCCCGACCTGCTCAAGGCGGCGGGGCTGGAAACGGCGCGGGTGCTGGTCGTGGCGGTCGATGGTAAGGCGTCAGCGGTCAAACTGGTGACCTATGCGCGCAAGATGCGGCCGGACCTGCACATCATCGCGCGGGCCTATGACCGGGTGCATGTCTACGAACTTTATGCCGCAGGGGCGGACGACATCGTGCGCGAAATGTTCGACAGCTCGCTGCGGGCGGGGCGCTATGCGCTCGAAAACCTTGGCCTGTCGGAATACGAGGCCGCCGAGGCCGAGGATCTGTTCTACCACGCAGACCGGGCGGGCCTGCGCGATCTGGCGCAACTGTGGAAACCGGGGGTGTCGGCCACTGACAACCCGGCCTATGTGGCGCGGGCGCGGGAACTGAACAACGATCTGGAAACGGCATTCGCCGCGCGGGCCCAGCGGGACGATGTGGACCCGCGCCACAATCGCCCCGGACGGCGGCCCGGCGATACCTCTGCGGGCAGTGATCGGCGGGACTAAGGTGGCTCAGCCGCCCGAAACCCCGGCTTCGGCAAAGGTGGC
>JBGSIZ010000111.1:0-1507 GCA_041742255.1 Marivivens sp. | reverse complement strand
GGCAGAAACGGCGGCGCAACTTCTCAGTGCGGCACAATCGGGCGACGGATCGGTGCAGGACCGGGCACACCGGGCGGTCGCGGCACTGCGGGCAGACCGCAAACCGATCCCCGGCTATGGCCATCCGTTCCACAAATCGCGCGACCCGCGCACGGCCCGCCTGATGGAGGTTGCGCGCGAACACGGGCTATACGGGCCGCATTGCACCATGGCCGCCGCGATCGAGGCCGTGATCCCCGACATCACCGGAAAATCGCTGGTCCTCAACGTGTCTGGCGCAATCCCGGCGCTGTTGCTGGACGCGGGCTACCCGATGCTGGCGATGAAAGGCGTGCCGCTTCTGGCACGCACCGCCAGCCTCATCGCGCACCTGCTGGAAGAACGCACAGACCCCATCGGCTTTGCGCTGTCCGAGGCCGGGTCTGCGGCCATCGTCTATGACGGCGACCAGCCCAGCCATGGCCCCTTGTCGGCACAGGCCGCAGAATGACCAGCGGGATCAAAGGCCCGCTGCACGGCATCCGGGTTGTCGAACAAGGGACATTCATCACCGGACCCTGCGCGGGCATGATGCTGGCAGACCTCGGGGCCGACGTAATCAAGGTCGAAAGCCCGGACACGGGCGACCCCTACCGGGCCTATCAAACGGGCCTCTATTCGGCCCATTTTCAGGCCTACAACCGGAACAAACGGTCCATCACGCTCGACCTCAAATCCAACAGCGACAAGGCCGTTCTGGACAGCCTCGTGACGCAGGCAGACGTCTATATCCAGAACTTCCGGCCCGGCGCGGCAGACCGGATCGGGGCGGGACACGCACGGCTGATGGGGCTGAACCCCCGGCTGGTCTATGGGTCAATCTCGGGGTTCGGGGCCACCGGACCCTATGTGGGCAAACCCAGCTATGACAGCGTGGCACAAGCCCTCTCGGGGTTTCTCAGCGTGGTGACGGACCCGGACCAACCGCGGTTTCTGGGGCCGGCGCTGGCGGATGCGATCACCGGGATTTATGCGGCCTACGGCATTCTTGGGGCGCTCGTGGAACGGGGGCGGACGGGCACCGGGCGTCTGGTCGAGGTGTCGATGCTCGAGTCGATGGCGCATTTCGCGGTGGAACCCTTCACCGCACTCTTTGCATTGGGCAAGGCACCGGGGCCAAACGACAGGCCGCGTCTGGCACAGGCGCATATCCTCAAGACTCTGGACGATAAAATGGTGGTGCTGCACCTGTCGTCCATCGACAAATTCTGGGACCAACTGCTGGAAGCGTTCGAGGCCCCGCATCTGGGCACCGACCCCCGCTTTGCCACACGGCTGGCGCGGATTGACAATTACGACGCGCTCAAATCCGAACTCAACGCGATCACGCGGACCCGGACCCGGGGGGAATGGGTGGGCATCATGGACAGCCGGGACGTGCCCTTTGCCGCCGCCAACTCGATCGAAGACGCGGTCGCGGACCCGCAGGTGCAGGCGCTCGACCTGATCGTGCCGATGGTGCGGGACG
>JBGSIZ010000110.1:0-2696 GCA_041742255.1 Marivivens sp. | reverse complement strand
AGTGCGGCGCAAACCGTGACGGCAATCAATCGTCCGCCGGCACCCGCCCCGGTGTCGGCCCAACCCACGGCCGCGCGCCCCCCCGCGCCACCGCCCACAGCGCAGGATCTGGCGATTGGCGACCTGATCGGGCGCATCCGGGCCGAAGTATCCAGCGAATGTCTGATCGCCTTGCCCCGCCGCGATGGCCCAGACGGTGTGGGTCTTGCCATGATCGCGGCGCAGGACGGCGCGATGGAAACCTTCGCCCAGAATGTTCTGACGATCGAGGACGAAGGGATCCGCCAGACCCGGACGCTTGTCGATCCCCGCCAATGTCCCGCGCTGACCTATATCCGGCAAAATCAGGACTATCCTGCGACCCGGATGGGCCTGCGCATCGACAATCTGGAGATTGCCAGTGGCGACCGTATGACCGGCGTTCTGCGTGGCGGAACGGGCCGCTACATCACCCTGCTGTTGGTCGATGACAACGGCGTGGTACAGGATTTGCAGCGGTTCCTGTCATTCTCGGGCAACCTTGCGCGGTTCGACGTGCCGATGACGCGGGACGGGCCAACGCGGGACACCAGCCAGATCCTGTTGGCCATCGCAACCAAGCGGCCCCCGGACGTGATCAAGGCGCGCAACGGCCAATTGGCCCAGGATGTGTTCACAGGTCTTGACGGCGAATTAGGGCCAGAAGCGAACCTCGCCGTGGCCACAATCGACGTGCGCTGACCGTTTACGGGTTGGCAGGCGCGGGCGCGGGTTCGTCTGGTGCGGTCTCTGCCGGCTCGGGTTCCGGCGGGGGTGCAGGCGGCGTCAGCAACAGATAGGACAACGCGGCCACACCCTTGCCCCCGGTATTGGCGATCTCTGCCTCGATCAACGGCAACAGGACCGCTGCATCGGTGCCATCCCGGGCCGCCGCCGCGTTGATCAACGGATCATTCGACGCCACGGCCAGCAACAGTTGCGGCGCGGCTTCCGCCCCGGTGGCGAGCGTCAGGCCAAACCGGAATGTCCGGATGTCGCCCACGGGTTCGGACAACCGGCTGGTCAGGTTGAACACGCCGCCTGCCGGGCTGACCAGAACCAACCACACATTGCGGCCCAGCGGGTCCACGATGCGTCCGCCAATCGCCTCGCCACTGGCGATGGCGTCAGCGTCGAGTTGCATCTGAACCGGCTGTTCGGTCGTGCCCTGCAACACGCGGGCAAAGGCCAGCGCAGCACATTGTTCCGGGGTAGACGCCCGTTCCAGAACATCGGGGCGGGCGCCGAATTGTTCCTCATAGGCAGTGGGCAACCCGGCAAAGACACCGGGGGTCGCTGCGATCCCTTCGACCATGCCTGCGTTCGGGCCAGCGGCCACGCGGGACGCATAGGTGCAGGGGCCGGTGTCAAACATCGCCAGAAACCCTTCGCGGGTGTTGGCCGATTTTTCGGGGGCCGTGGGCACCGGGTCTTGTGAAGTGGCCTGTTCGGTCGGGACGTCCGTGGTGCCGCCGCCGATCAACCCTTGGGACCATGCATAATACCCGGCCCCGCCAGCGATGGCGACGAATGCCAGACCCAGCAGGCCCATAACCTTGCCACCACCACCCGTCTGCGCCGGAATATCCTGCGGCGGCAGGCTGCGGGGAGGGCTGGTGCCCGGTGGCAGTGATGTGGGTGGCAGGGACTGCTGGCCCGCCGCTGTGCCTGTCGGGGGGCGTTGAAACCCGCTGACCGGGGCCATTTGCAGGCCACGGGTCGTATAGCTCATGGGGGGCGTCGTGCCGGGGGGCGGGGCAAACACGCTCGCCGGCAGATCGCCCCGGTAATTCATCGGAATCCGGCTCGGATCGTCCAACAGCTTGACCACTTCGGCCATCCCTTGCGGGCGGTCCTTTGGATCGGGTTCCAGCATATTGGCCAGAATCGGACGCAGTTCGGGCGGGATTTCGGACAGGTCGGGAATATGCTGGCGGCGCTGCACGGCCTCAACAATCGACCCACCCATATCCAACGGCTTGCCCACCAATGCGGCGGCCAGCAGTAATGCCAGCGAATATACGTCCGTCACCGGCCCAATATCGCCGCCAAAGTGGCCCAGTTGCTCGGGCGAGACATATTTGAACTTGCCCGCAAACTGGCCCGCCATCGTGCCTTCTTTGACCACGTTGGATTTGGCAATGCCAAAGTCGATCAACACGGCCTCGGACACGATGCCATGGGGCAGCATGACGTTATCGGGGGACAGGTCGCGGTGGATAACGTCGCGGGCGTGAGCCTTGTCCAGACCTCCGGCCAAACGGCGCAACAACACCTTGCCATCCTCGGCGCTGATCGGACCATGGGCGTTGGTGTGGTCGGACAGCGGCACGCCGCTGATGAATTCCATGACCAGACAATACCGGTCGATGACCGGATCGTGGACATAGTTGTAATACCGCACAATCGCGTCGTCCTGCAGTTGGCGCAGGGTCCGCGCCTCGCGCTGGAACATCAGGCCAACCTTTTCGTCCTCGGCCAGTTCCTGCAACACGACCTTGATCGCCACGGGGTCGCCGGTGCCAATCTCGACACCGCGATACACCTCGCCCATGCCCCCGGCCTTGAGAACCTGTTCAACGCGGTAGTTGTTGTTGATGACCGTCCCGATATCCAGCGTGGCCCGGCCCCGCTGCGTGGCGGTCGGCGGCGGCAAAGGGGCGGGTTCGGCGGCGGTG
>JBGSIZ010000109.1:0-4160 GCA_041742255.1 Marivivens sp. | reverse complement strand
TTCGGTGCGCTGATCGGACCGATAGACGACGGCGGCATGGTCCAGCAACTGCCCGGCAGACCGGGCACTGTCATCAACAGCGCGGATCATGGTGCGCAACGTGGCACGGGTGGCATCCTCGCGGGTTTGCAGCAACGCAACCTCGGCTTGGGCGCGCAACGTGGCCAGCGGGGTGCGGATATGATGGGCGGCCTCGGTGATGAAGGTCTCGGTGCGGCTCAGGGCACCCGACAGGCGGGCGATAAACCCGTTCAGGGCCCCCACCAACGGGGCCAGTTCGGCAGGGACGGGACGGGCAACAGGGCGCAAATCCTGCGGACCGCGACGGCCCACAGCCTCGGCCAACCGCTGGACCGGGGCCAGAACGGACCGGGCGGTAAACAAAGACAACAAGGCGGCCACAGCAAAGAACCCAAGGCCCAAGGCAGCGGCGCGATTGGCCATCTGGGCCACAATGGCGTCCTGACTGGTGCGGGTCTGGGCAACGATGACCATCACGGGAACGGGGCGACCAGCGACCAGAACGGACCGCTCCACAGCGGCCAACCGGACAACGGTGTCCTGAAACGGGCGGGAATAATACCGGGGATCAAAGGGGGGGATGGGACCATCGGGGACCGGCAGATCAGGGTATCCGGTGACGGTTTCGCCCGCAATGACGATGCGGTAAAACACGCGGTCCTGCCCGACAGACCCCAGCATGGAAAAGGCGGTATAGGGGATTTCAACGGCGACACCCTCATCGCCGCCGCGCAATTCCTCGGCAATGGCGATGGTGGCGGCACCCAGCACATTGTCTTGGGTGGTTTCAACGGCGGACCCGGCCACGGTGCGCACAGACACATACAACAGGGCGGCCAGAACACCGGCAACCAGCAGCAACTGCACCACCAACTGACGGCGAATCGATCCGGCAACCGGCTGACTGGGACGCATCCGGGGGGGGCGGACGATCATCCGGCGGTCAACCTGTAACCCAACCCGCGGACGGTTTCGATCCGGGCGCGGCTGCCCTCCAGCTTGCGGCGCAGGCGGCCCACATAGACCTCGATGGCATTGTCGCTGACGGCATCGGCGGCAGAAAACAACCGGTCGCACAAATGGGATTTTGAGAAAATCCGGTCCGGGGCGGCGATCAATATCTCGAACAGACGCAATTCGCGGTTGCGCAGATCACAAGGATGTCCATCCACAGACAGGCTTGAGGCGCGAGGGTCAAAGGCCAGATCGGCAAAGGTGACAACCGGCTGGGAACGGCCCGCACGACGGCGCAAAACGGCGCGAACACGGGCCTCCAGCTCGTTGAAATCAAAGGGTTTCGTGACGTAATCATCAGCCCCTGAATCCAACAGGGCAACGCGGTCGGACACCGCCGACCGGGCGGTCATGACAATGACGGGGGTGTCCCGGCAGGCGCGACGATGGGCGGCGAGAAAATCGCGGCCGTCGCCATCGGGCAGCATGATATCCAGCAGGATCAGGTCATAGGGGGCAGCGGCCAGATGATCCTCGGCCTCGCGCAATGACGCGGCCCAATCCACGCCGTGCCCATCCAGCGCCAGCCGGGCCAGCATGGACGCAGCCAGATCACGATTGTCCTCCACCAGCAAAAACCGCATCGGCGGGCCTCCCCCAAATTTCTGCCAACATGACAGGTTCGTGTCAGGTTGCAGGCCAACAGTGCCCGGCGCAAGGGGAGGCAACCCGGGAGGGGTCGCCGCCGCCACATGCCACGACAGGGATCTCAGGGAGGAACCCCATGACCAAAACACTTCGGACGCTGCTTGCCAGCGTCGCCTTTACCGCTGTTGCAGGGTCGGCTTTTGCCACCGAATGCATCGCACCCGCCAATCCGGGCGGCGGCTGGGACTTCACCTGCCGTCAGATCGGCAAGATCCTCTTTGACATCGGTCAGGTTGACGCGCCCGTGCAGGTGACCAACATGGCCGGTGCCGGTGGCGGTCTGGCCTATGCCACGGTTGTGGCCGAACGCAACACCGATGCAGACCTCATCGTGGCGGCCTCGTCCGCAACCACCACCCGTCTGGCCCAGCGCGCCTTTGGCGACGCAACTGCGGATCAGGTCCGGTTCGTGGGCGCGATTGCTGGTGACCCCGGCGTGATCGTCGTGGCCGCAGACAGCCCGTTCCAGACGCTTGGCGACATGGTCGAAGCGATCAAAGCCGATCCGGGTTCGGTTGCCTTTGCAGGCGGTTCGGCGGCTGGTGGGTTCGACCACATGAAACCGCTCCAGATCATGAAGGCCGCCGGGTTCGAGGACATCACCCAGATCAAATATATCGGTGTGGACGGCGGCGCAGACGCCATCACCCAGACCGTGGGTGGCTTCACGCAGGCCATGACCGGCGACATGTCCGAAATCATCGGCTTTGTGAACTCGGGCGAAGTGCGCGTTCTGGCCGTAATGACCGAAGAACGGGTGCCCGGCTTTGACAACATCCCCACCGCGCGGGAACAAGGCTTTGACGTTGTGGCCGTGAACTGGCGCGGGCTCTATGTCCCCGGCGGCATCTCGGACGATGAATTCAACGCATGGGCGGCCAAACTTCAGGCCGTGGCAGACAGCGCGGAATGGCAGCAGGCGATGGCGGACAACGGGCTTGCGCCCTTCGTCAAGGTCGGCGGCGATTTCCAGTCGTGGATTGATCAGGTCATCCTCGAAACCGAGGCCTTGTCCAAAGAAATCGGTGTGATCCAGTGATCAAAACAGACCGCATCTTCGGGGCGGTCGTGATCGTTGTGGCGCTCGCGTTTATCGCGAGCGCCTACAACCTTCCCGCCGGCAACATCTTTGACAAACTTGGGCCAAAGGCTTTTCCCTATGTCATCGGAACCGGGCTTATCCTGTCGGCGCTGGCTGTTATGTTGAAACCCGACCCGGAACCGGCATGGCCCACAGGGCGCACGCTCTTGTCGCTGGCTTTTGCGACACTGGTTTTGCTCGCCTATGCCTACTCGCTCAAACCACTGGGGTTTCTTGTGCCCACCGCCATCGCGGCGGGGATACTCAGCTACCAGATCACGCCCAACGCTCGGCTCGCGCCGGTGATTGGGGTTGGGCTGTCGGTCGGTCTGTTCGTCGTGTTCAAATACGCGCTCGGCCTCTCGCTGCTCCCCTTCCCTCGCGGCCTCTTGGGCTGACACGGAGCCTTTCATGGAAGTATTTTCAAATCTCGCGCTCGGATTCTCTGTGGCGCTCACCCCCTGGACCCTGCTGCTTGCGGTAATCGGGTGCTTTCTGGGCACGATCATCGGGGCCTTGCCGGGGCTTGGGCCATCCAACGGGGTGGCAATCCTCATCCCGATCACGTTCTCGATGGGACTGGACGCGACATCGGCGCTGGTTCTGCTCACCTCGGTCTATTACGGGGCGATGTATGGCGGGCGGATTTCGTCGATCCTCTTGAACATCCCGGGGGACGAACCTGCGATGATGACCACGCTGGACGGCTACCCCATGGCCAAACAAGGCCGGGCGGGGGACGCGCTGGTTATTTCGGGGGTGGCGTCGTTCGTGGGGGCGCTTTTGGCGACCATTGCGTTGGCGCTGGTGGCACCTTACCTCGCGCGGATCGCGTATAAATTCGGGCCTGCGGAATACTTCGCGCTCTACACACTGGCATTCGCAACGCTCGGGGGCATGGCGTCCAACAATCAGGGCAAGGCGGCGCTGGCATCCTTCATCGGCCTGTCCATCGCGCTCATCGGGATCGACAACAACGCCGGTTTTGCACGGTTCACCGGGGGCAACCTGCACCTGTCGGACGGGGTTGATTTCCTCGTGGCGATCGTCGGCCTGTTCGCGGTGTCCGAAGTGTTCGTGTTCATCGAAACCCACGGCAAAAGCTCGGCTGTGGGGGTGAAACTGGAAAAAATCACAGTGCCATGGAAGGACCTGTGGGACACCAAATGGACCATGCTGCGGTCGTCGGTCGTGGGGTTCCTTGCGGGGGTCCTGCCGGGGGCGGGGGCATCGCTGGGATCATTCATGACCTACATGATGGAAAAAGGGATCGCCGGGGAAAAGGGCGGCTTTGGCCAAGGAGCGGTCAAAGGGGTCGCAGCACCCGAGGCCGGGAACAACGCGGCAGCAGGCGGGGCGCTGGTGCCCATGCTCACGCTCGGGGTGCCGGGATCGG
>JBGSIZ010000108.1:0-12434 GCA_041742255.1 Marivivens sp. | reverse complement strand
ACGCCACCCGCCGCAGCGGCAAGGCCGCCGTGCCGTTGGCCGTTGTTGCATTGGATGCGGGCGGCGCGGTTATTGGCACTGGCGCGCTGGATCACACATCGTTCGGGGCCGCCCCAAGTGAAGGTCCGTGGGTTGTTGGGCTATGCGTTTCCCCGGCGTGGCGCGGCAAAGGTGTGGCCGGGCGCATTGTTGCCATGTTGGAGGCCGAGGCCACCCGGTTGGGTCATCGCCACATGTTCACCGCCGCCCATGGTGCCGTCCCGGTGTTTGCCGGGCGCGGCTGGCGGTTGATCCGGGACGTGCCGGATGGCACTGCCACATGGCACGTCCTGCGGTGGCGATAGCCGCCCTTATTTGGCCGGAAGATACCGTTCAAACACCAGCCGCGCGGCTGGCGATCCGTCCCCGAGCGAGGAGAGCGCCACGAGGTATGTCCCCTGTGACACCCGCGTAAACAGCGCGCTGTCCAGCCCGTTGCCGTTGTCATCGTTTTCCGACACCAGCCGCCCCAGATCGTCAAAGAGCCGCAGATAGGTGTCCCCGGTGCCGTCCATGCTCGCTGCTTCGATCAGGACCAGACCGCCGGTGGCCGGCACCTCAAAGCTGAACCATTGCGCCGCGTCGGATGCTGCTGCGTCTTGCCGGATTCGGCTGTCGAGTTGTCCGAGTGCCGTTACCGGATAGCTGCCATCAAGCGGCGGCACAGCCTCGCCCCGGTCATAAAGGGCTGCTTGTGCTGCGACCGCGTCATAGACAGATACTGACACCGTGATGGGGGCCGAGGTGTCCGACAGGGCCTGCATGGAGATGCAGTAGTCCCCCGGTTCCAGGATTTCGGTCACGTCGATCCGTGAATTCAGCCCGTCGAAATCATCGTTTTCGCCGATGTAGTTGCCCCCGTTGTCATAGATGGTGATGTAGGGGTCCGCCATGTCGTTTTCGGCGGTGACCGTGACGCCCGTCGCCTGCGTCAGGGTGAAGCGCCAGAATGGCACGTCGGCCACGCTCGCCGTGCCCGCCGTTCCCATCGCCAGCGGTTCCGCCGGTGTGGAGGCATCGCAAACGCCGCCTTGTTCGATTTGCCCCATATCGTCACCCCCATCGGGCGGCAGGGTCATGTCCAGACCTTCGGTCAGGGGTTCCTGATCCGTCAGCCCGATCCGCACAAAGGCGGTCATCGGCGCGTTGTCAAAGCTGCGTGTGGTGACGCAGTAGGTTCCGGCGGCCAAGTCCACCTCGGCCCGCGCGCTGCCGTTGCCGCCGCTGTCGTCGTCGGACATCACGATGTTGCCGTCCGAGTCAAAAAGATCGACCGTGGGGTCGCCCGCACCCCGCCCCTGCGCCTCGATCCGGACCTGCGCGTCTGTGGACAGGGTAAAGAGCGATGCATAGGTGTTGCCCCCCAGCACCAGCGCCATCTGTTCCTGATAGGCCCCGGCGGTGGCAATATCGGACGCCTGTTCGCTGCCGCCGATCCATTGCCCCCCCGGCGCCTGACCACCGCAATCAATGGATTGTGCCCAAAGCGGGCTGGCTGTGCCCAATGCGAGGAGGCAAGTGGACGCGAGGCGTGTGGTGAAAGCGGTCATGTCGAAATCCCTTGTTTGGGTTGCCAATGAATATGCCGCACCCTAGTCGGATGCCCCCGATTCTGGCCAGTCGGAATTTCGGGCCAGACATTTGCGCCGGACATTTGGGTCCGACATTTGCGCAGGGCCCCTGACCCATGAAAAAGGCCGCGCCCGTTTCCGGTGCGCGGCCTGTTTGTTCGACCCTTGCGGGGACCGGATCAGCCCTGACGGGCTTTGAACCGGCGCTGCGTCTTGTTGATCACGTAGACGCGGCCCTTACGGCGCACGACGCGGCAATCGCGGTGGCGCTGCTTGAGCGAACGGAGCGAGTTGCGGACTTTCATCCCAGTATCTCCTTGTCGCGGCGCGGCGATTGCGCCTTCGTTACAGTTCAGCCTGTGAGGGCCAGTGAAACATGGTGGGCGGTACTGGGATCGAACCAGTGGCCACTACGATGTCAACGTAGTGCTCTACCGCTGAGCTAACCGCCCATGACCTTGCACACCACACGACGCCCTTACAACGCATAAGGACGCAGCACGGTCTGCGTCGGATTTAGCCGCTATAAAAGGAGTCGAAGGGGGGATCAAGGGCTTTTGGCAAAGTCATTTTTCGGCCTATGTTTACGCGTAGAGGAGTCCCAATGACCGTTGACCCGTTCCATTTGATCCTGCCCCACGCCCGCACGACGAGCGTCATCTTTGCGTCGCCCCATTCCGGCCGCGTCTATGACCCTGCGTTTTTGCGCGCTGCCGTGTTGGATGAACGGGAAATCCGGTCGTCCGAGGATGCCTATGTGGACCAATTGTTTGCCAGCGCCCCCCGCCACGGTGCCCCGTTGCTGGCCGCTGATTGCCCCCGCGCCTATGTCGATCTGAACCGCGCCGCCGACGAATTGGACCCTGCGTTGATCGCAACCATCCGCCGCACCCATCATAACCCGCGTGTGGCCAGCGGGTTGGGGGTGATTCCCCGCGTTGTCGCCAATGGCCGCGCCATTTATTCCGGCAAGATCACCCTTGAAGATGCCCACCGCCGTATGGGCCAGTGTTGGCATCCCTATCACGACCAGTTGCAGGCCCTTGTGGACCAATCGTTGTCCCAGTTTGGCGCGGCCATTCTGATTGATTGCCATTCCATGCCCCATGATGCCCTTGAAAATGTCGGCCCTGTCGGTGCCCCCCGCCCCGATGTTGTGTTGGGCGACCGGTTTGGTGCCGCCGCCGCAGGTGGTGTCGTCGAACAGATCGAGGCCGCGTTTGCCAGCGCCGGGCTGCGCGTTGCCCGCAACATGCCCTTTGCCGGGGCCTATATCACCCAAGCCTATGGCCGTCCGTCCCGCAACCAACACGCCGTGCAGGTCGAGATTGACCGCGCCCTATACATGAACGAACGCACCGTGGAGCCGAACGCCAATTTTGACGCCTTTTGCGCCGTCCTTGAGGGTGTCGTGGCCGAGATTGCCCGGATTGGCGTCCCCGACGAACACCGGGTCGCGGCAGAGTAGGCAGATCCCATGCACCCGACACTGACCCGGACCGTGTTGGTGTTTGTTGCGGTCGCCGTCGCGTGGAGCCTGTCTTCGGTCGGATATTTCGGGATTGCCCCGCTGCTGGGGGCCGAGATCGGGTATAACGATGCCCCCGTCGCCTATACCGCCTATTACGCCGCGTGGTCGTTTGCCGTGTTCATGGTGTTCCGCCCGTTTTTCCGCGACTTTGACCCGTGGGGCCAGATGGGCCGCTATAGCCTGCCGGCTGTTGTTATGATTGTCCTGTTTTCCGGCTTTGCCTTGTTGGTTTTGCCGGTGTTGCCCCCCGCCGTCTGGACCCAGAGCCAGCCTCCCGTCGAATTCTTTTCCGCCAATTCGTGGTATTTCCTGCCCAAGTCATTGGAGATCCTGTTTCAGCAAATTCTGATTGTTGTGCTGGTCCATGCGCTGGCCAGCCTGAATATGTCCGTGTTGCGCATTTCCGTGGTGATTGCCGTTCTGTTTGGCGGGTTTCACCTGACGTTGGCGTTGAGTTATCCCAACCCGCTGTATGTCATCCGGTATGCCGTTGCCGCGACGGTGTTTGGGGCCGCCGTGCCGTGGATATTGTTGCGCGTGCCGTTGGGGTTTTTCGTGACCTATGCCATCCACTGGACCTATTACGCGGTGGATATCACGTTGATCCATTTGATATTCGCCCCCTAGTCCGGATCACCGCAGCGCCCGCCCCTTGAGGATCGCGTCCTTGCCGAATCGTGCCTTGATCTGGTCGAGCGCCCGTTCCGCCTGTTGCCGTTTGCCTGCATCCGGGTCCAGCAGGTCGCCCTCCAGATCGGCATCCGTGCTGGGCACGAGGTCGCTGATCCCGACCCCGAGGAGCCGGTAGGGCCCTTGGTCCCCGGTCTGGTCAAAGAGCGCCCGCGCGGTGCGGTAGATCGTGTCTGCCAGTTGCGTGGGCTGGTGCAGCGACAGCCGCCGCGTCAGGAGTTTGTGGTTGGACCGTTTGAGTTTGAGCGTCACGACCCGCCCCGCAAGATCCCGTGCCTTGGCCCGGCCCGCCACCTGTTCCGCCAGCCGCCAGATGTGCCCGTCCAGAATTCCTGGGTCGCTGGTGTCGTCGTGAAATGTGGTTTCGTTTGACAGCCCCTTGACCGGTTCGTGCGCCGATACCGCCCGCGCGTCCTGTCCCCGCGCCAGATGCCACAGCCGCGCCCCCATGCCGCCGAATTTCGCCGTCAAATCCTCCAGTTCCCAGCGCAAGAGGTCGTTGAAGGTCCGGATGCCTGCCGCATCAAGGCTGTCTTGCGCCGCTGGACCGATCCCCCAGATGAGCCGCACCGACCGGGGCCGCAAAAATTCAACCGTTTCCGCCGCTCCGATCACCGAAAACCCACGGGGTTTGTCCAGATCCGACGCCACCTTGGCCAGAAATTTGTTGTGCGACAGCCCGATGGACCCGGTAAGCCCCAGTTCGTCCTGCATCCGTTTGGTCAGCCGTGCCAGCATCACCGCAGGTGGGTGCCCGTGCAGCCGCTGGGTGCCAGACAGGTCCATGAATGCCTCGTCCAGACTGAGCGGTTGGACCTTGGGCGTCAGTTCATCCATGAGCGCCCGCACCGCCCGCGATGCTGCCACATAGGCCTCCATCCGGGGTCGCACCACCACCGCGTCCGGGCAGAGTTTGAGCGCCTGAAACATCGGCATCGCCGATCGCACCCCTTTGATCCGCGCCACATAGCAGGCCGTGGACACCACCCCCCGCCGACCGCCCCCGATGATCACCGGTTTGTCCGCCAATTCCGGATTGTCCCGTTTTTCAACGCTCGCATAGAACGCATCGCAATCCATGTGCGCGATGGTGAGGTCAAAGAGTTCCGGATGCCGCGTCACGCGCGGCGACCCGCACCCCGGGCAACGTGTCCCGGTGTCAAACGTGGCAAGGCAGGCGCGGCACAGGGCGGGCATGATCCCCACAGTCTAGCAGGGAGTGCCCGTGGGGGGCATCGAAATCCGTTGGGTCGGGTCACGCCCCTGTGATATTATCCCCAAAGACCAAGATGGAGTGCCCCGATGTCTGCCCCCGTTACCGTTCTTGTTGGCACCACGAAGGGTGCGTTTCTGTTGAAATCCGACGCCGCCCGTGGTGCGTTCGAGGTGAAGGGTCCGTATTGCGAGGGCTGGCCGATCAACCATGTCGTGGCCGACCCTGACACCGGCCATATGTGGGCTGGCGGTGGAGGCGATTGGCATGGTGCCGGGGTGTGGCGGTCCACCGATGGCGGCGATACATGGACCCTGACCAAGCTGACCCATGGCCAGATGGACGAGTGGGCCGCCACCGACCCCGATTTCGCCAAGATGATTGGCTGGACCGATACCCCCGCCCCGTTTGCCAAGGATTTCGCCCAGGTGTGGTCCCTGAGTTTTGCCCATGGCACCGTCTATGCCGGGACCAAGCCTGCCAATCTGTTGGCCAGCACCGATGGCGGTGTCACATGGGCACGGGTGGACGGCCTGACCGATCACCCCTCTCGCCCCGATTGGCATGGCGGTGCTGCCGGGTTGGTGTTGCATTCCATCGTGCCCGACCCTGCGGACCGATCCAAGATGTGGGTTGGTATTTCTGCCGCCGGCGTGTTTGCCACCGAGGATGGCGGCAAGACATGGGACCGCCGCAACCGGTTGTCCAATGCCGAACACCATTCCCATCATGACCACCCTGCCGCCCCCAAAGGCGGCGAAACCGGCCATTGTGTCCACAATATCGTGCGCGCCCCGGAGCGCGCGCCGGGGCAGGGTGGCGACCTGATGTATCAGCAAAACCACCATGGGGTGTATCGCAGCGCCGATGGCGGCCGCAGTTGGGAAGATGCGACCGAGGGTCTGCCCTCCACGTTCGGGTTTCCCATTGCCGTTCATCCCCGCGACCCCGATCAGATCTGGGTGGTGCCGCTGAATGGCGATCAAGAGGGCCGGTTCCCCCCCGATGCCCGCGCTGCCGTCTGGACATCCCGCGACGGTGGCCGCAGTTGGGCCGACAAGCGCGCCGGTCTGCCCGCGACCCCCTGCTTCTTTACCGTGTTGCGCCAAGGCATGGCCGCCGATACCGCCACCCCGGCGGGCGTTTATTTCGGCACCAACACCGGGTCCGTGTTTTCAAGCGCGGACGAAGGCGAGACGTGGATCGAGGCCGCCCGCCATCTGCCCACCATCCTGAGTGTGGAAACCCTGACTGCCCGATAAGGACACTGGCCCTTTTCAATCGCCCCTGCGCTGCCTATCTTGACCGCAATGCATAGAGGATAACCGATTATGGGTATTGAACAGATTTTGTTGGAATTCGTGGGCAGCAATATCGTGCTGCTGTTGTTGGCGATCCTGATTATCGCCGTGATCCTGATGGGGGTTCGTATTGTTCCCCAATCCGAAAAATTCGTGGTGGAGCGGTTTGGCCGCCTCCATTCGGTGCTTGGCCCCGGGTTCAACGTGATTGTGCCGTTTCTGGACCGTGTGGCCCACAAGATTTCCATTCTTGAACGCCAGTTGCCCACCATGGGCCAAGACGCCATCACCAGCGACAACGTGTTGGTCGCCGTCGAAACCAGCGTGTTTTACCGCATCATCGAGCCGGAAAAGACCGTTTACCGGATCCGCGATGTGGACGGCGCCATTGCCACCACCGTGGCCGGGATTGTCCGGTCCGAGATTGGCCGGATGGAACTGGACCAAGTGCAGGCAAACCGCTCCAGTCTTATTCAGGCTGTCCGCGATCAGGTTGCCAATCAAGTGGACGATTGGGGCATCGAAGTGACCCGCGCCGAAATTCTGGACGTCAATCTGGATCAGGCCACCCGCGCCGCCATGTTGCAGCAGTTGAACGCCGAACGTGCCCGCCGCGCCCAGGTGACCGAGGCCGAGGGCCGCAAGCGGTCCGTCGAATTGCAGGCCGATGCCGATCTGTATGCCGCCCAAAAGGTTGCCGAGGCCCGCCGCGTGCAGGCCGATGCCGAAGCCTATGCCACCGGCGTTGTCGCCGGGGCCATTGCCGCCAACGGGTTGGAAGCCGCCCAGTATCAGGTGGCGTTGAAACAGGTCGAAGCGTTGATTGCCCTTGGCAATGGCACGGGCAAACAGACCATCGTTGTCCCCGCCAATGCCATGGACGCCTTTGGTGACGCGTTCAAGATGCTGAAAGGCCGGATGTGATGCCCGACAATTGGTGGACGTTGTGGTGGGTGTGGATGGCCGCCGCGATGGTGCTGGGCATTCTGGAAGTGCTGGTGCCCGGCTATATTTTCCTTGGGTTTGCGATGGGCGCCATGGTGATGGCGGGCGTCGTGTTGATCGGTATTCCGTCCGTCACCCTGCCGTGGTCGCTGGTGGCGTTCACCGCCTTGTCGCTGATTGCGTTTCTGGTGGTCCGTCGCGCGCTGGGCCGTCAGCGCGGCGACGTCAAGATTTGGGACCGCGATATCAACGATAACTAGGGTGCGGTGTTGCGGATGTCTGCCATGATCGCCGCCACCGCCCCGCGCGGGTCTGCCGATGCCCAGATGGGCCGCCCGATCACCACATGATCCGCCCCGGCCGCAATCGCATCCCCCGGTGTCATGACCCGTTTCTGATCCCCGAGCGCCGCCCCCGTAGGCCGCACCCCCGGTGTCACGATCCGTTTGCCCAAGGCCGAGGGCAGCGCCCGGACCTGTGCCGCCTCTTGGGGTGAGCAGATGATCCCGTCCGCCCCGTTGCGCAGCGCGATGTCTGCCCGTTCCACCACAAGGTCCGCCACCGTTCCCGCCTGATACAGGCTTGCGTCCAGATCTGCCCGGTCCAGCGAGGTCAGGATCGTCACCGCCAGAATGTTGAGCGAGGTGTCCCCCGCCCCATTGCGCGCCGCCCGCACCACATGGGGGTCGCCGTGGACCGTCAGGAAATCAAACCCGAATTGGGACAGACCCCGCACCGCCGCCTCGACCGTGGCGCCGATGTCAAAGAGTTTCATGTCCAGAAAGATCCGTTTGTTCCGGTCGTCCGCCAGTTCCATCGCCAGCCCAAGCCCGCCACCCGTCAGCATCCCCAGACCGATCTTGTAGAACGACACGCTGTCCCCCAGCATGTCCGCCAGTTTCAGTCCTTCGATGGCGTTGGGCACGTCGAGTGCAACGATCAGGCGGTCATCTGCAGGCATGGTTTCGTCCTTTTTGCCGGGCTAAGTCCGTTTGGGCCGGGGGCCGTGCCCTGTCAAGCGCGCCTTGATCTGGCGCAAGGCTTGCGAAAGCCCGGTTGTGATACCATTTGTTTGTTGAGGCCCGACAGGGGCGTGCCGCACAGGCGGGCGTTTCGACATTCGGGTGCTTTTGCAAAGGAGAGACCCCATGAACCTTGAAAAGTTCACCGAGCGGTCGCGCGGTTTCATTCAGGCCGCCCAGACGATCGCCCTGCGGGAGAGCCATCAACGGCTGGCCCCCGAACACCTGCTGAAGGCATTGCTGGACGACGATCAGGGGCTTGCCGCCAATCTGATCACCGCCGCCGGTGGCGCGGTCCCCCGTGTCCGCGAAGCCAATGATCTGGCCTTGGCCAAGATGCCCAAGGTTACTGGCGACGCCGGGCAGGTCTATCTGGACAACGCCACCGCCAAGGTTCTGGACGAGGCCGAAAAGGTCGCCGCCAAGGCCGGAGACAGCTTTGTCCCGGTTGAACGCATCCTGATGGCCCTGACCATGGTGAAATCCCCCGCCAAGGACGCATTGGACGCCGGAAAGGTCACCGCGCAGGCGTTGAACACTGCCATCAATGATGTCCGCAAGGGCCGCACCGCCGACAGCGCCAGCGCCGAGGACGGCTATGACGCCCTGAAGAAATACGCCCGCGACCTGACCGAGGCTGCCCGGATGGGCAAGATTGATCCCATCATTGGCCGCGACGAGGAAATCCGCCGTGCCATGCAGATCCTGTCTCGCCGGACCAAGAACAACCCCGTTCTGATTGGTGAACCCGGTGTGGGCAAAACCGCCATTGCCGAGGGTCTGGCCCTGCGCATTGTGGACGGCGATGTCCCCGAGAGCCTGCGCAACAAGCGTTTGATGGCGCTGGACATGGGTGCCTTGATTGCCGGCGCCAAATACCGGGGCGAGTTCGAGGAAAGGCTGAAGGCCATCCTCAAGGAAATCGAGACCGCCGCGGGTGAGATCATCCTGTTCATCGACGAGATGCACACCCTTGTCGGTGCTGGGAAATCCGACGGTGCCATGGATGCCGCCAATCTGATCAAGCCCGCCCTTGCCCGGGGTGAATTGCATTGCGTGGGTGCCACTACGTTGGATGAATACCGCAAGTATGTCGAAAAGGACGCCGCCCTTGCCCGCCGGTTTCAGCCCTTGATGGTGGAGGAGCCGACCGTGGAGGACACGATCAGCATCCTGCGCGGGATCAAGGAGAAATACGAACTGCACCACGGCGTCCGGATATCCGACAGCGCGCTTGTCGCTGCTGCCACCTTGTCCCACCGGTATATCACCGACCGGTTTTTGCCCGACAAGGCCATTGACCTGATGGACGAAGCCGCCAGCCGGTTGCGCATGGAAGTGGACAGCAAGCCCGAGGAACTGGACGCGCTGGACCGTCAGATATTGCAGATGCAGATCGAGGCCGAAGCGTTGAAGAAAGAGGACGATGCCGCGTCCCGCGACCGGTTGGCCAAGATCGAAAAGGAATTGGGCGATCTGATGGACCGCGCCCACAGCATGACTGCCCAATGGCAGGCCGAGCGCGACAAGCTGGAGAGCGGTCGCGCGTTGAAGGAACATCTGGAACGCGCCCGCGCCGATCTGGATATTGCCAAGCGGGAAGGCAACCTCGCGAAGGCTGGCGAGCTGTCCTATGGCGTCATCCCCCAGTTGGAGCGCCAGTTGGCCGAGGCCGAGACCAAGAGCGATCTGATGGTCGAGGAGGCCGTGCGCCCCGAACAGATTGCCGAAGTGGTCGAGCGGTGGACAGGTATCCCCACCAGCCGCATGTTGGAGGGCGAACGCGACAAGCTGTTGCGGATGGAGGATGGGTTGCACAAGCGCGTCATCGGCCAGAATGCCGCCGTGCGTGCCGTGGCCAATGCCGTGCGCCGTGCCCGTGCCGGGTTGAACGACGAGGGTCGCCCGCTGGGATCGTTTTTGTTCCTTGGCCCGACGGGGGTCGGCAAGACTGAGTTGACCAAGGCCGTCGCCGAATTTCTGTTTGACGACGACAGCGCCATGGTCCGGATTGATATGTCCGAGTTCATGGAAAAGCACTCTGTCAGCCGTCTGATTGGTGCGCCCCCCGGCTATGTTGGGTATGACGAAGGCGGCGTGTTGACCGAGGCCGTCCGCCGCCGTCCGTATCAGGTGGTTCTGTTTGACGAGGTCGAAAAGGCCCACCCCGATGTGTTCAACGTGTTGTTGCAGGTGCTGGATGACGGGGTGCTGACCGATGGTCAGGGCCGCACGGTGGATTTCAAGCAGACGTTGATCGTGCTGACCTCCAACCTTGGGTCGCAGGCGTTGTCCCTGCTGCCCGATGGCACCGATGCCGCCGATGCCAAGGCCGATGTCATGGACGCCGTGCGCGCCCATTTCCGCCCGGAGTTCATCAACCGGTTGGATGAGATCGTCATTTTTGACCGATTGGGCCGCGCCGATATGACCGGTATCGTCACGATCCAGATGAAGCGGCTGGAGGCCCGGTTGGCCGGTCGCAATATCACGCTGGATCTGGATGAACCCGCGTTGCAGTGGCTGGCCGACGAAGGCTATGACCCGGTGTTTGGTGCCCGCCCCCTGAAGCGCGTGATCCAGCGTGCGTTGCAGGATCAGTTGGCCGAGATGATTTTGGCTGGCGACATTCTGGAGGGCCAGACCGTCCCGGTGCGTGTCGGTGTCAACGGGTTGATTGTGGGCGACCGCGTGAGCGGGTCACAGCGCCCCAAACCCGCCGATGCCGTGGTGCATTGACCCCGGACCACGAACCGGCCCCCATGCGGGGCCGGTTTCATTTTGGGGGAATCGCCCGATGCGGTAGGGTGGTGTCATTCATTTGATCGAACGGATTTCCCCATGCCCCCCTTTCCGCGTCCTGCGTTTCAATACGATTATGAGCCTGCTGCCCAGATTGCCGCCTTGCGCCAGTGGCGCGATACCAAGCCCGGCCGCGCCATTCCCGCCAAACAGCCGGGCCGGTTGTTGTTGGGCAGTTGGAACATTGCCAATCTGGGTGATGCCGCACAGGTCCGCGATGACCGTGACATTGCCCTGATTGCCGAGGTCCTGACGTGGTTCGACCTGATTGCCGTGCAGGAGGTGAAGGAAAACCTGTTGGATCTGAACCGCGTTCTGGCCCTGATGCCCGGATATGAGGCCGTGTTTTCCGACCAGACCGGCAATGAGGAACGGATGGTGTTTGTCTATGACACCGCCCGCGTCGCCCGGTTGGCCCTTGCTGGCGAGATTGATGTGTCCCCCAGCGATAAGCGCTATGTGAAACTGCCCGGCACGGCCCAGAAATTCACGGGCTTTGACCGCGCCCCTTATGCCGTTGCGTTTGTCTGTGACGGGTTTGTGGTCACCGTGGTGAATGTTCACCTGTTTTTCGGGTCTGGCAGCCTGCATTCCGTGAACCGCCGTGCTTTGGAAACCTATGCCATTGGCCGCTGGGCCGATCTGCGCCAGAAGCGCGGCCGCGCGTTTTCAAAGAATGTGGTGGTGATTGGCGACATGAACATGCCCCGCGCCGAGGTGGGCGACGCCGTTTACGATGCCTTGATCGCGCGCGGGCTGCATATTCCTGTCCATCAGTCCCGCATCGGCACCACCATCACCGAAGGCAAGCATTACGACCAGTTGGCGTTTTTGCCCGGCGATGCCGGGGTCGCCTATGAGACCGATGGCGTGTTCGATTTTGACGGGGCCGTGTTTGCCGACCTGTGGCAGGCCCGCACCCCGTCCGAGTTCGAGGCCTATCTGCGTTATCACCTGTCCGATCATCGCCCGATCTGGGCGCAGTTCCGGACCGCGTTGACTGTTTAAATCAAAAAGTCGCTCAGGCTGATGTCGCTGGTGGACAGACCCAGAAGCGTCACCGTGCTGCCGTCCCCGAAGGTCACGATCAGATCGCCGTTCGCGTCCAGAAATGACAGCCCCGGTGCCGTCGCCGCATAGGCCGTCATGTCGATCTGGTCGATGCCCGATGCAAAGTCCGTCAGGGTGTCTGCGCCGCTGTTGAGGCCGAACACGAACACATCGGCCCCGTCCCCGCCCGTGAGCGTGTCGGTGCCCCGACCGCCGATCAGAAGGTCGTCGCCGTCGTCCCCCATCAGGATGTCGTTGCCGGACCCGCCG
>JBGSIZ010000107.1:0-3459 GCA_041742255.1 Marivivens sp. | reverse complement strand
CTGTCCCAGCCCGCAAGGTCGGGGTCGAGCGTCGCCACGGGCCGCAGCGCCAGAACCCGCGCCCCCGGACAGGCCACCGAATAGGCCGCCGCCGCATAGCCCCCTTGGTGCGTTCCCATGAATAGCACCCTGTCAAAGCCGTCAAAGAACCCGTCGTCGATCAGCCGGTCGAAGTAGCGGTAGAGTTTGTCATGCCGAAACCAGCCCATGTCATGGCTGAGGACCGCCAGATGCGACCACCCCTGGTCCCGAACAAAGTCGAAACCCCGCGGTTCGTGCGCGTCGCTGCGCCCAAAGATTTCCGGCAGTGATTCGAACGTCACCAGAAGGCTGCTGCCCGCATGGAGAAACGCCGCCGAATGGCTTTTGCCCAGTGGTTCAAAGAATCCCCGTTCGCCCGCCATGTCTTCGAGCGCATCGAGCCAATCCGCGCCGGTCAATCCGGCGAGGTCGCGTCCCAAGGGCCGGGCGGTGTCTGGTCCGTCTTTCACTGTGTCACCTTTCAAACGTCGCCCGCTTTGTGCCGTTGCATTAGGGCAGGAAGGTGCCCGCCGCGCGGCGGTTTCGCGGAAACCCTAGAAGAATGCCTGTAGTCCCGTCTGCGCCCGCCCTAGGATGAGCGCGTGGACATCATGCGTCCCTTCGTAGGTGTTCACCGTTTCAAGGTTTATCATATGCCGCATGATCTGGAAATCTTGGGATATGCCGTTGCCGCCGTGCATGTCCCGGCTGGCGCGCGCGATGTCCAGCGCCTTGCCGCAGTTGTTCCGTTTGATGAGGCTGATCATTTCGGGCGCTGCCCGCCCTGTGTCCATCAGCCGCCCGACCTGCAGCGCCGCCTGTAGCCCCAGTGCGATGTCGGTTTGCATGTCCGCCAGTTTTTTCTGGAAAAGTTGCGTCTGCGCCAAGGGCCGCCCGAATTGCCGCCGGTCCAGCCCGTATTGTCGTGCCGCGTGCCAGCAGAATTCCGCCGCCCCCATGACCCCCCATGCGATCCCGTATCGCGCCCGGTTCAGACAGCCGAACGGCCCCTTGAGCCCTTCGACGCCGGGCAGCAGCGCGTCGTCGCCCACTTCGACGTTTTGCATCACAATCTCCCCTGTCACCGAGGCCCGCAGCGACAGTTTGCCCCCGATTTTTGGTGCCGACAGCCCCGCCATCCCTTTTTCAAGGATGAAGCCCCGGATCTTGCCGCCGTGTGCGTCCGATTTGGCCCAGACGATGAACACATCTGCGATGGGCGCGTTGGATATCCACATCTTGGACCCGTTCAGCACATAACCGTTTGCCGTTTTGCGCGCGGTGGTTTTCATGCCGCCCGGATCGCTGCCGGCGTCCGGTTCCGTCAACCCGAAACAGCCAATGAGCGTGCCCGCCGCCAGACCGGGCAGGAATTTGCGCTGTTGTTCGGGCGAGCCGTAGGCGTGGATCGGATACATCACGAGGCTCGATTGCACCGACATCATGGACCGATAGCCCGAATCGACCCGCTCCACCTCGCGCGCTATCAGCCCGTAGGTGACGTAGCCCGCCCCCAACCCGCCGAAATCTTCGGGGATTGTGGCCCCAAGCAAGCCCGCCGCCCCCATGTCCCGGAATATCCCCGGATCGGTCACTTCGTCCCGGTAGGCCGCGATGACCCGGGGCTGCAGAACGTCCTGTGCAAAGGTCCGCGCGGCGTCCCGCAACATCCGTTCGTCCTGCGTCAACTGATCTTCGAGCCGGAAGGGGTCCGCCCAGTCGAACGGTCCGAGGTCCGGTCCAAAGCCTGCGGCGGTGTGGTGGGGATCGTGGTTGGTCATGGCGGCCTCCGGCGGTCTGGATGCTGTGATTTTGATCAAAAGACTACGCCGCCAAGCGGGTGCTGGCAATGCGCCGCTTGACGCGGGCGGGTTGAGGTGCAGCTTAGGCGTCAAAGCCAGGGAGGGCGCGATGAAATCCATTGATGCGGTGCAGGAGGCGCTTGCGGCGGAAAATTATGTGTGCGGCCGCGCATTGGCTACGGTGGTGTTCTTGTCCCTGAAGCTGGGCCGCCCGTTGTTTCTGGAAGGCGAGGCCGGAACCGGCAAGACCGAGATTGCCAAGGCCATTGCCGCCAGTCTGGGCCGCCGTTTGATCCGATTGCAATGCTACGAAGGGTTGGACGCTGGCAGCGCCGTATACGAATGGAATTTCGCCGAACAGATGATTGCCATCCGCACCGCCGAGGCCACGGGGGGCGCCGACCGCAGCGCCCTCAAGGCCGAGTTGTTCAGCGAGGAGTATCTGATCGAGCGCCCGTTGTTGCAGGCCATGCGCCCGCAGCCCGGCGGTGCCCCCGTCTTGTTGATCGACGAGATTGACCGCACCGACGAGCCGTTCGAGGCGTTCCTGCTAGAAGCCCTGAGCGATTTTCAGGTGACCATTCCCGAATTGGGCACCATCGCCGCCGCCGAGCCCCCGATTGTCATTCTGACCTCGAACCGCACCCGCGAAGTGCATGACGCCCTGAAACGTCGGTGCCTGTATCACTGGGTCGATTACCCCGGATTTGACCGCGAGGTCGAGATTTTGCAGGCCCGCGCCCCAGAGGCCGCCGAAACCCTGAGCCGCGAGGTTGTCGCCTTTGTTCAGCGGTTGCACACCGAGGATCTGTTCAAGAAACCCGGTGTCGCCGAAACCATCGACTGGGCCAAGTGCCTGTTGGCCCTAGATGTCATCACCTTGTCCCCGCAGGTCATCGCCGACACGTTGGGCGCGTTGTTGAAGTATCAGGACGATATTCAGCGCATTGAAGGCAGCGAGGCCAAGCGGTTGCTGGACGAAGCCCGCGCGGCGTTGCCTGCAGCATGAGTATTGGGGTCGCCCGTGGTTGAATATGCCCCCCTGGACCTGCCCGACGAGGGCAAGCTGGCCCACAATATCCTGTGGTTTGCCCGCGCGTTGCGCAAGGCTGGGCTTCCGCTTGGTCCCGGTCGCGTGATTGATGCCATTCGCGCCGTGGAGGCCGCAGGGTTCACCGAAAAGGCCGATTTCTACTGGACCCTGCACGCCTGTTTTGTGTCCCGGCCTGAACACCGCGCCGTGTTTACCCAAGTGTTCCGCCTGTATTGGCGCGATCCCCGCTATCTGGAACAGATGATGAGCCTGATGCTCCCTTCTGTGCGCGGTGTGCAGGAGGACCGCCGCGCCAAGGCTGGCGAGAAGCGCGCCGCCGAGGCGTTGCTGGATGACCAGAACCGACCCGTGTCACAGCCCGAGGAGACCCCGACCGAGGACACCTTGATCGATGTCGATGCCGCCCGCACGTCGTCCGCCGAGGAACGGTTGCGCCAGTTGGATTTCGAACAGATGAGCGTGGCCGAGATGGCCGAGGCCCGCCGCCTGTTGGCCCGCATGACGTTGCCCGTCCCCCCTGTCCGCAGTCGCCGCACCGTGGCGGGACGTGGTCCCCTTGCCGATTGGCGCCGCACCATGCGC
>JBGSIZ010000106.1:0-5510 GCA_041742255.1 Marivivens sp. | reverse complement strand
CGATGGGACACGCGGACGGGCCGGATCAACCATTCTATGCGCGGGATTACCCGGTGCGGCCATGGCCGGGCCCCCCGGCGATTGCGGCCCACGCCGTGGACACGGGCACGCCGGAAAACGCGACGTGCCCCTATTCCGGGGATCCGGTGACCCATCTGGCCAACATCGACGGGCGCGTGTTTGGGTTTTGCAACGCATTTTGCCGGGACAAAACGGTGGCAGACCCGGGCGCATGGGTGAAATTCATAGCGCTGATGTAACGCACAACGCCCGCGTTAACCTTTCCTAAACCATGTTCCCGCTACCCGTTAACCAATGGGAAACGGGACATGACATGACCGCACTGGCCTACACGGTTGCCTTTGAAGGGGTCGAGGCGCGATTGGTCGAGGTGCAATGCGCCGTATCCCCCGGCCTGCCCGCCTTTGCCATCGTGGGCCTGCCGGACAAAGCGGTGTCAGAGGCCCGCGAACGGGTGCGCGCGGCGCTCAATGCATTGTCCATCGCACTCCCCTCCAAACGGATCACAGTGAACCTGTCGCCCGCCGACCTGCCCAAGGAAGGATCGCATTTCGACCTGCCCATCGCGCTGGCGCTGCTGGCCGCGCTCGACATTCTGCCGCGAGATGACGTGGAACGAACGGTGGCACTTGGGGAATTGTCACTGGACGGGTCCTTGGTGGCGGTGATCGGGGCACTGCCGGCGGCAATGGCCGCAGCAGAAAGCGGGCGCAAATTGTTGTGCCCGCGCGCCTGCGGGGCCGAGGCGGCGTGGGTCGGGGCGACCGAAGTTCTCGCCGCGCGGTCGCTGACGGACGTGATCCGGCATTACACCGGACAACAGATCATGGCCCCCGCCGAACCGGGCGAGGTGACGGCAGCCCCCATCGGGCGCGATATGCGGGACGTCAAAGGACAGGAACGGGCGAAACGCGCGCTCGAAATCGCGGCGGCGGGGCGGCACCATATGTTCATGGTGGGCAGTCCCGGATCGGGCAAATCCATGCTGGCGGCACGCATCCCCGGTATCTTGCCGCCCCTGTCAGCGGGCGAGGCGCTCGAAACCTCGATGATCCATTCGCTGTCGGGGCTGTTGGACGACGGCGGCATCAGCCGGGTCCGGCCATTCCGGGAACCGCACCACACAGCGTCGATGGCAGCGATCGTGGGGGGGGGACGCGGGGCAAAACCGGGGGAAATCAGCCTTGCGCACAACGGGGTGTTGTTTCTGGACGAATTCCCGGAATTTCCGCGCGCCGTGCTGGAAACCCTGCGGCAACCCATCGAAACCGGCGAGGTGGTGGTGGCGCGGGCCAACGCACATGTGAAATATCCCTGCCGGTTCCTGTTGGTGGCGGCGGCAAACCCGTGCAAATGCGGGTATATGACGGACCCGGCGCGGGCCTGCGCGCGGGTGCCTGTCTGTGGCGAGGATTACCTTGGGCGGATATCGGGGCCACTGATGGACCGGTTCGACCTGCGGGTCGATGTGCCGCCGGTGGCGTTCACCGATCTCGATTTGCCCGCGTCTGGCGACACCTCGGCACAGGTGGCGGAACGGGTGGCGGCAGCACGAGCGGTGCAGCAGGCGCGGTTCCGGGATCATCCGGGCCTTCGGGTGAATGCGGACATGGAAGGGCAAATGTTCGAACAGGTGGCGACCCCCGATGCTGACGGGCGGGCCCTCCTCACACGGGTGGCGGAACGGTTCGGGCTGTCGGCGCGGGGGTATCACCGGGTCATGCGGGTGGCGCGGACCATTGCGGATCTGGACGGGTCGGCCACGGTGCGCCACCCCCATGTGGCCGAAGCGGTCAGTTACCGGTTGGCGCTGTCCAGAGAAGTCTGAGCAAAGGCAGCCAGATCGGCCAGCGCCTCGCGGGCCTCGGGTATCCAACCCACGCCAAGGTGGAACACATGTGGGGCCCTGTCCCACAGGCGGACGCGAACGGTGCCGCCAGTCGCGCGCAACCGGCTCGCCATCCGCTGGGTGTCATCCAGCAACGCCTCGGTGGTGCCGACATGCATCAAAACCGGGGGCGGGTCGGGGAACCGGGCAAACAAGGGAGAGGCGCGCGGATCGGCAGAATTAGCGCCGTCCAGATACCGGCCAATCGCCTCGGCCATCTTGTCCACGGGAATGATGGCATCGCGCGGGCCAAGGGTGGCCAACGTGCGCCCGGACAGGGTCAGATCGGTCCAGGGGGACATGGCAAACACGCCCGCAGGCCGCTCGCCCCGCGCCAGCAACAGGGCCAACAGGGCGAGCGCGAGGCCGCCGCCCGCACTGTCGCCGCCCAGAACAATCTGATGGGGCTTTAGGCCCCGCGCGCGCAAGACGTCCCAAGCGGCCACCGCATCCTCAACAGCGGCGGGAAACGGGGCGTCCTGCAACAGGCGATAGTCGGGCAGGCACACCTCGACCCCGGCCATCTTGGACAACTGGGCGAGTGGCCCGGAATAGGCACGGGCAGACCCCACGAAATAAGCACCACCATGCAGGAACAGGATCATCCGATCCGGTGTCACCGGGCCGGAGCGGACAAACGTCATGGGCACGGCACCGCCCCGCTCCACCCGCCGGACAAAGGGGACGGGACGGCGAAGCAGCAAACGGGCCGCACGTTCAAAGCGGGCAGCGGCCAACACGGGGTCCTTGGTGCGGCGGACATGCGGCTTGGCAATGGTGCGCAACAAGACATTCAGCGCGGCCATTTGCCAGGACATGGATCAGCGCCCGCGCTTGGCTTCGATCACTTGCCACAGGCGTTCGGCGACATTGGTGCCGTCGAACCGCTCCAGCTCCTGAATACCCGTGGGCGAGGTCACGTTGATTTCAGTCAACCAGTCGCCGATGACATCAATGCCCACAAATATTTGGCCGCGTTCGCGCAGGGTCGGACCGATCCGGGCACAAATCTCGCGGTCGCGGTCGGTCAGATCAACCTTTTCGGCGCGGCCACCGACATGCATGTTCGACCGGGTCTCGCCTTTCAGCGGGACGCGGTTGATGGCCCCAACGGGTTCGCCATCGACAAGGATCACACGCTTGTCACCCTTGGACACATCGGGCAGGAATTTTTGCACGATCAGGGGTTCGCGGTTGATGCCCGAAAACAGCTCGTGGAGGGAGGCAAGGTTGCCATCGCCCGCCTGCAGCTTGAATACCCCGGCACCGCCATTGCCATACAGCGGCTTGAGGATGATATCGCCATGCCGCACGCGAAACGCCCGCAGCGTCTCCAGATCGCGGGCGATGGCGGTGGGCGGGGTCAGGTCAGGGAAATCCAGAACCATCAGCTTTTCAGGGGAATTGCGCACCCAGAACGGATCATTGACCACCAAAGTAGCGGGATGAATACGGTCCAGCAAATGGGTGGTGGTGATATACCCCATGTCGAACGGGGGATCCTGCCGCAACCACACGACGTCCATGGTGGACAAATCCACCTCGCGTTCAGGGCCAAGGGTGAAATGGGCGTCCTTGACGCGCTGCACGGTCAACGGCCAGCCGCGCGCGGTGATCCGGCCTTCCTGATAGGCCAGCTTGTCAGGAGTATAGTAAAACAGTCTGTGCCCGCGCGCCTGCGCCTCAAGAGCGATGCGAAACGTGCTGTCACCGTCGATGTTGATCGGACCAATCGGGTCCATCTGAAATGCGACGTTCAGGGTCATCGGGCACCTTTTGGATCAGTTTCCCGATACATGGCGCATCCAACCCGCGCCCGCAATGGGGCAACACCCAAGGCGCGTCAGGCCTCGCCAAAGGCATTCTGGATCACGCAGATTTGTCCGGTGCCATCGACAAGGGCCACATCAAACCGCATATCGGTCATCTGACCACGTGGTTGGCCTGCCAGAAATTCGCAGGCAGCCCCGCAGATGCGGTCCATCTGGCGGCGGCTGACACGGTGCGCTGCGCGATCAAAACTGCTGCTTTTCTTGATCTCGACAAAGACCAACCCAGACCCATCGCGCAGAATCAGGTCAACCTCACCAGACTTGCCGCGCCACCTTTGGGCCACCACCGGGAAACCGGCACGGGCATAATGGTCGGCCACGCCATTTTCCGCAGCAACACCAGACAAATAGGCAACCTGCCCGCGCTGCCGCCGGGCGGGCCGTATCGGAACGGGACGCGCCGCAGAAGCAACCTGCACGGGACCAACAACGGGCAAGGAGACGACGCGCATCAAATCCGCAAAGAAATCCAACTGCATCGCGGTCATGTGTCCGACCCCAGCCCAAGGGCAATCTGATACACCTGACGGCGGGGCAACCCCAATGCGCCAGCCACAACAGTCGCCGCATCCTTGATCCGCATGGTTTTCATAGCGTCGCGCAAGGCATCCTCCACATCCATATCGGCCACGTCCGTGGCCCCAGCCCGGCCAACAAGAACAACAATTTCACCTTTGACGGTTCGGTTGGCATAGATCGCAGCCACTTCGTCCAACGTGCCCCGGCTGATTTCCTCAAACTTCTTGGTCAGTTCCCGGCACACAACGCATGCCCGTTCCCCTCCCAACACTCGCACCATATCTCCTAACATTTCACCAACGCGTTTGGGGCTTTCATAAAATATCATGGTAAATGCCCCATCCCGCAGTTCTGCGATGGTCTTTTCCCGCGCCGCCCGTGTCGCTGGCAGAAACCCCACGAACAAGAATCTGTCAGACGGCAACCCCGACACCGTGAGCGCCGCAATCGCAGCCGAGGGTCCGGGGGCGGTTGTCACCGGGACACCTGCTGCAATCGCGGCCCTGCCCAATTCGAACCCGGGATCCGCGACAAGCGGGGTTCCGGCCTCGGACACATAAGCCAGCGACTGTCCGGCCACCATCCGCCCCACAAGCGCCGCCACGCCCGCCTCGCCGCTGTGGTCGTGATGCGCGATAACCTGCCGGTTTCCCAACTGAACCCCGTGAATTTCCATCAATTTCCGGGCCGTGCGCGTGTCTTCGGCGGCAATCACATCCGCCGAGGCCAGAATATCCAACGCCCGCAACGTGATATCCCGCGCCGACCCGATCGGGGTCGCCACGAAATACAAACCGGCACAGAGTGGCCGTTGTTCCCAATTCATCCCTAGACCCTTGTGCCCTCTGTCGTATTATGGTTCGGCAACGATGACGGCTGCGCGTGTCCTGTGCAAGGCCACCCGCGCCACCCAAACGTCAAGCCCCCAAGGGAGTGAATGATATGATTGCCAAACCGGTCCGGTTCCCGAAATTTGCCAGCCGCCTGATGGCGCTTGTTGCCGTTGCATGGGTCGCGGCCTGCGTTCCCGTGCCGCAAGGCACGAATGCGGGGCCGTCCATCAACCCTGCGGCACCGGTTCAGGTGGCGTTGTTGGTTCCCGCAGGGTCGGGCGATCCGACCGACGCGCTCCTTGCACAAAACCTTGAAAACGCCGCCCGGCTGGCGATGTCGGACCTGACCGGTGTGCGCATTGACCTGCGCGTCTACAACACTGCCGGCAACGCGGCACAGGCCGCCGCTGCCGCGAC
>JBGSIZ010000105.1:0-1572 GCA_041742255.1 Marivivens sp. | reverse complement strand
CGGGACGCCAGCAGGTGATGCACCTCGCGGGACAACGGGGCCCAGGGGGCACCCTCCCCCGGCACATCAAAATCCTCCACCGGGAAATGACGCCAGCCAATCCCGGCAGTGGCCAGATCGGCGGGCAAGGTGCCAGCGCCCGCGCAGTCCAGCTCGGACAAACCGGTCATCGTGACAACCAACGCCGGACGCCAGTCAATCAGATGGTCGCGATCAGTGGCATAATCCCCGCCACGGCCCGGCACAGGACACAACGCGAGGTGCCCCCCACCGACCGCCAACGCATGAATTTCAAACTCCGGCACCCTGCCCCCGCTTCGCCTGTGGACCTCTCACGCGCAGCAGCATAGCCTGCCCGCGACCAAAGGACTAACAGCCATGACAGACACAACCGCCCCCGCCTATCAGGTGCTCGCCCGGAAATACCGGCCGGAAACATTCGCCGATCTGGTCGGGCAGGACGCCATGGTGCGGACGCTCAAGAATGCGTTTGCGGCGGACAGGATCGCGCAGGCGTTCATCATGACAGGGATCCGGGGAACGGGCAAAACGACGACCGCACGGATCATCGCCAAAGGGATCAACTGCATCGGGCCGGATGGGACAGGGACACCCACGACGGAACCCTGCGGGGTCTGCGAACACTGCACGGCCATCATGGAAGGGCGGCATGTGGACGTGATGGAAATGGACGCTGCCAGCCGGACAGGGGTCAACGACATCCGGGAAATTATCGAAAGCGTGCATTACCGGGCGGCCTCGGCGCGCTACAAGATCTACATCATCGACGAAGTGCACATGCTGTCCAACAACGCCTTCAACGCACTGCTCAAAACGCTGGAAGAACCGCCCGCGCATGTGAAATTCATCTTTGCGACAACGGAAATCCGCAAGGTCCCGGTGACGGTCCTGTCGCGGTGCCAGCGGTTTGACCTGCGGCGCATCGAACCGGATGTCATGCTGGACCTCTTGCGCAAAATCGCGGCCTCGGAACAGGCGTCGATCACCCATGACGCGCTGGCGCTCATCACGCGGGCGGCAGAAGGATCGGCGCGGGACGCCACCTCGCTCCTGGATCAGGCGATCAGCCACGGGGCGGGGGAAACCACCGCCGATCAGGTGCGCGCGATGCTGGGGCTGGCGGACCGGGGGCGGGTTTTGGACCTGTTTGACATGATCCTGCGGGGGGACGCGGCGGGGGCGCTCACCGAACTGTCACAGCAATATTCGGACGGGGCGGACCCCATGGCGGTTCTGCGCGACCTTGCAGAAATCAGCCATTGGGTCAGCGTGATCAAGATCACGCCCGACGCGGCAGAGGATCCCACCATCGGACCCGATGAACGGGCGCGGGGGCAAGCGATGGCGGCAGCCCTGCCCATGCGGGTGCTGGGGCGGTTCTGGCAAATGCTGCTCAAATCGCTGGAGGAGGTGGCGATTGCGCCCAACGCCATGATGGCGGCCGAAATGGCGGTGATCCGGCTTACGCATGTGGCGGACCTGCCCACCCCCGACGACCTGATCCGGACCCTGCAAAAACACGAAGGCCCAACCGGACCGCGTCCCGGTGGC
>JBGSIZ010000104.1:0-2508 GCA_041742255.1 Marivivens sp. | reverse complement strand
GCCCCCTCTCGCATCGGGGTCCCCTCCAACATCGGGGCGACCGCCGGGTGATCGGCCAAAAACACAGCCAATTCGCGGGTGCGCTGCAATTCGCTGACCAACCGGTCGGCGGCAAGGGCAAGGTCGGCCTGCCCCCGGCGCTCCAACTGGTCCAATGCTTCGCCATAGGCCAACCACCAGACCAGCCCGGATAACCCCGCCACAAACACAAGGTAGGCCGCGATGATGGACAATCGTGTGAACATGGCGCGGCACTCCTCCCGTGGGACAGTGTAGAAAGCGGCGCTTGCAATGGCCAGACCCACGCGGCAATCCTGCGGCCATGAAAACGCTGCACCAATCGCCGACCGATCCGGACTTTGTCCAGAACCCCTACCGCTTTTACGATCTGGCCCGCGCCGGGGGCGATCTGTTCATGTGGGGGGATTACGGCATCGTCTGCGCGGTGTCGCATACGGCGGTGATGACGCTGCTCAAGGATCGGCGGTTCGGGCGCGAAATCCCGGCGCAGGTGGCGCAACCCATCGCACCCCACACCCAACCCTTTTACGACATCGAGGCGCATTCGATGCTCGAACTGGACCCGCCTCGGCACACGCGCCTGCGGTCGCTCGTGCTGCGGGCGTTCACGTCACGGCGGATTGCGGGGCTTGGGCCGGAAATCACGGCGCTGGCGCATGACCTGATAGACCAATTTCCACCCGGGCCATTTGACCTGCTGGAGGCCTTCGCGCGGCCCCTGCCCGTCCGGATCATCTGTCGGCTGTTGGGGGTGCCTGAATCGCGGTCGGCGGACCTGCTGATCTGGTCCAACGCGATGGTGGCGATGTATCAGGCGCGGCGCACCCGTGCGATCGAGGATGCAGCGGCGGCGGCCACGCTGGCCTTCCGGGACTTCCTCACGGGCTACATCGCGCAAAAACGGACGGCACCGGGGGATGACCTCATCTCGGAACTCATCGCCGCCGAAGAAAGCGGGGAGAAACTCAGCCCGGACGAACTCATTTCGACATGCATCCTGTTGTTGAACGCCGGGCACGAGGCAACGGTGCATACGCTTGGCATCGGGGTCAAAACCCTGCTCGGGCTGGGGATCACCACCGTTGACGAAAAAACGGTAGAAGAAATCCTGCGGTTCGACCCGCCCTTGCACATCTTTTCGCGGTGGGCGACACAGGACGTGACGCTCTTTGGGCACACGTTCCGGCGGGGGGACGCGGTGAACTGCCTTCTGGCAGCGGCCAACCGGGACGGGTCGGCCTTTGCGGACCCCAACCGGTTCGACCCGGCGCGCAGCGGCCCCCAAAACGCGAGCTTTGGCGGCGGTATCCACTTTTGCGTCGGCGCACCTTTGGCGCGACTGGAACTGACACTCGGGCTACAGACGCTCTTTGAACTCTGCCCCGGCCTGCGTCTGACAGAACCGGCGCGCTATGCGGACGTCTATCACTTTCACGGGCTGGACCGGCTCATGGTCACAACGGCAGATCAAACGTCGATTTGATTTCTTCCATCGACAGCAACGCGGTCACATTGTGGACCCGGACCTCGGAAATCAACGCCTGATAAAAGGCGTCATAGGCGCGGGCGTTGCGGACGCGGACCTTGAGGATATAATCAATATCGCCGGCCAACCGGTGGGCCTCCTGCACCTCGGGGCGGGCCTTGACGGCGTTCAGAAACCGCCGCTGCCAGTCGGGGTCATGTTCGCTGGTGCGGATCAGGACAAAGAAACAGGCCTCGAACCCCAAAGCCTCGGCATCCAGACGGACGGTGTGCTGGCCAATGATACCAGCCTCGCGCATTTTGCGGATACGCCCCCAGACGGGCGTCTTGGACGACCCCACCGCGCGGGCAATATCGTCCAATGATCGGGACGCATCGGCCTGCAACTGTGCAAGGATTTTCCGATCCAGATCGTCAATCTGCAACGCCATTCCGCTTTCCCTTCGAACCGCGAACATATGGCCCATTCATGGGGCTTGTCAGAACATACGTTCCTTATCTGCGGCGCTCAATGGTATTTCGCAGAACAAATGTCCTATATTGGGGGCAACCCAGCAGGACCAGACCGATGCAGCACTTTCCCATCTTTCTCAACGTCGCCGGACGGCGGATCGTGGTCTCTGGCGGGGGCGAGGCGGCGCTGGCCAAACTGCGGATTCTTCTGAAAACCACCGGGCGGATCGTGGTCTATGCGGCGGCCCCGCATCCGGACCTCTACCGTATGGCGTCGGATCGTCAAATCACGCTGATCGGGCGGGCACTCCAAACCGGTGACACGCTCTGCGCCGCGCTGTTCTACGGCGCCAACGAAGACGCCGCCGAAGACGCCCGAACAGCGGCCATCGCGCGGGCAGACGGGGCGCTTGTCAACATCGTGGACAACCTGCACGACAGCGCGTTCATCACGCCCGCGATCGTGGACCGGGACCCGGTCATCGTGGCCATCGGCACCGAAGGGGCGGCCCCGGTTCTGGCGCGGGCGATCAAATCCGACCTCGAGGC